>JALHRK010000257.1 GCA_022841505.1 Saprospiraceae bacterium | reverse complement strand
ACCTCGCCACGCTTTTTTATGAAAAAGGCGAATACGCAAATGCTTTGCAACAGCTTCAAAACGTGGAATTTACGGATGCTTTTTACCACCTTTCTGCCAAAATTATCCAGCTAAAAAGCTACTACGCGCTCAACGAAACCGAGCCGTTTATGGCCTTGCTGGAAGCCACCCGTAAATTCCTGGCGCGCAACCACCAGTTGTCGGACTACCAGAAAAAATCGAATGCGAACTTCGTAAAGCTCAGCCGGAAATTGTACCAACTGCGCCAATGCAAAGCCCTGGTGTCCGCCCGAAATTTCCACCAGCGCAGCGCCGACCTGCTCGGACAGGTACAGCGCATGCAACCCCTGTCGAATAAAGACTGGCTGGAAGAGGCGGTGAAGGAATTTGAAGATTTGAAGATTTGAAAATTTGAAGATTTGAAGATTGCTGTTTACTCGTCCACTCATCTTCAAATTTTCAAATCGCCCTCTCATCTTCAAATCATCAAATCTTCAAATTTTCAAATCAAAAACCCCTTATCTTTGCAGCACAAAATACGCCTTTCATGAAACGATTTCCTGCCATTTGCGCCACAGCGCTCCTTGCCCTTGTTTTCACTGCACATTCGGTTTCCGGGCAAGTGGAATTGCCCAGAAAAAGCCCGAGAGCCAGCGTTGCCTACACGGTTGGGTTGACGGACATCACCATTCGCTATTCCAGTCCGGCAGTGAGTGGCCGGGCCATCTGGGGCGCCTTAGTGCCATACAACCAACTCTGGCGCGCGGGCGCCAACGAGGCTACCACCATTGAGTTCAGCACTGACGTTAAGATAGAGGGCCGGCTTTTGCCGAAAGGCAAGTATACTTTTTTCCTCATTCCGCAGGAAGGCGAAACCTGGACGGCTGTTTTTAACCGCTCAACCGAGCAATGGGGCGCTTACAGCTACGATGAAAGCCAGGATGCCCTGCGCACGCCGGTGCGGGTAAGTACGTCCGATTACAGCGAAGAACGCCTGAGTTATCACCTCTCGGACGCCGGACTGGGTAAGGGCTATATCCGTCTATGGTGGGAAAAGCGCCAGGTTTTTGTCCACATCGAAGCTGACGTGATTCGCCAGGTGCTCGACAATATGGAACTCAATATTTCCACAGCGGCAGAAGACCGGAAGTGGGAGCTTTACACCCAGGCTGCTGATTTTTTAATCAACAGCGGGGACGCCAACTATTTAGATCAGGCCTTGCAATACGCCAATCGCTCCACCAGCCTCCTCAACCACTCCTGGAACTGGTGGGTGAAAGCGCAGGTGCTGGCCAAAAAAGGGGAATACCGCCAGGCGGTCAGCAGTGCCAATAAATCCATTGACGCGGGAAAAAACAATACCGCCGACAGCTTTTTTGCCAATGCTAAGGGCCAAATTGAGCAGGCTATTTCGGAGTGGAAAGCGAAGATTTAAAAACCGAAGTGGTCCTGAACCAACTTTCCCAGAGCAACCAGGCCAGCACGCCTCCGTATTCCATCGCTACAAAGGCGTAAGGTTCCTGGTATCCATCCCGGCCATAGCCGGCGTACGTCAGGAAAATCAAGGCGGTCCACACGATCGGGTAACGCCAGCGCGTGAACAGGCTCCAGACCAAAGGCAGGGCGAGGTACCAGGGGTGAACGGTGGTTGCAAACAACAAATAGATGCTGATGGCAAACAAGGCCGCAGGGGGCAGCGTTTGCCAGGAAGCCCGGCGCTCGAACAGGGCTTTAAGCAGCACCAGGAGCGCCGTAAGCGCTGCCAATGCCGGGCCAATGTAGCGGATCAGGTTTTGGCCGGAGTAGTCTTCCCCAATTTCGCGTGCCAGGTAATAAACACTGGCGTTGAATTCAAATTGCCTGAAATACAGGTTCAGGCTGGCGCCGAAGTTGTTTACAAAAACGGTGCTGAGCAACGGCGCGAACGACACCGCCACTAAGAGTCCGGTGAGGAAAAAAAATACAGCAGCCCGTTTCCAACCCAGACGCCGGATGAGCAACGGGAAAAATAGCAAGGGCAGGAGTTTCGTGGCAATTGCGCCGGTCATGGCTGCGATGGCCTGCAGGTAGCGACCCCGGACCAACCCGTAAAAAGCCAGCATCAGGAAAAAGACCATCAGCCCTTCAAAATGCAAATTTCCTGCTATTTCAATGACTATGAGGGGGTTGAGTGCGTAAATTAGCACGCGGGACAGCGGCAGCTCAAAATGGCGCAACAAGCGGAGCAACAAGACCAGCGTGCCGATCTCTGCTGCCAGCAGGATTATTTTCATCACCAAAGCGCTGCCGGCAATGCTGTTGGGCGATAAAAAACAGGCAAACCAGAAAATGGCTTGTGCAACGGGCGGATAAACCGTGTAGTATCCGGGCGAATTCAGGCTCGCGTACAGTTCGGGGGTTAGCCCTGGAACCTGAATGGCTTCCTGAATGTAATCGGAAGGCAGGCGATCGAAAGGATTTAAGCCGTTGACAATCAGTCTTCCATCCCAAACAAAGCGATAAATGTCGTCTGAAAGGTTTGGAAATGCGAACAACAATACGGCCCGCATGGCGATCCCGGTCAGCACAAAAAAAAGTACCTGCCCATTGCTGAGTTGCGGGCGGAGCAGCACGTAAACGTACCCCGAAAAAAGCAGGCCATAGCCTCCCATCAAAGCGGTGGTATCTGTTCGTTCCAGCCCGTAACCGAGGCTTGCGGTGGTTGCGATCATCAGGGCGGCGACGAGGCATTGGCGCCAATCCGGACGTTCAAAAAGTGACGACCATCGGGTTGCAATTTTGATCATGATGCAACGAAATTAATTCCTTTATCCATCGGAAATCTAACTTGATATAAATAATTCGTCCTTACAGAGTCGTTTTATCTACTATTGGGGTCTGTTAGTAAAGCAGAACATCGGCGCTTGCAGATTGTTGAACAACCTGGATTCGCCAATTTCAGTCACTTATTCCGGAACAGCGTTTTTTTAAAATAAATTCGGATCAGCATGTTACAGCGAATCACCCTCTTTGTTATCACAACAGCCTTTTTGGCAATCTCCGGCAACGCCTTGGCCCAGGAATCCTGGAGTCTGGAGAAAAGCATTCTTCACGCCCGTCAAAACAGCCTGACGGTGAAACAGGCGCAGTACAACGCCAGCTTGACGGAGTTGAACTACAAGCAAGGCAAGTACAACCGCTTGCCCAGCGTAAATGCAGGCGGTAACGCGAGTTACCAGTTTGGTCGCACCATTGACCCGACGACCAATACCTTTAACAACGAAAGTATTGGTTCCAACAGCTTCTCGTTAGACGTAGGCGTAACGCTCTACAATGGCAATTTCATCAACAACAGCATCAAACAGAGCAAAATAGACTTCCAGGCTGCTCAATTGGATACAGAAGACGCCATCAACACGATCTCGTTGCAGGTTGCAAACGCGTACCTGAATGTGTTGTTGTCGGAAGAGCAATTGGAAAATGCAGAAAAGCGCCTCGAATTGTCTCAGTTTCAATTGGATCAAACCGATAAACTCATCCGCGCCGGCGCCCGTGCAGCCAATGAGCGCCTCGATTTTGTGGCGCAAACTGCCCGCGACGAGCAGGCCGTTATCGAAGCACGCAATTTGGTGGACATCAACTACCTGTCTTTGAAACAACTCCTTCAATTGGATCCTAATACAGATATCCGCATTGTGCGTCCGCAAGTCGTTATTCCTGCCGACGCCAATCCGGAAAGCTTCACCCTCAACGAAGTCTATACCGCTGCATTGGGCACGCAGCCCAATATTCGCGCCAACGCGCTTCGTGCACAGAGCGCGTTGCTCGATGAATCCATTGCCCGCGCAGGCGCCCTTCCGTCGCTGACTTTGTTCGGGAGCGTGAATACCTACTTCTCCAGTGTGTCGCGGGATTTCGGGAATCCTAATCTGGACAATGCTCAATTGGTACCAGGAACGCCCCAACCGATCCGCATCAATGGCATTGACGCGTTGTTGACGGAGTTTTCCTACGAGGGCGTCACTTTCCCGAATAAAAGCTATGGCGATCAACTCAACGAGAACTTCGGTCAATCTGTGGGCGTCAGCCTTCGGATTCCAATTTACAACAACCACCGGAACAGCATCGCGATGGAGCGCGCCAGACTGGGTGTGCTGAACCAGGAGGTATTCAACCGGCAGGCAGAACAAACGCTCAAAACCAATATCCAGCAGGCAATCGCCAATGCGCGCGCCGCCAAACAGTCGCACCAGGCTGCCGAGCGCAGTGTTGAAGCGGCACAGGCAGCTTATGACAATGCTCAAAAACGTTTCGATCTGGGGGGGCTTAATTCTTTGGAATTTACGAATGCCCGGGTACTGCTCGATCAGGCGCAAGTGACCCTCATTCAGGCGAAATATCAATATTTGTTTAATTTAAAAGTGGTGGACTTCTACTTAGGTAGGCCGTTGAATCTGAATTGATTTGCGGTAAAAACCAGTGTGATAAAAACCTATCAAAATTTTAAAAAATGGCAAAGCGAAAAGGCAGAAATACCTTCATTTTCATTCTTGCAGGCATTGTGATCGCACTAATTGTCTTAGTGGCGGTCCAGCAAAGAATGAAACCCAAGGGTGAAAAGGTTTTTGTAGAAAAAGCCGAACGCCGGGTGATTAAAGAAATCGTTGCGGCAAGCGGCAAGGTATTTCCGCAAACGGAAGTTAAAATCAGCTCCGACGTTTCCGGTGAAGTGGTAGAGTTGTACGTAGAAGAAGGCGACTCGGTCGTGAGCGGACAGCTCTTAGCCAAAATTGACCCGGATGCTTATGAATCGCAGGTAGAGCGCGGTCTTGCCGGCGTGAACAGCTCCAAAGCGCAAATGGCGAATGCGTATTCCCAGATCGAAGCGTCCAAAGCGCAACGCGAGCAGATCGAAGCGCAGTTGATCAATGCAAAAGAGATCCACAAGCGCAACGAAAAGCTGAAAAAAGAAGGCGTTATTTCGGAAGCCGACTTTGAAGCTTCGCTCGCCAATGTACGCCAGTTGGAAGCCAACCTGCGTGCAGCGGCGGCCAACATCCGGTCGGGCGAAGAAAGCGCCAAAGCCGCAAAATTCTCCGTGGAAAGCTCCGTGGCCGGTTTGAAAGAACTGCAAACCAGCTTGCGCAGAACCGCCATTTATTCGCGTATGAATGGCATCGTTTCCTCGTTGAACGTGGAAAAAGGCGAGCGCGTGGTGGGTACCATTCAAATGACGGGTACGGAATTGATGCGGATTGCCAACCTGAATGCCATGGAAATCCGCGTGGATGTGAGTGAAAACGACATCCCCCGCGTGGCGATTGGCGACGAGGCAGAAATTGAAGTGGATGCCTATATTGGCCGTAAGTTCAAAGGCCGTGTGACCCAAATCGCCAGCTCGGCGACGGGCTCCGGCCTCAGCACTTCAGCGTCGCTCACCAGCGACCAGGTGATCAACTTCGAGGTGCGCATCAGCATGGATCCGACATCTTATCAGGATTTGCTGACCAAAGGCCGCAAACACCCGTTCCACCCCGGCATGTCCGCTTCGGTAGAAATCAACACGGAAGTCATCAAGGACGCCCTGAGCATCCCGATCCAGTCGGTGACCACCCGCGATGAAAAAACGGGCAAAGCCAAAAAGGTCAGCGCGCCATCTGAAGAAGAAGAGGAAAGCATGGTGGTGTCAAAAGAGAAGGAAGAAGACACCACGAAAGACCTCAAAGAGGTGGTCTTTATTGTATCTGCCGACACGGTTCGCATGGTAGAGGTGAAAACCGGCATCCAGGACGACACCTATATCCAGGTGCTCACCGGGGTGAACGAAGGCGACGAAATCGTGAAAGGCCCGTACAACGTGGTTTCCCGCGTTCTGAAACAGGGCGACAAGGTCATAAAAACGAAAGAAGACGATTTTTTCAAAAAAGGCGAGTAGGGTCAGAAAATCTTCTGACCTAACGAGGGTCAGAAAATCTTCTGACCTAACGAAGGCAATCAACGGAACATCCGCTGATTGCCTTTTCGTTTTTGGGTAAAGAAATAATAATCGGTGGCAGGGTTTTGGCAAAAAAGTTTACATTCATTTGATCATCTTACAAGCCCAAAAACACTAATTTGCATAAAATTTCATGCACACAAACCCATACCCACTCTATGTCAAACATCAACCTGATTATTGAAGAGCGAGCGGTCAGCATCGGAAAATTTATGGTTGGTCGGTTGCTCCCGTTTCGCCAAAAAAGAATGGTGGGGCCATTCATTTACATTGACCACATGGGGCCAGTGAAATTGGATGAGCGGGAAAATTTTGATGTGCTGCCGCATCCACACATTGGACTCTCTACGCTTACTTTTCTATTTGAAGGCAGCATTCTGCACCGAGACACCTTGGGTAATGTGGTTGAAATAAAGCCTGGCGCAGTGAACTGGATGACGGCAGGGAAAGGGATTGTGCATTCAGAACGAACGCCCGAATATTTGCGCCATTCCGATAAAAGTATGCACGGCCTTCAAATCTGGGTGGCTTTACCGAAAGCATTGGAACAAATGGAGCCAGAGTTTTTCCACATTGAAAGCGAACAAATCCCAGACTGGTCAGCTGGCGACCTCCATTTCAAATTGGTGGCGGGTGAAGCCTTCGGCAGAAAATCTGCAGTTCCGGTGTACAGTAAACTTTTTATGATTGAAATTAAAAGCAAAACCAGGCAGGTCGTAAATATTGGCAATGAACTTTATGGTGAATCGGGGCTGTATATTCTGGAAGGTGGCATTGAAAGTGAAGGCAATTTTTACGGTCCCAAACAATTATTGGTTGCAGCAGAAAGCAGCTTGTGCGAATTTACCATTCAGGACGATAGCACGATTTATATTTTTGGTGGCGAACCCTTCCCGGAAGAACGATTGATTGACTGGAATTTTGTTTCCTCCAGCAAAGTACTTATTGACGAGGCTAAGGAAAAATGGATTGCGCAAACTTTTCCTAAAATAGAAGGGGATGAAAATGAGTTTGTTCCTTATCCAACTTATCCAAAAAAATAATAATTATGGCAAAAATATCATCGAGTATCGGTAAAGAGCTTTACAAAATCGAAATTAAATCCCCTACCGGAAATGTCGTTATTGCGGATGAACCCGAAACATTAGGTGGAAAAGATTTAGGGTTTTCACCCAACGAATTATTAGCAGGTTCCCTCGCAGCCTGCACCGCTGCCACGCTTCGCATGTATGCCGACAGGAAGGGTTGGGATTTGACAGCGGTAAACATAAAAATAAACCTGGAATGGGATGAACAGGCCAATAAAACTAACATCAGCCGGGAGTTGGAATTGATCGGCAACCTTGACGAAGCACAAAAAGCAAGACTATTCAGCATCGCCGAAAAATGCCCGGTGCATAAAATGCTCAGTAATCCAATAGAAATTAGCACTCAACTTATATAGCTTAACAACACCTAAAGCGGATCAACGCCATCATCGCATCAACGTCACATCCCCTTTAAACACCACCACTTCGCCATTGGCAAACGCGACGCGGGCAAACCACACGTACACCCCTGCATGGGCGTCTTCCCCTTTCCGCCGTCCGTTCCAGCCTTGTGAAGGGCTGTTCGGCAACAAATCTGCCCCTTCAAAAACCAAGCCTCCCCAGCGGTCGAAAACCATCAATTGGTTGATCAGCTCGACATCCGCTCCGGCAAAAAGCGTAAAGCGATCGTTGATGCCGTCTGAATTCGGTGAAAAAACATTGGGTGCAAACACTTCTTTTTGTTGTAAGACCTGAACCGTCACCGAAGCGGAAGCGAGGCAACCCCCTACGGAAACGGCAAGCACCTCGTAAGTGGTTGTGGTGGCGGGATTTGCCAGCACGGTCAGGCAGGTGTTGCACGACAAGCTTTCCGCGGGCGACCACAAGACGGAAGCGGGTATTGAACCCGGCGGACTTGTCAGCAAGGTAAGCTCCAGGCCTCCGTTCAAAGGAAGGGTCGGGTTTGGCGGGGACACGGCTATGGAAAATATTTCCAATTGGGTATGGATAATGACGATGCTGTCGCAGCCCGAAAGGAGGGTTTCCTGGCCAACTTCCGTTGGATCGCAGGTGGTTTCCTGCTGGAAAACCGTGTCGGGAACCTGAAAACTGATCTGGATGACAAAAACGCTGTCGCAACCGGAAACGGCCTCGTAAATCAGCGTATCTGCCGGATGTTCGGCGTCAAAAAGCACGTTGTTGATGACAATGGAACTGCCAATGCAAATCGTGTCGGCAATTGCCTGAACGGGTATTGTGGTCACCATTGCCGTGTCGGTCAGCACACAACCATTACTGTCCGTGATCCGGAGCACGTGGGTTCCTTCCTGGAGACCGGTGAAAAGGCCGCTTGTTTGTGGGCTGCCGTTGTTTACGGTATAAGTGAAACTGCCCGGAACGCCCAACACCTGAACGGCTATCGAACCCAATTGTCCGAAAGTACACCCGACAGGCGTTGTCTGTATCTGGACCTCTGGCAACCAGTCTACGAGGATGGTCGCGGTGTCATAAATCAGCGTTTCGCAAGCTAAGGACAACAAACCGGTGACCGTATAGATGCCGTTTTCAGTGACGGTCAACAGGGTGTCGGGTGCAGGAGCGGGAATGGCCTGTCCGTTGAAATACCATTGCAGGGTATCCACGTATTCCCGGTGAACCAGCAACGTATTTTGGCAGGGATCTGCTTCCAGGGTGACTTCGGGAAAAACATCCTGCCCGAATCCGGAGAAGTAGCTGCCCCAGCCCCGGTCGCCCGATCTTCCCAAAATTCCCGTATGCAGGGAGCAATCCGAAGTAATGCGAAGGTTGCCCGTGTAACCTGTGCCGATATAGGTCACAAATCCGTTGCTTCCCGGAACCGGATAAGGATCGCTTAAAACGCCCGTATTCCCGGTTGCTTCCACGACGGGCGGGCAGTTTTCCTGAGTAATGATGAACAGCCGTGGCATAAAAGCCAAATTGCCGATGAAGTCTATGATTGGAATGTTGTTCACCGTTGCGCTGATTTGGCAGGACAGCGGAGGGATGTTATTAAACCCGGCGTTGTTGG
>JALHRK010000256.1 GCA_022841505.1 Saprospiraceae bacterium | reverse complement strand
AAGCCGTTGTACATCTTCCCGCAGGTTGTGTGCCGGAGAGGCCAACCAACGCCCTGCTTCGGCCACCTCCGATGGCTTGAGGGTAGAAATCAGTCCAAAGAGCAGGTTTTTTTGCATCATCAACCGGGTTTGAATTCTACAAATGTAAAAAATTGTATCAATTCTTCAAAACAACGTTTTGCGTATTTTTATTAAAAATCAATACTTTAAACCCTAACCGTACAGCGATTTGGTCAAAAATCGAATCATACTAGGAGCTTTACAATTCTACAACTCTTTAAATTTTGGTTTGCCGGAACCGAATTCCTATCGGATGTTTGTATCATGAAATACTTAGCAATGCCTACGTTCACCATAAAAACTTATCCCATGCAATTGCATACTATGATCTCGCGCTTGTGTGTTGCAGGCGCTCTCTTTTTGCTCTCCGGCTTTTGGGCCAAAGTGGAGGCACAACAACTTACGGTTCTTCTTCCGAGTGGCTATACCATTTGCCCCGGGCAGGTGGTACAGCTTTTCCCCGAAGTTTTCGGCGGCACGCAACCTTACACGTACACTTGGACGCCAGCTGCCAACCTATCCTGCTCAGACTGCCTTTCCCCGGATGCATTCGTGTCCCAGACCACAACCTATCAGTTGACGGTGATGGATGCGCTGGGCGAAGAAGCAACAGCGACTACCGTGATTACAGTGCTGCCTCCCATCGTGCCAATCATCAGTGTTCAGTCGCCAGCCTGCTCCTTTATCGGTGGTTCCATGACCGTAACTGCCAGTGGCGGTTTGCCCCCGTACGCCTTCCAATGGAGCAATGGCTCTACGGCCGCCACCATCGGCAACCTCACGCCGGGAACCTATTGCGTAACCGTAGTGGATAGTTGGGGATGTACAGAAACGGGCTGTGCCGCAATCACGCAAAGTAGCCCCATCACCCTCTCCGCAAACATAACCCCCGCCAGTTGTCACACCACTTCGGATGGTTCTATCTCCCTGATCGCTTCAGGCGGAACGCCGCCGTATAACTATGGTTGGAACGGTGTGCCGGTTACAGGCCCCGTATTAACCGGGCTTCCCCCGGGCGAGTATACAATTTTGGTAACCGACGCGCAGGGGTGCAGCCAGGGACAGACTTTTTATGTCGGCTCCAATCTGGTGGTTGACGCCTCCGGGGCCGGTTTTCTGGATTGCACAACCGGTACGAGGTCACTCCAGGGTTTTGTGACCCCCAGCGGTCCCAACATCAGCTATTTGTGGACAGGGCCGAATAATTACACTTCCACTGACCTAAATCCCGTGGTAAATGCTGCGGGTTTGTATACCCTGACAGCAACCAATTCGGACCTCCCCGATTGTTCTTCCTCGTACGGCCTTTTCGTACAAGCCTACGATGATGTCATTGTTGACGACATGATCGTAACCCTTACCGGATGCAACACCTATGAGTTGAGTGGTATCTTCCCCCCCAATTTTCCCGGAGGAATTACATTCGAGTGGACGTTCCCCGACGGCACAATAGAATATAGCCAGGTTATAACCCCAAATCAAACAGGGGTTTATCAGTTGCGCACGTCTATCCCGGGCACTACCTGCGAATCCTTTGTTTCCCAATTCATTGACCTGGAAGCGCAAACCTGTGCAACCCTGAACGGTCGGGTCGTGAATGACCTTGATTTGAACTGCGTCGCAGCTTCCGGAGAGGACGGCCTAAATGGCTGGATCATTACCGCAGCAAGCGCAACGGATACCTTTAACGCCATCACCGATGTGCTTGGGAACTATAGTTTTTCGCTGCCTTTGGGCAATTACACCATTAGCGCCAGCGGCCCCACTTCCGCCTGGCAGGTTTGTCTTCCGATCGCCGGAGCGAACCTGAGCGCTGCCGGACAAGTCGCAACAGTAGATATTCCCGTGCAGGCCGTTGTCAACTGCCCCGAATTGAGCGTGACCCTGTCTTCGCCGCTGCTGCGCCGGTGTTTCAACAGCGTCTATTACATCAATGTCTGCAACCAGGGCACAGAAACGGCTTTTGCGCCGGTGGTAACCCTGACTTTGGATGGTTTTCTGACGTATCAAAGTGCACAATTGCAACCATCAAGCGTTAATGGTCAGGTAATTACCTGGACTTTAGTAGACCTTGAACCCGGCGAATGCAGGAGCTTTGCGGTCTTTGTAACGGTTAGTTGCGATGCGGTGCTGGGCCAAACACATTGCTCAGAAGTAACCGTTACGCCGGATCTGCTGTGTACGCCTTCCACGGGCAACTGGTCGGGCGCCAACCTCGCTCTGAGCGGGGAATGCACCGGCGATGAAGTGCGCTTTCGCGTACTCAACAGCGGCACGGGCGACCTGGAGGAACCGGTGCAATACATCGTCATTGAAGACGCCGTTATGCTGATGCAGGCGCCTGGCAGCATTGAAGAGCTCCCGGCCAGCGAAGAAACCTTTTTTGCCTTTCCGGCAAATGGATCTACGTACACCTTCAGCCTGGAACAGGCAAGCGGGCATCCGTTTGCCCAATTTTCCCCAACCATTTCGTTGGAAGGCTGCGGCCTCAACGATTTGGGAACCTTCAGCACCGGCTGGACCAACCAGTTTCCCCTGCAAACCTCCACCCCGGCTTCCGATATTTTTTGTCTGGCGAATATCGGTTCCTACGACCCCAACGACAAAAGTGCCCTCCCCGTCGGTTATGGCGACAACCACTACCTGAAAGCCGGAGACGAAATCAATTACCGCATCCGTTTCCAGAATACCGGCACCGACACGGCCTTCACCGTGGTGATTCGGGATGAGCTGGCGCCGTGGCTGGATATGACCACCCTGCGCCTGGGCAACGCCAGCCACGCCAACCGCCTCGACATTCAGGGCGAACGCACGTTGGTCTTTACATTCGACAATATTTTACTGCCCGACAGCACCACGAACCAGGAAGGCTCGAACGGATTTGTTGATTTTTACATCCGGTCGAAAGAAGACACGCCGCTGGAAACACGCGTTGAAAACACCGCCGCCATCTATTTCGATTTCAACGAGCCGGTGCTGACCAATACGGTTTTCCATACCATCGGGGAAAATTTTGTAGATATCGTCAACTGGGTGAGTGAGCCTGGTTCGGACACCGGCTGGAAAGTTTACCCGAACCCAACGCCCGGCGCTGCGGTGCTTGAGTTGACCAATAACGCAGTGGCAGGCACAAAAATACTCATCATCACGGATCAGCACGGTCGCGAAATACGCCGGATTGCCTTCGACGGTACGCGACTGTCACTGACCGAACCCCTGCCGTCGGGCTGGTATGCGCTGCATTTGCTGGATGCGGGAGGACGGGCGATGGGAAGCGGGAAGTTGGTGGTGAAGTAGTACAGCCAAATCTTTTTTATAAACAGAATTATTCGCCTTCATTCAAACCGGAGTCTCCTGCAGGGGATTCCGGTTTTTTTTATTTTAGTAAGTAATGGAAACCTTGTTGACGCTGTGAAACCCGTGTAAATTTTAGGTTTAGAAATTGTCGGGGATATTGTTCTATAAAGCAGTAATTTTGCATGCCATTTCTGCGCTCTGTTAACATTGTTGGATATTCCGGCATCGGCGCCACGTTTCACAGGCATTGCACTGCATTCATGAATCCATACCTCAATATTGCCCGAAAAGCTTTATTCATCGCCTGGTTCGCCATTCTGGTGCTGGGAACCATCTACTACCTGACACACAGAGAGTTGTTTACCGCCGAACGGTTAGCCGACTATGTGCTGTACAACAAAGAACAGTTGCTGTTGGTCTACGCGCTGTTGTTCATTGTCCGGGGGGTTACCTTATTACCCAGCACGCCTTTGGTGATTGCGGGCACGATGGTGTTTCAGTCCCAGCCATTCCTGGTCTTGTTCATCTCCATGTGCGGCATTATGGCTTCTACCGTCATGATTTACTACTTTTCAGACCGCCTGGGTCTGAGTGATTTTTTTGGTAAAAAATATGCTCAGAAGATGGGGAAGGTTCGGGAGCGCTTAGAAAGACCTTCCGGCTTGTTGTTTTTGGTGTTTTGGGCTTTTTTCCCGGCGGTGCCCACCGACCTGGCTTCTTACGTTGCCGGCACCATCCGCATGAATTTCGGAAGATTCTTTCTGGCTGTTTTTATTGGAGAATTGATCCTTTGTTCTGCCTGTGTTTTTGCAGCAGAGTCTTTTTTCTAAAAAACTACCTGCCGAAGTGTTCCTTAAATATTTGAAGGATGCGGCTCGCATCAAAAGCGCTGTTGCGAAGCAAATTTTCCATCGCGGTAACGGTTTCACCGGGTTGGCTCTCCGAAGGTTCTTTCAGGAAAAACATCCTGCGCCGGATGCCGAGTAGTTGCCGGTCCCGTTCAGAAAGATTCAGGGATAGCAAATCGCGCGCCAGGGTGTGTAGATTGCCTCGAAACTCTGGCCTCCTCGCGAGAAGGATCGCCAGCAATTCATTATACAACGGTTCAGGAACCCCGCCTGCCTGCATCATACGCAGCGCAATTTCTACATTGACCGGGTCTTTGTGGAGCAGCAGTTGACGCAGGTTTTCCAGCACTTCAGGTGCAGGGTCAACGACCAGATGGCGCTGTTCGGCCTGGTCGAGAAAACGCGTCAACTCGCGTTCATTGATGAAAATCAGGTTGCGTTTTGCTAAGGCCGGGTGGAATTCAGGCGCCTGGCCCAGCAAGACATGGGTGATTTTCGGGTTGGGCCGGGTAGCATATTCAATGCCTTGTTTTTCCACCCGTGCGGGTAATTCGCTAAGGTCGAACAAAGGAATGCCTGCACAGTACAAGACCTTTCCTGCCCGTAATGCCTGATCGGGCTTTCCCTGACTGCGCCGGAATAATTCTTCGCGAATAAAAAATACCAGTTCTTCGTGGTCCAATATACTGAATAGCCCTTGAACACTCACTTTGGACAAAGCCAGCTGTTTTTCCGATAATACATCGTAAACGGGTTTGAGCAAGTTCGCTGAAATGGGCCTTTCCCTGGCCATTTCCCATAATTCCCGTATCAGTATTGCCAGCGGGTATTCTAACAGGCCTTCAAGGCGCCGTATCTGGTGCAGCGAAAGAAGGGCTTTAGGCAATGTCTTCAAAAGAACTCCCTGAGCCGACAGGGTCTCCAACGCCTGGAGGTATTTAAATTGATCCGGCAGTTTTTTTAGTTTTGTTCGGTCGAGGTGCAGCGCTTCGAGCCTGGTGAGGCGCCCAATGTCCGCAGGGATTGATGTGATGGGATTGTTGTTTAGATTCAGCGTAGTGAGGGAATCCGGGAGCGCCGGCCATTTTCGGAGGATATTGTCGGAAACATCGAGTTTGGTCAATCGGGGCAATTCACTCAGAAACGTCGGCAAGCTGCGGAAGCGGTTTTCGGCCAGGTTCATGGCTTCTATTCGGGTGCACTGCTGTATCCAGTTGGGCAGGCGGGTCAGGTAGTTATTGCTGGCGTCAAACTGGATCAGGTATTTGAAAGTTTGGTCCAGCTCAGGCAATTTGGTCAGTTTATTCCGGCGGAGGTTTAGGCGGCGCAATTGGTGGCAGTGGCCGATTTCCACCGGCAGGGCAGCCAGTTCGTTGTTCGACAAATCTAAGTTTTCAAGCGCCGATAATTGGCCGATACCACCCGGTAGTTTGGTCAGGCGGTTGTTGTTTAATGCAAGCTCTTCTAATCTTTGACAATGAAATAATTGGGGCGGCAACTTAGTCAACGGGTTATTTCCAACTTTCAACTGACGCAACGCTTTCAGCTTTCTGATTTCTTCCGGGAGCACACCTATTTGATTGTTGGAAACAGTCAGTTTTTCTAAATATTTCAGATTAAATAATTGCGCCGGTAATTCCCGCAGAAAATTGCCAGCTAAGGATAAATCGCGCAGTTGCGACAATTGAAAAAGGACTTCCGGTATGGCGGTTAACGCATTGGTTTCGAGGGATACGACGCGAAAAGACAGGCTGGCAATGGAATCCGGCAACCCCGGAATGCGATTGTTATTCAGGATCAGGGTATGCAGTTTTTTAAGGTTCGCTATTTCTTCGGGTATTTGGGTCAGGTTGCAGGATGACAAATCCAGCACCGTTAAATTTTTCATTTCCAAAATGCGCACCGGGAACACTTCAAATTTCCGGTTCGATAAATAAAGCTCCGTAACGGCTTCCGGTTCCGATAAGGCGATATTGAGGTCGTAAACTTTCATGCTGCCGATATTAGGTTCCGATGGAACCAGTCTGAAAATTTGAGGTAACTCAACATCCCTAAGCGCATAGCATCGTGACTTTGTTTATTTTGCGCGACATTTGACTTACCCGAAAAGGTAACACCTTTTTAGAAAGGTGTCACCTTGGGGGTCGGGCTCACCGAAAAGGTAACACCTTTTGGAAAGGTGTCACCTTCGGGGACCACAATGGACAAAAGTAAACAAACCGAATCCACCAGCGATGCAACGAACAAAAAAATGGTACGATTACGTTCCGCACCCGGCTGTTATGCTGTTTGGCATACTGACCCTGGCCGCCATCATGAGCTACCTCATCCCGGCGGGGCAATACGAACGGGTGACGGAAAACGGGATCACCATGGTGAAACCCGGTTCGTTCCAATACATCGAAGCGACGCCGGTGAGTTTGTTCGACCTGTTCCGGGCCTTGCCAAAGGGTTTTAAAACGGCAGTTGACATTGTCTTCATCGTGTTGGCCAGCGGGATTATGTTTGGCTTCCTGGAGCATTCCAAAGCGGTGGAAAACGCGGTAGGTACATTGGTCAGGAAGCTGGGCTTGCAACGGCGCTACCTGATTGTGGTGGTGATGACCTTCCTCTTTGGCAGCCTCGGCGTTTTTGTGGGCTACGAAAACAACATCGCCATGATTCCGATTGCGGCCGTGTTGAGCTTGGCCATCGGCGGCGATTTGATGCTGGCGGCTGGCATTTCGGTCGCGGCGGTTACGGTTGGGTTCGGCCTCTCCCCCATCAACCCTTACACCATCGGCACGGGCCAAAAAATCGCACAATTGCCGCTGTTTTCCGGCGCCTGGCTGCGTAGCATCCTTTGTTTTTCGGGCTTGGCTATGCTGGCCTGGTACAATGTGCGCTATTTCAAAAAAATTCGGCTCGATCCGGATCGCAGTCTGGCAACCGGCCTGGATACGGAAGGCTTAGGCTTGTCGCTGCCGGTTGAGGATTACCGGCTTCGCGCCAAAGACTGGTTGGTGTTGGGCGTCTTTTTGTCGGGCATCGCGATCCTGCTATACGGCGTTTTTGTACACCACTGGTTCATCAGTGACCTGGCGGCCTTGTTTTGTATGCTGGCTTTGGCCATCGGATTCATTGACCGGCTCAAGGGCAGTGAATTTGGCTCCATTGCCCTGAAATCAGTCAGCGTGGTGGCGCCCGGCGCTTTTATGGTGGGCTACGCCAGTGCCATCAAAGAAGTGCTGGAAATGGGCCACATCAACGACACCATCGCCCACTACCTTTCGGGCCTGCTCACCGATTTGCCGCTTTACGCTTCGGCGATCGGGATGACCATGGTGCAGTCGGCCATGAATTTTCTGATCCCGTCGGGCAGTGGGCAGGCGCTGGCGACCCTGCCGGTACTGGTTCCGGTGGGCGATGTGCTGGGACTCACCCGCCAAACTACCATCTTAGCTTTTCAAATTGGCGACGGGTTGACCAATTTGATCAATCCTGCGCTGGGCGGCCTCATCGCCATGCTGGGCATGTGCCGCGTGCCGTTTGACCGGTGGCTGCGGTTTATTTTGCCGCTGACGGCAATGGTGATTTTGATGGCGGTGTTGGGGGTGGTTTTTGGGGTTATGATTGGTTACCAATAATCAGGCAGGATACTGCGTTTTCATCTAAACCCACACTTTATGAAATACACTAATTCAATCATTCAAATGGTTTTAGGGCTTTCATTTTTGAGCGCCACCCTCTTTTGCTCCTGCCAATCCAATGCCCCTCAACCTCCAACTCCCACGCCAGTCCCCGTCACCTTAAAAGACACCTTGCGTTTAAACCCTTCCCACAAAACCTACTCCGCCACAAAAGCTGCAATCAACCGGCGCAGGCAGGCGTTGAATACGGCATACGCAGCCGGACGCATCACACTCGATTCCGTACGCCAGGCGTTCACCAACACCTTGCTCGACGACATTATCCCCTACTGGTACGGCACCGACTGGTCGTTTGAAGGACATACAACTGTGCCACGCAGCGGACAAATTGCCTGTGGGTATTTTGTCTCCACCACTTTACTCGACGCCGGAATACGCTTGAACCGGTTCCGGCTGGCTCAACAGGCGCCGGACGTGGAGGCAACCATGTTGAGCTTTGGGAAGGAAGTCATCGTTCTTAACTCCGATTCGCCGTATAGCGCCGCTGCTCTCCTGGCGCAACAATTGCAGGAAGGGTTGTATTTCATAGGGCTGGGCAACAGCCATGTGGGTTATCTGCTCAAACACGACGGGCTTTTGACGGCCATTCATTCCAATTATGTGATGCCTTCAGAAGTAGTCGCTCAACCGATAATGGAATCCATTTATGTAGGTTTTGGTACATTTTATCTGGCCGATATTACCTGGAATGACCAACTGCTGAAGTATTGGCTGAAAGGAGTAGATGTGCCGTTGAAGGCAGAGGTGATCAGTTCTACATTTTCACCACGTTTTTAAAGAAGGATTGATGAGAGATGATTGATTAATGATGATTGATGATGTGGAATGCCATATCATTTGATGTTTTTTGGGTCGTCTCGTGCCCATTGTCAATCATCAATCATGTAATCGTCAATCATCAATAAAAAATAAAAATGAACGATTAAGCATCATTTTATAGAACTGATCACCTCTGCGTTGAGGGGGGAATAAAGGGGGCATTTAGTTAACATACCCTTAAAGCAACGCTTTCTTACAACATTTGTCTTTAAATTGCATCAGATTAGAGTTTGCTCGGGATTTCGTGATTGAGCGAGGGCGAGGAAATTTTGTTTTAGACAAGGCGAATTTTGCAGACATAGCCGGCAGCTATGTTGAAAAAATTCAACGCAGTATAAAATAAAATTTGCCG
>JALHRK010000255.1 GCA_022841505.1 Saprospiraceae bacterium | reverse complement strand
TTCTGCCCAAGGCCAACTCATCCACCAACTTATCCAAATACCGGACCTGTTTGGTCAAAGGATTTTCGATTTCTTCTATACGATACCCACAAATCAGTCCGGTGATGAGGTGTGCATTGGGGTTTAGCGAAGCCCGTTGGAAAAAGGTCTCAAAAGTTACTTTTTCTGTGATGAGTTCCTGCAGCTGCTCGCCATCGAAGCCTGTTAACCAGGTGATAACCTGATGCAATTCTTCTTTTGTTCTACCTTTTTTCTCCACTTTTGCGAGGTACATCGGATAGACAGAAGCAAAAATCATTTTTGCGATGCGCTGATGGTGTGTGTCGGAAGTGTTCATGTTTTGTTTTTTAAGGCAATAATGTTACCCCAGTCAAATCTGCCTGGTTATTTTTCAAAAAAGCGAATGTCATTTTATCCACTTTGCAGAATGCGCTTAAACAAAAATAAAGAAAATTATTGAATGTTATAACGAATCAACAATGCTTCGTGCTGCCTGGTTTTCCTGCTCCCGCTATACGGGACAAGTTGTACGGGACAAGTTGTGCATGACCTTCAGCATAATACTTTAATTACATGGCTTGATCTCAGGAGGCTTGTAGCAGGTTTTCTCTAAATTGCGGAGGAAAACCGAGGTTATGTGGATGGGTTTACACAACCTCAATAATAGAAATCACGCGCTATGATACAGAATTTTTGGCTCGATTTGGCCCTCTACCCAGGCTGTGTACAAGGTTTTTTCCTTGCGTATCTGCTTTGGCAGAAAAAAGAAGCGAATAGGCCGGCCATCCGGTATTTCAATGCTTTGTTGATGACAATAGCCATCCTGATGTTCCTTCGGGTGACTTATCAGCCTGCGTTTTTCAAACAATTCGCAGAGATTATTTTGCTGCCGGATGTCATCTTATTTTTGACCGGGCCTTTTATTTATCTGTTTACCCGGGCCTTGCTTCGGCTTAATCCGCTTCCAAAGTCTCGCTTGTATCCGCATTTTTTGCCTGCTTTGGTGCATGTATTCATCGTGAATTCATTCCTTGGATTGCACTTGAAAGGTGTGCTGCATTACCTGAACGTTCATCAAGTTTTCATCGGATTCAACCTGATCGAAGCTGCGGCTATGCTGAGTCTGACCATATACCTGACTTTGAGTCTGCACACCTACCGACTTTATCGCGACGCCTTTTATCAGAAGTATGCAGCGCCTTTCATCGGGCGATTTTTGCGCACTTTTTTTATGGTTTGTATCGCGTTGCTGGTTTTTTGGCTGGCCGGATTTTTGGTGAAAATCATGCAGAAGCAGACAGATTATTCCGTCTATACTTTGTTTTGGGTATTGCTGGTTGCAGCCGTTTATTTTCTGGCGTATAAAATCTGGGCGACGCCCGCCATTCTGGAACTGCCTCAAGTGATAGAAATGGAGGAAGGATTTCCCGGGGAAGAACCCGTTTCCGCTTCGGACCTGGCAACTCTGGAGCAGTACATGCAAACCCAAAAGCCCTACTTCAATCCTGAAATAAAAATCGGAGACCTTGCTGAGGAATTGAACATGCCCAAACATCAGCTTTCCAAACTCATCAATCAGGGGGTTGGCAAAAATTTCTTCGATTTTATCAATGCTTACCGGGTACAGGCTTTTATCTCATTGAGAAATGATCCGGACAAAAAGCACATGAATACCCTGGAACTGGCTTTTGCTGCCGGTTTTAACTCAAAATCAGCATTCAACCGGGCTTTTCAAAAAGAAACCGGGCGCAGCCCCCGCGACTATTTTACACCCGCCAAAAAGGCCATGGAATCCTGAACTTCAAAAAAAATCGTCCCACTTTGCAAAACGGGGCGACTTTTAACTCCGCTTAACCTTCTTTTGCCGCTGATTTATTTTTCAACGAATCAGCTATAAAGTTATGAAACCGATCACCACGGCTTTACTGGTCGTCTGCACCAGTTTTTCTTTACTAAAAGCACAAACTGTTACCACCATTACCACCAGTGCTTCCAGAATTGACGATGACTTGATTTTGGACCAGGCAGGCAATTTGTTTGGCTCCAACTACACGGGCTCTGCGGTGTATAAAAGAACACCGGATGGCGCCGAAAGCATTTTTACCAATGGCTTGGACAGTCCAAATGGCCTGGCTTTTAACAGCGCCGGCGATTTGTTTGTCGTGGACAACACGGGCAACAAAATCTACAAGGTTACCCCCGATGGCAGCAAAACCATTTTTGTCCCTTCAATTTCAGGGCCATCGGGTATTTTGCGGATGGCTGACAGTGACACCTTATTGGTGACCAGTTACACCACGGACGTCGTTTGGAAACTTGCACCCGATGGATCTTTTTCTACTTTTCTGACCCATCCTCAGTTCAACGGGCCGGTTGGCCTTTGTTACGATGACAGCCTGAACCTGTATGTGGCCAATTTCAATGATCGGCGCATCTTTAAAGTAAGCCTGGATGGCCAGATTACGCTGTTTACCCAACCACCGCTGGGGCAATACATTGGTTTCATTGCGTTTGCCAATGGTTTCATTTACGCTACAGCCATGAATTCGCACAAGATTTACAAAATAGACCTGGAGGGAAACTACGTGGTCTGGCTGGGAACAACCGCAGGAACAAGCGATGGCGACGCGTCGGTGGCAAAATTCAATCAACCCAACGGCATCCGAGCTTCGAGCACGGGCGACACGCTTTATATTTCGGATTTGGGAACCCGGCGAGTCCGAATGGTTACGAATCTTGGAGGAATCAGCGGCGTTAAAGACGCTTTGATGCCGGCCTGGAACCTTGTTGTTTCCCCCAACCCATTGGCGGCATCTGGCCAAATCACGTTCGAATTGCCTGAAGTAACGGTCGTCAACCTGGAGTTATTCGATGAACAAGGACATTTGGTTCGATCTATTTTGAAAGCCGAAAAATTGGGAGCGGGTGCGCATCGTTATTCGATGGACAGCGGCGGGTTGGCGCCAGGCATTTATTTCCTGTATATGGCATCCGTTGATGGGCGGTTATTGGTAAAGAAAGTCGCAATAAACGAATGATGGCGAGTTGTTGCCAAAAGGGTTAGTGCCATACGGCTGGCACTATTTACTTTGATGGATAACCCTTTGGGGGAATGGAATTTCTATCGGAGTTGCTTCGCCATCAATTTAAACCAGATGTCTTTGATGTTTGAGAGAAGATTCACTTTTAGAAAGATTTTTTAGTTCGTATCAAATTAACACCCAGGGCAATTAACCAGATAAGCCATAGCGTACTGCCAATAAAGCCGGCCATGTCCCAAACCGGGAATGAAGGTATGACCGTGGCAAATAACTCCGCTTGTGCAAGCAGGTAAATGAAGGCAGCGCCATAACCTAACCATATCATCCAGGAAGCAACTAATTTATTTTTCTGCAACACGCTTGTAACTCCAATAACCCAAATAATGGTAAATAATTGTCCAAGGTGTTCACCCAAAACAACGCCACCATACTGATGCACGACCTGAAACATTGCCTTCGAAACTTCTTTGATAACGTCGTTGCCTGAGTAATAGTTATCTGCAAGTATGGGTACAACAAATGTCCACCGAAGTAATCCTATCATTTGCGTAACCAAACCAATTATGCCGATTGTGGTTAACCAGCTCACTGATTCTGATTTGCTTTCGAGGTATTTGCCTAATTGCTTGTAAGCAACCAGCATAGGGAGCCCAAGTACGGCAAAAAGCCACCATGTTAAAATAAGACTGGTACCGCCTTCATGAAATTTTGTTAAGACCACCCCAACATCTTGTCTGAGAATGTCGGGGTAGTCAAATGTTATGGTTAAAATGGTGTAAGGAATGAACACACCCAATGCTCCGAGAATAAAGAGCAATCCTGTTATTTTAGTCGTTTTCATGCGATCAAGTTTTCTGACTGAAACCCATTTGCAGCTCGGGCATAATCAAAATTTGACGGAATATCCGATACTTGGTGTTGGATTGATTTTTAAGTCCTGCCCTTCCGCAGCCAATGCGATTACGCCCAAACGAAAGTTCAGTCCTTTCCAAACGACATATCTTACCCCTGCTTCAAATGCTACTGCGTTTTGATCTTTGTAGTCGCGGGTTAATCCACGCAGGTAAGAAGAACCGGCGTAAAAGGAGGATGGGATTTCTTGCTTACCCCATGGCAAAAACCAATAAGAAACACCTGCTTTTAAAAACTCTGTGGTCACCCCGCTTGTAAAATTTGTGGGGTAGTACCCAGCGTGAACGGATATTTGCCGGCGGTGGTATTCCAGTCCAATGGAAGGATTTCGGAAGGCATTGAGACTTAATTGGTTTTTAGGAAACCGGTCTTGTGCTTGTATAAGGTTTGTTATTAACAACAAAAGTCCTGCGAAAATTTGCTTTTTCATCTTTTTGTTTTTAAAATTTGATGACGCAAAATTCGGCAGAGTAGAAGTGAATCTATTAGACATATGTCCTGAAATGAAACCGGGCTTAATTTTTTGCTCTTAGGCGGCTCAAATGCCTTGGTGTCACACCTAACATGGATGCAATGTATTGTAAAGGAACTTGCTGAAGTAGCGCTGGTTCTTCCTTTAATAATTTTTCATATCGTTCTTCTGCGGTTAATGCAATGAGGTCAAACCTGTCTTTATCTATGCAGCAAATTTGCCATTCAAGTATTCTTATATAGAAGTCCTTAAAACTTGGAACTTCATTTTTTAAATGCGTTAAATCATCTTTGGATATTATCCACAGGATTGATTCAGTTAACGCTCTTATATTTTCACGGGCAGGTATTTCATTCAGGAAGCTCAGTAATGAAGCGACAAATGTATTGGGTAAGGAGATGTAGGTCGTTCGTTCATCCCCTTGGTTGGTGATTGAATAATATTGAAATTGACCAGCTTCCAGGAATCCTAATTGCAAAGATATTTTACCTTCTTGTACAAAATATTCTCCTTTTTGGAACAGCCGTCTTTTAAAGCGACTTGCTATTTTTTGGCGCTCTGTTTCGCTGAAACCTACACTTTCAAAATATGATTGTAAATTTTCCATTGTTTGTCTGCCTGTTAAAATCGCTTTGTCCGCAACAGTTTGGTTGGAGGTAGTCCTGGACAAGCGTAAAAGCAATTGTCCAAAGGCAAAAAGTCCGAACCAAACGTAGGATTCTCATTTGGTCATCGTGTTGTTTGTTCTGAAAATAAGGTTGCAAAATACTCGAGCCGTGTGATAAAAGCAAGTATAAAGGAAAATTTGTCCCGGCTTTGAATGAGAGACCTCTCAGACGACCCTGCATTTATTTTCGGGATTGGGTGACGAACACCTCGCGTCGGTGGAATTTTGAACAAGCTCTAAATAAAAAAAGTCAGGACATACTTACCCTGACTTATAATGAATATCGGATTTTTATTAACCGACTACACTTTTGTCTTTGGCTACAAATTTTGCAAATGCCATTAATGCACCTGTGACCATTATATTTCTGAAAACATTGATCATTTCAAGTTCTTTTTCTCTTGCCAGATCAGCAGTCATATTTTCAATTCCTAATTCGTGTCCCATTGCTCTTGGTAAGTGCACTAAAACAGCCATTAAGATTACATACAAAGCCATTAAAGAATAGGCTAACTTGTCGTACTTACCAATGACGGCACTCACAATAAACAAGACAATGCAACCCAAAGTGAAGTAGTTCCAAAAGTATGGAAACGGAAGATAGTCAGGCACGAATGAAGCGCCAACTTCCGGTTTGCCCAAATGCAGGCCTGCATACAATAAAAATGAAAGTGGAAAAATGTATTTTCCTAAGTTTAAAATTTTGTCCATTGCTGTAGGAATTAATTGGTTGGGGAAGGAAGAAGTGGTCTGATTAATAGATAAGATGTCATCGCATTAAAATTTTAATTGTGAATGATGGGGCAAAATTCAGTGATTAAAATTCCGTAAATGATGACAAAAGTCGATGTTTTACAATTTTGCTTTTAGCCGGCTAAACACATCTTTGTTGATGCCCAGATAAGAAGCGATCAGTTTGCTTGAAAGCCGGGTCATAAGCGATGGTCGGTATTCCATCAGCCATTTTATTCTATCCAATGCCGATAGCGCAACAAACGTGTTGATGCGGTAAACAGCGTTTGCGTAAGATGCTTCAAGGATTTGCTTATACACTTTGTCAAACTGAGGAACGGTTTCCATCATCGTTTGAAAGGCTTGCCGGTCAATGGCGAAGAGTTCGCAAGGCTCGACTGCCCTAATGTTTTCTGTTGAAGGGTTGCCACTTCCAAAACTTACAAGTTCCGAGCACCAGTTATCTTCTATGACAAGGTCTCGTGTGGTTTCGTTAAAGTCTTTGTCGTAAACGTACACCTGTAAACACCCTTTTGCAATGAAGTAAACGTATTTGCACGCATCCCCTTGTAGTAAAAGTTGTTCGTTGCGTTTGGCCCTGATGTGCTTGAAAGCAGCAAGTACCTTGTCTAAATTGTCAATGTCGTTTCCCAGCCTGCTTGTAATATGTTGGCGTAACACTTCTATCATTGTTGTTTGTCAATTCTTTTTTTTTGTCTGAAATGGTGTCTCAAATGCATTTCAGCAAATTGAAACCATTCCTGAGCACTGAAGTAGCCAAGCCCGGGGTGTTTGGTTTTGCCCAAAGGTTTGATATCCATAATTTTAGCCCACAGTAAATTCAACTGAGTTTTCAGGCTAAACATTTGCTCTAATAAATCTGATTTACTGGTCGGTTGTGGTACGTTTTGGTTGGAAGGAGCATCATTTTTAATTCTTTCATCCGGGAACTCATTATTGGCGAACATCAGTAAGCCATTTTCGGCCATTTGCCCGGAAGCATTTTCGTGGTGGGTCAAACAATATTCAATTTGCTCGATGTAATAGTTTGTTTCACTGAGAAGGTGCAAATAAACCTGTCCAAGCGACCAGGTTTCGGGATCAGGTTTTGCGACTAAGGTGTCGTAGTCGTAGCCTTGGAGCGCCGTAATCCAGATGTTGAGTGTGTCGTTGAGTTTAGTAAGGTGCATTTACAAAGACATTTTACTTAACTCGCTTTCAAGCCTGTCAAAATTTTCTTCGTTTTTGTCAACCGCAAATGCTTTTACTTTTCTGCATTCGTCTGCGGTATTAAACAGCATCTTAAAAACAAGTTTTGTCTTGTCTGCGGAAACTTCTTCAAAGGTTGCAACTACCTGAAATAGCGGCTTTGAAATACGGTTCCAGGCAATAAGCGATGGTTCGTCTATCTTAATAAATTCACATTCATTCGCATAATTTCCTTTCTCCGGTCCGTGCATAATAAAACGCCATTTCCCACCTACCCGAAAGTCAAATTCATTAAAAGTATTTGAAAATCCGGCTGGTCCCCACCAGTTTTTTAAATGGTTTGGATCAGCCCAGGCACGATAAACAAGTGCTCTTTGAGCGTGAAAAATTCTTGAACTTACAATTTCGCAGTCAGGCGTTGTGGTTATAATTTCTGTTGTCATGTTTGTGGTGCTTATTCCCTTTATTTTAACCTCCCATAATCCCCGTCTTAACTGCTCCAGCTCGTTTGTAATGGGCAGCGATCACTCCGCTTGGCGTCGCCTTACACTCCACCAGGGTGAATGCCGCAGGAATCGTGCCTTCGGCAAGCAGTCTGTTTCCGGCGCCGAGCATCAACGGATGAATCAGAAGCCATAATTCATCTACCAAATCGTGTTTGAGCAGCGTCTGGATCAGGTTACCGCTGCCGTGGACCTGAATATCACCACCTTCCGATTCTTTGAGCTTTTTGATGTCCTCTACGCTTTTCAGAAAAACTGAGTTTTTCCAATCTGCCTTTTCCAGCGTGTTGCTCATCACGTACTTGGTGACCTCGTTAACGCCAGGCCAAATGTCTTCATGGTCAGGAAAAAAGGAAGCAAAAATCTCATAAGTTTTCCTACCCAAAAGAAGGTCCTTCGCAGGTTGCTTTTGTTTTTCCGCGATTTCATCCAACGCTTCATCGTAATACGGAGCGCTCCAACCGCCAAAATTGAAACCCTCCTCGGGGCCGCCGGCGCCTTGCATGACGCCATCTAAGGTAATGAATGATCCGACAATTATTTTTCTCATTTTATTTTTGTTAGGATACAAATCTCGCTAACAAATAGGGGGGCTTTGTATGGTGAATGCGACAATCTTAGTGGTTGAATACGACATTGTTAGTTCTTTCTTGTCCCTTGTTCTATTTGAGTGCCGTTCTCGTAGATTACCAATTTCTCCACTTGTCCTTTTTGTCCTTGAATAAATTCAAATTGTACGTTCCCGTGGTTGAGATAGAACTTTGAATGGGACTCTGAATGCAGGTCGGCACTCCAGTCTCCGTCATTGACCCTCAATAGTTTTTGGTTTTTAGTTATTACAATTTCTCTATCCGGAGCCATTTGATATTTTCCAGTGTACTGATCTAAAATATTATCAGTTAATTTAACATTGCTTATTGGTTGATGGTCAAAACTAATTACCCGACTTAGTTTCCATCCGGACAATTGTCTTTGCCAGACGTTTGTAAACTTGGCTTCTTCAATTACCTTTTCTGTTTTGTCGTCAATTACCAGGAAAAAACGATGTCGACCACTCTCAACAGCTCCGAAGTCTTTAATTGGGCTCACCTCAACACTTTCCGGTATCAGTTCTCGTCTTAATTTTTGTCGTTGTCGCTGTTCTCCACAAAACGAAGTCATGGATATCATCTCAGCCTCTCGGGATTTTGTCAGTCCGCCACGATCATGATAAAATTCAAAATCGTCAGTCAGAAATGACTCATATGTTTTTAGATCACAAGTGTTCAATGCCTGAAAGAAAATACTGTCAACGATTATTACTTGTTCGAATAATGATGGTTGATCAACCGTACCAGATCTCGGCTGCCCAAACAGTTGATTCCCCATTATCAAGAATAAAATACTAAGTCGTCTCATTTTGAAAGCCTTACAACTTCAACGCCACTTTTTTTCCGGTCTTAACAGCCAAATAAATCGCATCAATAATTTTCAGATCTTTTAACCCTTCTTCACCGTCAACGGGTACAACAGGTTTATTGCCGGCTAAAATGATGCCCGCCATTTCATCCATTTGCACGGTCTGGTGCGTAACATGCGGGTAGTCCAATTCGCCTTTATTGG
>JALHRK010000254.1 GCA_022841505.1 Saprospiraceae bacterium | reverse complement strand
ACTACGACAAAGTAAAAAAACACGTCGCGCGAATCAAAAAGTCAGTCACTGAGCTGGATTTTATCCTCAACCGGGTGCTTGCGCATGGGAAACTGGAAGAGCCGAAATGAGGCGGTGTCCGGGTTAACCGGGAACGGTTTCAACTTTGCGGATCATGCTTTTTTTGATCTGAATCAACCTGCTGTTTGACATCGCTCAATGCCCGGAACTTGTTTCTGCCTTAGCTTTGGCCTATAAACGGGGAGTTACCATCAACCGTATCTTTTCATCACTTAAAATTGTAAACCATGTCACTCATCAAGTGGAATCCAGAGTTAAATCTGTTACCAAATCTGTCTTCATGGATGGATGATTTTTTCGCTGATGACAACGGGTTTAAACCCGCCATTAAGGGTATTAGTATCCCGGCTGTCAATGTTACAGAAGGCAAAAAAGCCTTCAAATTGGAAGTTGGAGCACCAGGGTTCAAGAAAGAAGACTTCAAAATTGAGGTCAACAACGGCTATATGACGATTGCAGGAGAAAACAAAAGCGAAAAAGAGGACAAAGACGAAAAGGTGACGCGGAAGGAGTTCAGTTACAGCACCTTTACCCGTTCTTTTACCCTACCGGAAAACGTAAAAGCAGACGAAATTGCTGCTAAATATGAAGACGGAATTTTGCTGGTTACGCTTCCGAAGTCAAAAACGGAAGAAAAAGCCGTTAAAACCGTAGCAATTTCATAAACAATCGGTGGAGCACGCCTTTGGTGCCTGCTTTGTTGATCAACCATTTGTCTTTTGTGGCAGCGTGCCGGAGGCAGTTTGGAATAACTGCCTCCGGTTTTTGCATTTATTACCTATATTTGTAGCTAAGTATCAATTCTCCTTACTTCATTAAACAATGTAACACGAGGGTGTATGTATCGAATACTGGTGATCGAAGACACCGAAGAACATCGCGAAAACCTTGCCGAAATCCTGGCCCTCAACGGGTATGAGGTTGACACGGCTGAAAATGGCAAAGTCGGGGTGGACAAAGCGCTGAAAGAAAAGCCGGACCTGATTATTTGCGATGTCATGATGCCGGAATTGGACGGTTTCGGGGTCTTACAGATTCTGAGCAACAACCACAAAACAGCAGATGTTCCTTTTCTTTACCTGACTGCACGGTCAGAAAAAGACGATTTCCGGCGCGGCATGTCGCTAGGCGCCGATGACTACCTCACGAAGCCCTACGACGTCGCCCTCCTGCTTCAAACCATAGAACGGCGGCTGCTCAAACACGAGCGGCTGCGCAAAGCCTCTAATCAACACGCCCCTTTTGAAGGATTTGTAAACGAAGCCAAAGCGCAGGAATTGCTGCAAAACCTTTCTGCCGACCGCGAATTGCGGCACTACCAGAAGAAGGATGTGCTGTTTGAAGAAGGCGATTACCCCCGCTATTTGTACTACATCGAAAAAGGCGCCGTCAAACTGTTCAAAAGCAACGAAGATGGGCGGGAATTCATTGTACACATTGCCGGCCCCGGCGAATACCTGGGGTATTTATCCCTGCAAAAAAATGATCATTATACCGAAAGCGCCACGGTGATGGAGCCTTCGGACATCCGCCTGATTCCAAAGGATGATTTTTACGCCTTAGTTTATGGCAACCGCGACGTGAATGCGCGGTTTATCAAATTATTGGCCAACCACGTAGCCGAGCAGGAGCAAATGCTGCTCGACTTAGCCTACAATTCTGTCCGAAAACGCGTGGCTTCCGCGTTGGTAAACCTGCACCACCAAAGCAACGGCAACAGCATCCACTTCCAGCGCGACGACCTCGCCGCAGTCGTGGGCACCGCAAAAGAAACCCTGGTGCGCACGCTTTCCAGTTTTAAAACCGAAGGCCTGATTGATATTAATGACGGGCAGATTGTGGTGTTGAAACCGGAGAAGTTGCAGAAAATGCCTAATTAGTGTCTGTCTTTATAGTCCGATGACTTCGACTCCGCTCAGCCACCTCGGCTGCGTTATATTTTACCCCAAAACCGGTCATCCCGCCCGAGCGGGACTCTCGTTTTTGGGGCAAAATATGCCTTGCTCTCGAACTCTAAAGAGCAGACACTGGCTAATAATTGAATGCCTCAAATACTTTATTAGTAGCAAATGAATATTATATTTGTGAGTTAGTTACCCTGTTTGACGACATCCCTTCCTATTTGGCTGCTTAGCGCTTGTTGAGAAATTCCGAACAAGCACTTACACAAAATGGCCTGTATATCAGGTATTTATTTTGTTTTTTACAATGAATTTCCTGTGGTCAATTGACTACAGGAGGTATACTGCATTTTTAGCCATACGTTCTACATATAATATTCAATTTATTTATGAAGTCACCTTCGTGTCTGACAGCACGGGGGATTAAATCCCATGTTATGAAATCATTTTTCCAAAAACACCTGCTCCTTTTTGGTATTTTCCTGATGTTGATGACTTCGGTTGCGAAGGGGCAAAATGTTCCTCCTTATTACATTTCCGGGCCTTCGACTGTATGTGCGGCTGAGGCCTGTGTGGCCATTAGGGTGATGAGTAACATACAGGGAGGTATGGCGCTCATTAGCGGCCCCGTCCAATGGTCCCCCTCTCCTCTTATAGTGCCTGATTTCCAGAACGGTGGATACGCAGAATTTTGCCGGGATTATTCCACACTTGGTGTAACTGTGATCAATTTCTGGGCGACTGTCCATACCAATACCGGGGAAGTCTTTCAGTTAGGGCCATTCCCGGTTCAGATCATTGATTGCAATTTCGACTTAACCCTGAGCTCGGATGCTTCCCAGTTTTGCCCTGCCGACAATATAGTCTTACCGCCACCGCCACCGCCCAGCGGCTTTACCTTGACGATTGGGGATGCAACTAATGCGGTCATCGGCCAGCAGGCATGTTTAGAAGTGACCGTTAACGGCTTTTTTGATATATTGGGGATGCAGTTCAGCATCAGCTACGATCCGGCTGTTTTGCAATTCACAGGCGTTACAAACCTCAATCTGAATGGACTGTCGTCTGCCTCCTTTGGAAATCCGGAGCCCGGTATCATTACAATGACCTGGAATGACCCTGATGTTAGCGGGATATCACGTCCCGATGGCGGCACCATTTTTTGCTTGTGTTTTAACGTCTTATCGGGGGCATGCACTTCCGAAGTAACCTTTAGCAACACGCCGATCGCCATAGAAATCCTAAACGGAAACCTTGAGAATGTGCCCTTCAACGGCAGGCCCGGGCACGTTCAGGTGACGGGAAGTATGGCCAATCAGAATCCCCTGCCTGTTCAGTGTTGTGAGCAAGTCTGTGCAGGTGCGAAAGTGCGTTATACCGCGTCGTCCGGAACGGAACCTCTTGCTAACCTGAACTGGATCGTCACCGGTGAAACCAGCTACGAAATATTTAACAATGGTCAATATATAGAAGTTTTATGGGGAAGCCCAGGATCTGGTACGGTTAGTGTTGGAGCATTTATCAGCAATTTCAACAGGATACAGCGGTGCGTCAACATCATCCCCATCCCCGAAAGCAGTTTCAGTACGAATCCCCAAGCCGATGGCGATACGCTTCGGATATGTCAGGGTCAATCGGTGGATTTTACCAATACTACGCAAGGGGAAGCCACTTATTTATGGCAATTTGGCAATGGCCGTTTTTCTGCCGAACTGAATCCTGAATTTGCCTGGGCAGTTTCCGGAACCTATCGCATGGCGCTCATTGCCTACAACGAATGCCTGTGCATGGATACGACGTTTTTGACGGTGGTGGTCTCGCCGGTTTTGGCGCCCGATCTTACCTGCCGGGGTACTATATGTGAAGGAAGCGCGGTGACCTATACAACGGATTCTGATTGCGGTACTTTTTTTTGGGCGATAAGCCCCAATGGCGTTGTAACAGATGGAGGCGGACTGGCCGATAATTTTATTACCATTGACTGGGACAACGGCCCCGAAGGGTACGTGGAACTCCGGGTGGAAAATTGTGCGACCAATAGTTTTTGCGCCGCCCCCAACCGCATGCGGGTGCCTATTATTAGCGAAAGCGCGGAAATCAGTGGCCCTGTGCAGGTTTGCCGGGACCAATTGGCGGCATACGCCATCCCTTCATATGGCGGCATCGAATATACCTGGGCGGTTTCTTCGATGGGCAATATCCAAAATGGTCAGGGAACAAATGAAGTGGAAATACAGTGGACAAACACCCTGAGTACCGAGCCGCAATGGGTAGCTGTAGAATATTACAACTGTTATTTGGAATGCGGGGGCGCAGATACAATTTGGGTATCCATTCAAAATGATTTTTATATAGAGGGCCCTGGGGAAGTTTGTGAGGGATCCTCTGTTCCATATTCTGCCAGACTACCCGGTAGTAGTACAATGGTGGCCAGCCATTGGGAAGTAGAAGCTGCCGACGGTTCGATTGTATGGACGTCAGCAGGCGCTGCCCAATCTATGGCGATTCCCTGGACATTCGGATCCGGAAGTTTCAGCATCATTATCCGTCCTGCTGCACCGAATAGTTACTGTATCCCCCTTTACAGCCTTCCTGTGCAGGTGGTTGGAATGACTGCTCCTCCTGGCGGGGTTGACGGTGAAACGGCTATTTGTCCGGGGGTGGAATATACTTATTCAGCAGCAGGGCAACTTCCAGGGCACCGCATTGAATGGCGACTTACGGGGCACGTTGGTGGTTTGAGTAATACAATCAGAACAGGGGAAGTCATTACGGTACAGTGGGGCCCATCGCCGCCTTATCAACTTGTTGTTACCCAGTTAAGTCCGCAGGGGTGTCGTTCCAATCCAATAGCAATTAACCTGATGCATTTGCCACCCCTTTCCATCGTTGGGGATACCCTTTTGTGTGCTGAAGAAACGTCCGTTTATACTGCCCCACCCTTTGATCGGGTGAACTACACCTGGACGATCACCCCCACCGACGCCGGCACCATTCTTGGCACGCCAAATTCCAGTACTATTGAAATTCTGTGGCACAAAGCTGGCCCGGTCACGCTGGCGCTTTCGGTATGCAATCAAAACCTTTCTATTCCAATTACGATAAATCCCACTCCAAAGCCCCAGGTCATCCATCCGGAGGCCTTATGCCCTGGCGAAACCGCAATTTTGCAAACAACGGAGCTCTACAGCGACTATTCCTGGAAAAACGCAACCGGCGCTCAGGTTTCCAATGCGGCCATGCCCGACCTGCCATTTGGCTACTACCAGGTTTTGGCGACCAATAGTTTTGGCTGTACCGGTGAATCCTTATTCCACATGGACAGTTATGGACAGCCGGATATTTTGGCTTCTACGCCAGACAATACGGGGATTTGCCCCGGCGATCCGCCCTCAACGCTTTATGCGCTCGATACGGAGGAAGGTTATACGTACCAGTGGTTTCACGACGAAAATCCTATTCCGGGCGCAACGAACATCACCTATCCAACGGTTGTTTTGGGCGATTACCGGGTCGAAGTGACCGATCACAATGGCTGCAAAGCGTTATCCAATCAGCTAACCTTGTTTTTTTATTGCGGCCCGGATGGCGGCGGCTTCCCCTGCAATGCGCCTCCGGGAACCGGGACGCCGATCGAATGCGACCCGAACACCGCCATCCAATTCGAGATTCAGGCTACGCCAGTTTGCAATATTTCCAATTACCTCAACACTTCTCCGGCCTATATTCCGGGAACGCTGGACTGGGATTTTGGAGATCCAGCCTCCGGTGCAGCCAATACTTCCAATCTGGAGAACCCCTCGCATACCTTCAGTAGCGCGGGCTTTTTTGCGGTGTATTTGTTTGGGCAAGGCTTGACGCCCGATCCGGAACGTTGTTTTGGATCAGGCGTGGATACCGTACCGCTTGCCGCGAATTTCTTTTACGAAACTGCTTGTGCGGGCGATTCTGTCCATTTTTTCAACACTTCTACCTACCTCCCCATAGAAAGTGTTGCTTCGTGGCAGTGGGACTTCGGTGATCCAACTTCCGGTGCGGCGAACACCAGCGCCGATAAAGATCCTTCACATGTCTACCCCTCTGCCGGCGCCTATACGGTCACCTTGACGGCAATAGCAACCAGCGGGTGCAGTGTTACCAAAACCCAGCAAGTTGTTGTAGCTGGCGCGCCAGATGTATCGTTCGAACTTCCAGCGGTCAAATGTGCCGATACCGCCCTCCCCTTTTCTGCGGAAACAGCCGCCAGTTCGGCCAGACTGGTTTGGCATTTTGGCGACCCTGTTTCGGGTGCAGCCGATACCTCCGGGTTGGGACAAACTTTCCACCGCTATAAAACTCCGGGGACTTACTCCGTCCGACTGGAGGCAACGAACATCTATGGCTGCATCAATACGTTCAGCCAGGACCTTGTCATAACCCCCAATACCCTGAGCGGTTCCATCACCTTTACCTCTCCCATCTGCGAAGGCGACAGCTCCCTGCTGACTCCTCCTTCCGGCGGGGTAGCCTGGGCCTGGAGTACCGGCGAGACGGCTCAAACAATTTGGGTGCGGGAAGAAGGCGTATATTCCGTTGTCGTCAGCAATGCAATCGGTTGCCAATACAGTCCGGGAGCTGTGCTGGTGAAAGTCATCCCTGCGCCACAAACGACCATACGGGCATTGAACTACAATGCAGAAGGCTTGGCAACTGGTTACGAATACGGTTCACTGTCCGTTTGTTCAGGAGCGGATGTTTTTTTAGAGGTCATCGAACTACCTGGTCAAACCTACCTGTGGAGCAATGGCGAGGCGGGTACTCAAATCGAGTTTTCGCAAAAGCAAAACAACCTGCTACCAGAAGGCGAACACGAAGTTTTTGTAACCGTGACAGATGTTCTTATGGGCTGCATTCATCTGGAAGGGCCATTTCTCGTCATCGTCAGGCCATTACCAAACCTGCCGGTCATATCTGCCATGCCTGCGGGAATGGTCTGCGAAGGCACGCTGGTCACCATGAGCGTCAACAACCCGGAAGCAGCCGTAAATTATGCATGGTCGTCGGGCGTTTTGGGAAACGTGCTGGAAACAACCCTTGCCGGGCAATACGAAGTGACCGCCACCAATGAATGGGGTTGCGCCAACACCAGCGATCCAAACACCATATTGGCCGGCCCCAACATCAACCTGATCCCTTCCGGCTGCCATACCCGCTGCAGCCCGGATGTCCTGTGTTTCCCGGATGTGCCCGGCGTATCGGCCTACCAGTGGTTTTTTAATGGCCAGCCGCAGGGGGCGGTTTCGGCTACAGCTCCGGAAATTACGGTGACCCAAAGTGGCGATTATTATCTCCACATGACCACCAACGAAGGTTGCTCGCTCAATTCCGATCCGCTGACGTTGGAGTTGTTGGCCGGATTTGGAAGTTTTCGGGGACAGGTTTATTGGGATCTCAACAACAATGGCGCCCTTGACGCGGGGGATTCCCTGCTCGTCAACGTACCTTTTATTTTGTTGGATGGGAATGTGCCGTTAGACACGGTATTCTCCCAAACCGGCGGGCAATATGGTTTTTCCAATATCCTTTCTACCGCTTATGGCTTGATGATTGACGCAGCGGCGTTGCCTTTGGGCCTCGCCCCCGACACGGTGCGCATAGATACTGCCTTGGTGGGCTGTGATGTGGAAATGCTGATCAACTGGCGGCTAACTTGCCCCCAAACAACGGCTTCGCTAACGTTGGGCGTTTGCCCAGGAAATACGGTGGAATACAATGGCGTACCGCTCCCGGTTGGCGCCACCATGGATTTAACCCTGACCAATACAGTAGGCTGCGATTCCCTTGTCACCGTGACCGTTGTTCCTGTTTTCCCCAGCACATCCTCCCTGACCTTACAAGCCTGCCCTGGCAGTACCGTCACGTACGCCGGGACGACCCTTGCTGTTGGGACAGTTATGGATTTTACCCTGACCAATGCAGTAGGTTGCGATTCTATTGTCACGGTGACGGTAGAACCACTGTCCCCAAGCACTTCGTCGCTTGTGTTATCAACTTGTCCGGGCAGCACGGTGGTCTATAACGGCGCGACACTATCAGCAGGCACAACCATGGATTTTACGTTAACCAATGCAGTGGGCTGCGATTCAATTGTGACGGTAACGGTAAATGCATTGCCGGCCAGCATGGCTACTCTGGAGATAAACACCTGCCCGGGAAATGCGGTGGACTATAATGGCACTCCACTCGAACAAGGTACGACCACCGAATTTACTTTTGTCAACGCGTCGGGCTGCGACTCGGTGGTCATCGTCACAGTGACGGCATTTGAATTACCCGAATTCCAGGTCAATGGCATAGCAAGTTGCCCCAACCAACCTTCCGGAAGCATCGAAGTATCCGGACAGAACTTGATGGGTTATGCCCTGAATGGCGGTGCTTTTCAGACAACTGGCTTGTTTGAACCCCTGGTGCCCGGGGCGTATTCGTTAGCGGTGGAAGACGGCAACGGATGTATACAGACTTCAACCCTGCAAATCGGCGCTTTGCCGGGTTTGCAGGTACAGGTGGCCAATACCATCCTCCCCTGCAACGCCGAATCCATCACCTTAGAGGTCTTTGCCCTTTCGGGCGACGACGGCAACCTGCGTTTCCTTTGGGACAATGGCGAAACGGCCGCCCAACGCATTGTAGACACCGCCGGCGAATACCGGCTCACCGCCATCAATAACTGCGATACGTTGGTGCAAACCATCACCGTCGCCTACGAAGGCAGCCCCGACGATACGCCATTGTATGTGCCCAACGCGTTCAGTCCCAACGGCGATGGCATCAACGACGCCTTCCAGGTTTATGCAGCGACTGACGTGCTGGTGCAGTCGTTCGAGCTCATGGTCTTCGACCGCTGGGGCAACCAGCTTTTTCACACCAAAGATCCTGAAACGGGCTGGAACGGCTTGTTCCGCGGACGCGGGCAGGGCCAGGGGGTATATACCTGGTGGATGCAGGCGACGGTGTTTCATTGCGGGCGGGTGATGGCGGTGAAGAAGAAGGGGGGGGTGACGGTGGTGAGGTGAGGGGGTGGAGTGAGGTGTATGTAGTTGTTTTTGTCGTATCAAGACAGTTGAGAAGTCACAATTTTGTCGTATTTTTATGCCTAAAACCGTTCAAAAGTGGCAAAAAAACTGATTCGGTTCGATTGGGCGATGAAGCGACTGCTCCGTCAT
>JALHRK010000253.1 GCA_022841505.1 Saprospiraceae bacterium | reverse complement strand
GTCAACGCGCCCACCGGCGGCGCCATGCTGCTGTCTGGCATCATGCTGAAAATGGGCATTTACGGGGTCATCCGGTGGATGCTTCCTTTGCAGGCAGGCGCGGAACAGTGGTACCCGGTTTTCATCGGCTTAGCCATCGTGGGCATTATTTATGGGTCACTGATTGCCATCCGGTTGCAGGACATCAAACGCATCATTGCGTATGCTTCCATCGCCCACGTGGGGTTGATTGCAGCTGGGGTGTTTGCGGGCAACGAAACGGCTTTGCAGGGCGCTATCCTCCAGATGCTCAACCACGGGATCAACATTGTCGGCTTGTTTTTCGTCAGCGATATTATTGAAAACCGTACCAAATCGCGGCAATTGAACGAGTTGGGCGGGATTGCCAAACAGGCGCCGGTGTTTGCCGCCCTGTTCATGGTCATTATGCTGGGAACCGTAGCCGTGCCGCTCACCAACGGGTTTGCCGGTGAATTGTTGCTGCTGAAAGGATTGTACGAATACCAGATCTGGGCAGCGGCTACGGCCGGATTGACGCTCATTTTATGCGCCGTTTATATGTTGCGCATCTACCAGTTTGCCATGTTTGGCCCGGCAAAGGCCCTCACGGAAGGCTTTCGGGATGTGCGCGGCAGCGAATTGATTGTGCTGGGCATAATCGCCGCTTTAGTCATCGTGCTGGGCGTATACCCACAGCCTGTACTCGATTTAACCAAGGCTGCAACCGGCCTTCTACTTGAAATGAAATAATGCCATGAAAGCGCTTATCATATTAGCCCTCACGGGAGTTTTTACCCTTTTTGCCGGATTGAATGCTTCCAGACGCGCCGTTGTGCAGGCCATTGCGGCAGCCGGATTGGTTCTTGCTTTGGTTGCAACGATCTGGGACCGGTTTTGGGCGGAACCCTTTTCCATTGTCAACATGCTGACGTTCGATCACTACGCCCTGGCGTTTGGCAGCGTTGCCATTTTTATTACTTTGTTGATCGTCTTGTTGGGCCGGTCGGGTTATCAGGGGGATTCCGAAAACTTTGGCGATTTTAAAGCCCTGCTGGTTTTCAGCCTTTGTGGCGCTTTGTGCCTGGTTTCATTCGACAATCTGATCATGCTTTTTTTGGGGATAGAAATCCTGTCCATCCCTTTGTATGTGCTGGCCGGTATCCGGAAAAACCACCCCGCGTCCAATGAGGCTGCCTTGAAATACTTTTTCATGGGCGCCTTTGCAACGGGTATCCTTTTGTTTGGCATTACCCTGATTTACGGCGCAACCGCGAGTTTTAGCCTGCCGGAAATCGGAAAAGTAGTTGCATCTGGTGATCAGGTACCGGCCATGCTGAAGGTCGGCATCCTCTTCGTGTTGATCGGGTTGAGTTTTAAAGTGGCCGCAGCGCCTTTCCATTTTTGGAGCCCCGATGTGTACGAAGGCAGCCCCAACCTGGTTACCCTGTTTATGGCAACCGTGGTAAAAATGGCCGGATTTGCTGCTTTTTTCCGTTTGTTCGATGTGAGTTTTGCTCAAATTTCAGGCGTCTGGGCGCCTACCTTAGCCGTCATGGCCCTGCTCACGATGAGTATCGGCAACCTGACTGCACTGTTTCAAACCGGGTTCAAACGCATGCTGGCTTATTCCAGCATTGCGCATGCCGGGTATTTGCTGCTTGGAATTTTAGCCTGCACCCGATCTGGTGGTGGCGCTTTGTTACTGTATACCCTTTCGTATGCCGTGGCGACGGTTTGTGCATTTACCGTGTTTATATTAGTGGCGCAGCAGAAACCGGAAGAAACGACCGGCATTAATGCCTTTCGCGGCCTGGGCCGCAGACAGCCACTTGCTGCATTCGGCATGACCGTAGCCCTGCTTTCGATGGCAGGCATTCCGCCGTTAGCCGGTTTTTTTGGTAAATATTTCCTTTTTGCACAGGCGTTTCCGGACTATTCGTGGTTGGTGATTGCAGCGGTTGTCAATTCTGCCATCAGCATTGTTTATTATTTCCGGGTCATCGCGGAGATGTATTTTAAACAAACTGATGAGCCGGCAACTCCTCCATTAACTATGCCTTTGGCTTACCGCTTTGTGCTGGTGGTTGCCATTTTCATCCTCTTTGCCATCAGCGTCCTTCCAGGGTTGATCCTGAACTGGGTGGGATAAGCTTTCCAACGTAGCCGAACTTTTCTCTGCTTTGCCTGTTTTCCAAATTTGCCTTCCCGCAATTGCGGGGCAAGCTCCGCTAATTTGTCCATTTGATCCGCCAATAGGCGACTTATTGCAACTTTGCGTGAATTTTTAAGCTTTCCAACAGGGCAAAAGCGCTAAAAATTGTATTTTGGCGGGGTTATCACATCATGTAAAACAAATGCTATGAAGCAGTTTTTTTGGAGCATGGTTTTGTTGCTTGCCGGCGCCCCGTTGCTGGCGCAAGAAACCGCCATTTCAATTGATAAAGACGCGGCGCGCAAAGCTGCCGACGAAATGATCACCCGGTATAGTTTGGATGCCGAACAGGCCATTCAGGCTTACAAAATCCAGGAGCGACGCCTGCGGAATGAAGCAGAAATTACGGCGCTGAAGGAAACGGACAACCTGTTGTACCTTCAAAAACGAAAAGCTATTCGCATCGGTACAGAGGGATCCCTCAAACGCATGTTGACGCCGGCGCAAATGGAAGTTTTTAACGCCGGGGTTTCAGCGCGCCGCATAAAGGATTCCGATTTTCTCAAAGATCTTAAGCAAAAAGGGCTGACGCAGGAACAAATGAAACTTGCTTTGCTCGAACGCGAAGGCAACTTTGAGTAGAAATACCCCGTTAATAAATGCAATTAACCTAACTAAGTAAGGCAAGGGAATGGATCGGTTAAAACAAAAATTTAGTGAAAAGGCTTCGGAGCTCCGAAGCGAGATCAAGGCAATGCTCAAGGAACACGGCGACACCAAAGTGGACGAAGTGGCACTGGAGCAGGTATACGGCGGTGCGCGCAATATTAAAATGATGGTTTGGGAAACTTCGGAGTTAGACGCCGTTGAGGGGATCCGTTTCAGAGGGTTCTCCATTCCTGAGCTGGAAGATTTACTCCCCAAAGCGCCCGGAGGCAACGAACCCCTGCCAGAGGGGCTGTTTTGGCTCATGCTGGTTGGTGAGGCGCCAACAGAAGAAGAAGTGCAGTGGCTGTCGAAAGAATGGGCCAAACGCAGTTCCGTACCGAAACACGTATTCGACGTGTTGAACAGCCTCCCGCTCGATACCCATCCAATGACCCAATTCTCCATCGCAATTACCGCCATGCAAAACGAAAGTGTTTTTGCGCGGCGGTACGACGAGGGTTTTGGCAAAGCCGAATATTGGGACGCGACCTACGAAGACACGATGAACCTCGTGGCGCGGGTGCCGCAGGTGGCTGCTTATATCTACCGTCGGTCTTTTCACAATGGCCAACACATTGCTTCTGATCCTTCTTTGGACTGGGCAGCCAATTTTGCCCACATGCTGGGCTTTGAAAGCCCCGATTTCAAAGAATTGATGCGCCTTTACATGACCATCCACGCCGACCACGAAGGGGGGAATGCTTCTGCGCATACAACCCATTTGGTTGGTTCCACCCTGAGCGATGCTTACTACTCCTTAGCTGCCGGAATGAACGCCTTAGCCGGCCCGTTGCACGGCCTTGCCAACCAGGAGGTGATCGGTTGGATTCTGGAAATGCTGGAAAGCTTAGGCACCCAAACGCCGTCAAAAGAACAGATCGCAGAATACGTGAATCAAACGCTGGCTGCCGGGCGCGTGGTGCCAGGTTACGGCCACGCCGTTTTGCGCCGCCCCGATCCGCGGTTCATGGCGCAGCGCCGATTTGCGGAAGCGCATTTATCGGAAAGCCCGATTGTTCAGGTGGTCTGGAAAATATTCGATGTGGTGCCGGGGATTCTCGAATCCTTAGGCAAGGTCAAAAATCCGTGGCCCAATGTAGATGCGCATTCCGGCGCTTTGCTGATCCACTACGGCCTGAAAGAATTCAATTACTACACGGTTTTGTTCGGCGTATCCCGCACCTTGGGCGTATTGGCGGCCTTGTGCTGGTCGCGCGCCATGGGCATGCCGCTTGAGCGCCCGAAATCTATTACTACGGCTTGGGCGAAAGAGTTTTTGGCGAAGCAGCAGGTGGTAGCTTGAGGTAGAATTTTCAGACTAAAACATTAAATTGGATCTGTGGTTTAGCATAGAATCTGCTCTTTCTTTTGTGGTGGATTTGTCAAAGCAGAATGGACTTTGACAAATTCCCCTTTCCCGTATTCAAAGGACAACACCTGCATCTTCCATCGAAGGGGGAAAAAAAGAACCAGGATCGCATCGGGGAGAAACGATCCTGGCGAAGAAAGCGACTTTAAGATTGCAGGAAAGATTAGCGTGGTAAATGAAGATGACAGCAAAAAATTTCCATGCCACAAAGATGCTGCAACCGTATAAACTGAAAATTAAAGCAAGATTAATTACATATTAACCTTCTTCAGCCTTCTTCGCCAATTTCGTTATTTTGCTTTTCCGGAAAAGCGGCCCAGGCTAATGTCCCCCAGCCGCAGATGAACAAAAGCCCCCCAATCGGTGTAACCGGCCCTAGCCAGTTTACCGGGAATCCGATCCATTCGCGCAGAGCCAGGGCGTAAAGGGAACCAGAAAAGAGCACAATCCCGCCGAGAAACAGCCACCCGCTGATATTAACCCAACGCTGAGGCAACACATAAGCAACTAAAGCCGTAATAATCAGTGCAAATGCATGGTAAAACTGATAGGTAACACCGGTACGGAAGACCTCTAAGCGTTCAACCACTAAGGTTTCTGCTAACCCATGAGCAGCAAATGCGCCAAGCGCTACTGCCGCCAGCGCGGCAATACAACCGGCAATAAAAAAGAATCTGTTCATGTAGTCGTCATTTTATGGTGTTCGTGTTTTGTTCGTGTTTTACCTTCGCAAATTTATACTACTATCTGAAAACAAAGATCATCAGACGTCATAATGGCGTCATAAATGTAAAAAGCTTTGATCCGCAGTCGTCGCCTCAGAATCGGAATAACGTTATTGTGCATTGGCTTAATGTTCTACGCCTGGCATTATTTTTTTCGCCTGCCCTTAGTTGGCATCCACCCGATGGAAGCGGTATCACCTCCGGTGGCAGCGGTGCTGGCGCTGCCGTCGGATCAGGAGTTGCAAAATACGGAAAATCCGCTGCTCGCTATTGCTGCCGGCTCAAATACCTGGAAAAAAGCGGTGACAACCGCAATGGACTTCCTCCGAAAAGCAGGCTTGAACGACCGCAAACGCCCGGCTGTCTGGGTGCTTTTTCAGCAAACGGGCCCCGATGTTTTCATTCCCGGATTCGTTGTGGACACGCGCGGCAAAAGTAATCAGGTTGCTGCTTTATTAAAACAATCCGGCGGACAATGGAATGAATCCCGCTATCAGGGCGTGCCTATTTACCATATCCAAACTGACGGAGGCGAGCCCATTTCGGTGGCTCAGTACCGCAACCTACTGTTGATGAGCAGTTTGCCGATTGTAGTTGAGTCTGCCATCTCGCAACTCACCAAACCCTCCCGCAATCTTTTTAAAAACGGCGCTTTCCGCCAGCTGGGGTTGCCCCAATTTTCCGGTAAAAGTTTAGGTACAGCCTACATCAATGTATCCAGTCTCGGCGACATCGGAAATACATTTTCGGTGCAGGAAGCTTTTTTGCCCCCCGGCGCCACTTCCGGCTGGCAATGGATGCGGCTGGAAGCGACCCGCAGCGAAACCGGCGCGCGGTTGGTGGGAACGATGGCAACAGCCCCCGGCAACGCGCTGGCGATTGCGCTGCCGGGACAATCCAAACAACGCGACAACGGGGACTGGCACGCGCTGGTGCCCGACAACGCAGCCCTTTTGTTTCAAACCCGTTTATCCAACCCCGGGGCATTTTTTCGCGCGTTCAACTTTCCCGGGAACGATCGTTTCCGGCGGTATCTACAACCCTGGGTCGGCCAGGAAGCTCTCTTTATTACCTTAGAAGCCAGCAGCGCCAACACGCCCCCCGAACAACTCTGGGTGATCCGGAGCAGCGACGAACAAAAAGCCCTGGCAAAATTAGGGGAATGGGCCAACGAGGAGGGGCTCATCAAAACATACGACTATCAAGCCTTTACGATAGCGCAGTTACTCACGGAAGCTCTGCCGGCAGGCTGGAGCCAAACCCGGCGCCTGCGCAATCCCTGCTACGTCACGGTGGGCGATTATGTCGTACTGGCCTCGTCGCCGGCAGCCATGGAGCGTTGGATTGACCACTACACCGTGGGTAAAATGCTGGCACAGTCGGCCATTTTTCAACAACTTTGGGGCAACAGCAACCGCCCGGCCAATGGTTTTTGGTATGTGAATATGACGGCTCTCGGCCTGAGTTATAGCGCCGACGATGCCTTGTCGAAAGCAACCCGCCAGATTGGTTTGCTTGGCCTTTCGGTGATGGCGAACGGCAGCACCTTCGACATAAGCGGCTTTAGCCTTCCGGATACAGCCCAGCTTGCAACGGGCGCTTTGGTTTGGAAAACAAAGTTGCCGGATGTTGCCAAAACAGCGCCAGCCATCGTCGAAACCGGCGCGCCCGAACGTTATGCTATCGCTGTACAGGACGTTCGCAACCAGCTGCACCTGCTGAACCGCAATGGCGAACTGCTGTGGAACAGTAAATTGGACGGCCCGGTGCTGGGACAGATTCAATCAGTAGATTGGTACGGCGACCACCGGCGGCAGCTGCTCCTGAATACGCCCAAAAGCATTTATCTCATTAATATCGCCGATGGTAAAACAGAGGCCAATTTCCCGTTGACGCTACAATCGCCGGCCATCAATGGCATGCTGGCGGTTGACTTCGAAAAAAATGGCGCCTATTCGGTCTTTGTGGCTTGCGAAAACGGAAATATATATGGTTTTGACCGGAGCGGCCTGCCTTTGGAGGGCTGGAACCCATTGTCCGGCGCAGGAAAAGTCCGCTTCCCTTTATCGCACTTTCAACACGACTACAAAGACTTCATCGTGGCTTTGAACGAAAAAGGCCAATTGCTGGTCTTCAAAAAAGACGCGTCTTTCCGTTTTCCGCCTTTAGAAACCCTGGGGGCGTTTCGTTCGCAGCCAGGCTTCCAAAACACGTCGGCCCAACTGCGCATTGCTGCAACGGACGCAGGCGGGATTTGCCATATTGTCAATTCGGAAGGCGCCAGTTTTCGGCTACGGTTGCCGGTTGGGCGCAACGAACAGGTTACTTTTGCTTTTGGGGACATCAGCGGCGACAACCGTTACGATTATGCGGTATCGAGCGATAGCCTGGTGGCTGTTTATTCGTATAAGGATCAGGAACTCCAATTGGCTTTCAAGGCTCCACTCACGAATGTGCCCGATTCGCTGTTTATGACCCCCATGCCAGGATTGGAGAAGGCCGCGCTGGGCATGCTCAACCGGAAAAACCGCGAATTGATGCTGCTGCTACCCGATGGTCGGATGCACCCGGATTTTCCGCTTTCCGGCGCTTCCGCTTTTACGGTTTGTGACCTTTTCGAAAATCGCCGGCGCATGGTCGTGGTCGCGAATGAAGACCATATTTATGCTTATCGGATTCGTTAAGATGCAAGGGGCAAGAAGCAAATTGGCAAGAGGCAAAAGGCAAATTTGCAAACACGTGCCGATTTGCCTTTTGCCAACTTGCCCCTTGCCTCTTGCCAACTTGCCCCTTACTTCACTCTCCCAAAACCACCACGAAACAATAATGATTTGTTAAAATTTATTGAAAATCAAAAAAATACAGAAATCTTCTTACCTTTGTCGTGGCAAATTGCCGTATCACCAATTTTTACTTTTTAATGAATACTGGAACCATCAAGTTCTTCAACGAAGCGAAAGGCTTTGGCTTTGTTGTTGACAATTCTTCTAAGGAAGAAATCTTTGTACATGCCTCAGGTCTGATTGACAACGTTCGCGAAGGCGATGTTGTAACTTACAACACAGAACGTGGCAAGAAAGGAATGAATGCAATTGATGTTAAACTTGCGTAAGCAATTTTGATTATCAAGTTGATAAAGTTCTTAACCCCCGGTGGTAATCACCGGGGGTTTTTTTATGCCCCTTGCCAGTGACCCGGTGACTTGAAGTCATCGGGTCACTCTATCTTCTACCCACCCGGCACCCGATTTTTCCGAAGCAAAATCCGTTCATAAAAAGTCGGGAACAGCCGCGCCACCGCATCCATCAGGCGAGCATCGTTGCCAATAAGCACCCGGGGTCGTTTGTTTTGAATGCCCTGGATGATGGTTTTTGCCGCATCTTCTGAAGTTGTGCGGGCAATTTTTTCAAAATTGGAAGCAAACTTGTCTTTTGCGGGACTGGCTTCGCCGGGAATGTTTCGGATAATCCCGGTTTTCACGCCGCCCGGATGCACGCACGTGACCGTGACCGACGAGCCGTGCAGTTCCTGTCTAAGCGTTTCGGTGAAGCCCCGCACCCCGAATTTGGTGGTGGAATAAGCCCCTTGCCCGCCGTAACCGATGATGCCGAAAATGCTGGAAATGTTCACCACAACCGCTTCCGGTCGCGCTTTCAGGTGGGGCAAAAAAGCCAGCGTACCGTAAATGACGCCCCAAAGGTTGACGCGAATGACCCGCTCGAATTCCTCCATCGGCGTGTTGGCAATGCTGCGCCGCTCCATGGCGATACCTGCGTTGTTGATCACCAGGTCTACTTGTCCGTACTGCGCTACGACGGCTTCTGCAAAACCGAACACCGCCGCCTGATCGCCCACGTCAAACGTTGCAGCCATGCCTTTTCCCCCTGCCGCTTCCACGGCCTGAAGCGTTTGCGCCAGCATTTCCCCGTTCCAGTCGTTGAGTGCAACCTTTGCGCCCAAAGCTGATAATTGTAGCGCCAGTTCGCGCCCCATGCCCGATCCTGCGCCGGTGATGACCACTACTTTGTCCTGAAAAGATTTCATGTATAATTTATTTTATGTCTACCGGCATTGGGTCCCTACAGGACCTCCGGCTTGGCACTCATTGGCCAGTACCTTGCCCCTGCAATATAATTCAATCGCGGAGATTGAGCAGGGCTTTCAAAAATAAAGACGCTGTATTTTACCATAAAATCTGCCTACATTTTTTATT
>JALHRK010000252.1 GCA_022841505.1 Saprospiraceae bacterium | reverse complement strand
GGTAAGCTCATTTGCAAAAAAAAGATCAGTGGGTTATTCAGATGTCGCTTTTTTGGATGGCATTACTGATACCTGGGGTTACAATGAAGCAGAAAGAGCTTTGGATCCACGGACATATATTAATTGGGAAAATGGCAATATCAGGCTTCATAGCAACCCGTTGTATGCAGCTGGTTACGTTGCAGCTCATGAATTACTTCACCAACTGATTGACAAAGCATTGCTTTGGGAAACAGGGAGGGCTAATAGTAAATTTCCGCATATGGGTAGTAATAATCTGAATGCAGATGCTGACTTTGTTACGATTCCGAGGGGGCCTGTAAAAAACAGTAAAGGACGAGTTGGAATGCTCCATGATGCAGAAAAAATCCCTGAACCTCTATTGCTGAAAATAAATAAGTATCTTTTTCGAAATTAAACCCTTAATATGAAAACTCGAATTTTGATATTCATTAATTTGATAACGGTTATAGCTTTAAATAGCTGCCAGGAACCTAGAACGAATCAACAAGATCGCCGTTTAAATATCACCATTGTAGATTTGCTTACATCTGCTGAATTTAAAGAAGCAGGGGGCTTTGTAGATGAGATTTCTTTAGGTGATATCTATGTACAACTTAAAGTGGAAAACATAGACAAGGATACTTTGTATCTACGTGGGGAAAAACCTGACAAAAAAAACTTAGTGAGTACTTACCTTCCGGCTACTGTGGAATATAGCTACTATGACTCTTTGAAAATGAATCGAGAGTATCACGGTGGGGCGGGATTTAATATGGGATTGAGTTGGATTGAAATGCCGCCCGATAGTTCTGCTCTATTTTATTTCTACGACATGATGGACTCTCGTACAGATTCAATCACCTACACTTTTTATTATCAAAGGGATACAATCAGGGATCCTGATCGAAGGTGTAGTATTTTAATTACTTATTTACTAAAAAATAAAGAAGTCGTTGCCAATGTAAAATACGAAGATACCTGCGCGCCGAAGGCGGCTCCTGCTCAGGAGAATCAGTAGAACGGCCTGCTGGCGACAATAGCATCTTTGGCATCAGGTAGTAAATGACCTACACCGCCGCAGGCGAAAAAATCACTAAATTCACCTCCGCCAACAGCGGCGCAGAAACCACCCAAAACTACATTTCCGGCATCGAATACAATGGCGCTGCGCTGGAAGCCGTTTATCACGAAGAAGGACGCCTTGTGCCGAACGGAACGGCCTGGCACTACGAATAAGCATTTATGAAAAATCATACATCATTAATGATAAAAAGAAGCTTGCCAAACTGGCTTTTGCTACTTATTTTATTCTTTGGATGTCATCATCCTGATAGTAAAAAACTGTTAAGTGTTGATATTGACGGTCCATTCATGGATTTGGATGAAGGTATCTACTACAAAGAAGTCTCCTGGTATAAATTAAACCTGAAAAACACCTCAAATGCTACAGTATATACCCCTGCCTTTTCGGGCCGCCTTCAAGAATTCCATCCTTATAGCACTTCATATCATTTTAATAAAGACAGTATTAGAGGAACGCTGTCTGATAGATTATCGGACACCCTCATTCCTTTGTTTGAAAACCAGAAAAGGGTTTTCTTTTTTGCAATACAGGAACTTCCTGAAAAGCCTATGGATTCCTTGATTTTATTTTTTAATTACTATCCGGATACCAGCTTACACAACCCCAAAATAATGGAATTGAGTTGCCGGGTAGGAGATAATCATGCGTTAAAAGTTTTTAGTTGTAGATAATGAGTGTATAGCGTCTCTATTGATAAAAACAAACAAGTTCCTCTTTCACAGCATAAAGCCCTAACATGAAAGCTCAAATTGCAATTTTAATTAATTTAATAATGACTATAGCTTTGCAAAGCTGCCAAAAACAGGAAACAGAGCAACAGAATACTCGTTTAAAAATCACCATTATAGATTTACTTACCGGTACTGAATGGAGGGAATTAAGGGGGTTTGCTGATGATATTTCTTCCGGAGAGACATACATCCAGCTTAAAGTTGAAAATGTGGACAAAGATACCTTATACATATTTGCCCACCCCCCAAAAGAAAACGATTCGGTAAGCATTTACCTTCCTGAAACCGTTGAATACAGCTACTATGACTCTTTTGAAATGAAGCGCGAGTACCATTATGGCATAGGAGATAATTGGGGATTGAGTATGATTGCATTGCCTCCTAAAAGTTCAAATCTGTTTTATTTCTATGATATGACGGATTATCGTACAGATTCTGTTACTTTCATGTTTGATTACAAAAGGGATACGATTATGGCCCCAGATCGGGAATGTCATGTTTCGATTACTTATTTGTTAAAAAAGAAGGAAGTGGTTGCCAATGTAGGATACGAAGATACCTGCGCGCCCAAGCCTGATCCTGCTGGTAGGAATCAATAGCGCGCACTGCTTAGTGACCCCGCTGGCATCCAAGCGCTGCTCGTGCCGCAGCTCCATTCCCATCCAACCCCATCATTTTAAAATTGGCGCTGCTCGTTGCGATCTCTTGGGCTAATGTCGTCCTTAGTGTGAGCAATGTTCATTCGTATTTGATAATATTATGATTTTCTAAATAAACGATAACGAGGAGTTAACACCTTTCCTACACTCCTTGCAATATCTTCGTAGCTACCTATCCGGGCCAAACCAGCAACAGACAGATTTTTTATTAAGCCCTGATAATTTATTAGCTTTCAAACGATTAGCCACATGAAGAAAATTGCACTTACCCTCGTTATCCTTTCCTGCTTTTTTCCGGGAATTAATCTATCCGCACAAACGCATAAGGTTTGCGGCAATATGCCAGATTTCGATACTTCAAGTGCTATTTCAGAAAGAAGACATGCATTTGAAAATGCAGTCAAACAAACGATGCAGCAGGGAAACTGGATTTTTTCCCGCTCGCCGGTCACCATCCCGGTGGTTGTTCATATCCTTTGGAACAAGCCCGAAGAAAATGTGGAGGATGCCAGAATCTGGTCACAGATCGAGCGATTAAATTTGGATTTTAATGCCCAAAACCTGGATCTTGAGCAAGTTCCTGATGAGTTTAAACCCCTTATGGGCAATGCAGGTATTCAATTTTGCCTGGCTGCCCAAGACCCGGACGGGCGCCCCACCAATGGCATCGTTCGTGTGCCTACTGAAGTTCGCGGAATAGCTGGCAAACTGGATCAGATCTATTATTCCGCATTAGGTGGCAGCGATGCCTGGGATACAGAACGATACCTGAATATTTGGGTAGGCGATAATACGACAGATCCAGGCACCGCAACTGCCACAGGTTATTCCTCTTTCCCCTGGAATGAAACCCAGGCCAATTCAGGCATAATCATTTCTCTGGCTGCGTTTGGGAAAAACACCTCTGAAAGCTGGAGCATGGGCAGGGTTGGCGTACATGAAGTTGGGCATTACCTCGGACTGAGGCATATCTGGGGAGACGATTCTCCTCCTTCCTGTAATGATGATGATGGGATTTCGGACACACCCAGTCAGTTTTTCTTTCACTTTGATTGTCCCGACACGCCTCAACAATCCTGTGGCAACTCGAATATGTACATGAATTACATGGACTATGTGGACGACCAATGTATGGTCATGTTCAGCCAAGAACAATGCCAATGGATGAATACGGTATTGGCATTGTACCGGCCGGGGCTGTTGAATTCCACTGTTCAATGCGTCCAAAACCCAGAAGAGCCCTTGAACACCCCTTTTTCTATTTTCCCTAACCCGGCAAGCAGGCAGATCCATCTGAATTTCCCGGGCACCGTAGCAGAACCTGGCGATATCCTTATTTACAATGCTCTTGGCCACATCGTTTTTAGAAAATTTTTCATTTTGAGATCCGGGATCACCATAGACTTGCCCGAATTGGCTTCGGGGATGTACTTCGTAAAAATTGGAAAAAGTATAGAAAAGGTGATCATTCATCCATAAAAAGTCCAACTTTAAGCCTTAACCACAACACAAGTCTGCAAAAGATCGCCGTTTGTCGTAATAAAACGGTCACAGCCTGCCCGAATAATATCTTCGCTTGCGAACAAAATACCAACCAGATTATGCAAGCACTAATTGAAGCCCGGGGACTGTCGAAAGATTTCGGCAGCTTATGGGCGGCGCGCGACGTCTCTTTTCAAGTGGAAGCGGGTGAAATTGTAGGAATGCTGGGGCCCAATGGCGCTGGCAAAACAACCACCCTGCGTATGTTGTCCGGCTTGCTGACCCCCACGGAGGGCGAAGCTTTTGTGGGCGGACACTCCATGCAGCATGCCCAGCAGGATGCCCGAAAAGGGTTGGGATTCCTCACCGGCGATATGGACCTGTACCGGCGGCTCAAGCCGGCTGAGGTACTTAACTATTTCGGCAGGTTGTACGGAGTGCCTGAAACGACACTGAAAAACCGGGTCGCCCAACTCATGAATGCCTTCCACATCAATGAATTTGCCGACCGTTTTTGCGAAAAGCTTTCTACCGGTCAGAAGCAGCGGGTGTCCATCGCACGCACGCTGGTACACGACCCCAAAGTTGTCATTCTGGACGAGCCAACCACCGGCTTAGACATCATGGCCAGCGAGTTCATCCTGCAATTCATACGCAGCATGGCCAAAGAAGAAGGCAAAGCGGTGATTTTTTCCACCCACCATTTAGATGAGGTCGAACGCCTTTGCGACAAGGTGCTGGTGATCCATGCCGGGCGCTTGGTTTTCGCAGGAACGCCGGCCGAGCTGAATGCCCAGACCGGAAAAAACAGGTTAGCCGATTCATTCTTTCAACTCGTAAACGCCTGATTGCCATGAGAAGTCATATCATAGGAACCATCTTTCGCAAAGAAATGCTCGAAGTGCTGCGCGACAAACGCATGCTCTTCCTCGTCATCCTGATGCCGTTTTTCCTCTACCCGGTCATGTTTACCCTGATCGGATTTGTTGGGAAAAGCCAGGGAGAAAAATTGAATACTGAAAAAGTAACGGTCTTGCTGAACCCGGAGGCGGAAAACACGCCGATTTCCGTTTTACTGAAAGCCAATCCTACGCTTGACGTAAAACTCGAATCCTTTGAGCAAGCGGCGCTTGACACGATGACCAACACCATCGGCGTGTTGGTAGGCGACGGTTATCAAAGCAGTTTGGACAGCAACCGCTCTGCCACCGTGACCATTTATTACGATTCGTCGAAAGACTTGCTCGACGGGCGCGTTAATGACATCAAAAGCAGCGTGGAAGAACTTAGCCAGGATTTGTTGCTGGCGCGTTTGAATGCTCAGCAATTGCCGCAAGGCTTTGTAAAACCCATTGACTTGCGTGAACAGAACATTGCGCCGCAGGAGCGGGTCATCGGCAAAATCATGGGACGCTTCCTGCCTATGATGCTGTTGCTGTTCATTTTCACGGGCTGCATTTACATTGCCATTGACATTACGGCAGGCGAAAAAGAACGCCGGACTTTGCAAACGCTTTTTACGGCGCCGCTGAAAGTGAGCGAAATTATCGCGGGTAAGTTTCTGGCGACCTTTTTAGTTGGCGTCGTTTCTGCAACGATGAACGTGCTCAGTTTGCTGGTTGCCATGTACATTCAGGTGCAACTCCTGAGCGACGGTAAGGCGGGTGAAGCATTTTCGCTCCCGATTGGGCCGGAAGGCTGGGCCTGGATGGCGCTCATCATCGTACTGGCGACTGCATTCATGGCGGCGATCAGCATTGCAGTGGTGCTGTTGGCAAACTCCTACAAAGAAGCGCAAAGCTACGTTTCGCCCCTGATGATGGTCATCATTATTCCGGCGGTGATGAGTCAGATGCCGGGCATGGAATTAACTACCACCACGGCCATGATTCCAATGCTGAACATCAGTTTGGCCATCGGGGCAATTTTCCAGGGCATTTTTAATGTAGGACATATCCTGATGGTGGTCTTATTTGCCTTGCTTTATGCCGGATTGGCGTTGTACTTAGCTTCGCTGACCTTTGGCAACGAAAATGTGGTGACCGGGGAGAAGGTGAAGTTTAATGCGTTGTTTTCGAAGAGATGATACTTCGGGCGGAGGTGACACCTTTCTAAAAAGGTGTTACCTCTGTTTCACGGCTCGAGGTGACACCTTTCTAAAAAGGTGTTACCCCTCAGCTTAATGTAAAACACTTCTCTGATGTCCTTGCGAGCGATTGTTTCCCGCAAAGTTCGCAAAGGATACGCCAAGGACGCAAAGCGTGATGCCCTCTGGCTTAGCGTCCTTGGCGAGACCTTTGCGCCCTTTGCGGGAAATTTTCTTCCCGAAAAGGTAACACCTTTTTAAAAAGGTGTCACCTTGAGCTTCATGTTACGGCTTCGCCTGCTTCAGCGTTTTATCCAACCAATCGAAAAAGACACGCTGCCAAAGCACGCTGTTTTGTGGTTTTGTCACCCAATGGCCTTCCTCCGGGAAGTAAAGAAACTTGCTTGGGATGCCCTGCAACTGAGCGGCCTGAAATGCCTGCATGCCTTCGCCGATCGGCACCCGGAAATCTTTTTCGTTGTGAATGACTAAGATGGGGGTATCCCAGTTTTGAACGTAATTGTGTGGCGAGTCGGTTTTGTAACTTTCCGGCGTCTTTTTTTGCCAGTAAGCGCCCTCCATATCGTGGTTGGCAAAAAACAGTTCTTCTGTTGTGCCGTACCAGCTCTCCAAGTTGAAGGTGCCGCAATGCGAAATAAAGCTCTTGAAACGCTTGTTGTGGTTACCCGCTAACCAATAAACGGAATACCCGCCAAAGCTGGCCCCAACCGCGCCGAGGCGCTTTTCATCCACATAAGGCTCTGCCTTCACTGCATCAACCGCGCTGAGCAAATCCTGCATGGCCTGGCCGCCCCAATCGCCGCTGATCTGGTCGTTCCATTCCTGCCCGAACGAAGGCAAACCCCGCCGGTTGGGTGCAATGACGATGTAATCGTTGGCTGCCATCAACTGAAAATTCCATCGGTAAGAAAAGAACTGGCTTACCGCCGATTGGGGTCCGCCCTGGCAATAAAGCAACGCCGGATATTTTTTAGCCGGGTCGAAATCGGGCGGATAAATCACCCACACGAGCATGTCTTTGCCATCGGTGGTTTTTACGGTGCGCGATTCCACTTTGCCCATTTTGACGTCTGCCAGCAGTGCTTTGTTGGTGAACGTGATCTGGGTCTCCTGACCAGTTTCGATGTCTACCCGGTAGAGTTCCACGGGCTGCGACATGGACATGCGGCTACCCACCAAGGTCCGCGGGCCGGCGACGCTGAAGCCGGTGTAGTCATGTTGGCCTTTGGTGATCGTACGCACTTTTTTGGTGGCCACGTCTAAAGCGAATAACTGGTATGTTGCTTTTGTGCCGCCGAGGAAAAACAGGGTTTTGCCGTCTTTTGACCACTGCGGGTGGTTGGCAGACATATCCAAACCAACGGTCAGTTCTTCCCGTTTTTTTGTTTGTAAATCATACACAAAAATCCGGTTGCGATCCGCCTCAAAACCGGCGCGCGCCATGCTGTTCCAGGCAACCCAGCGACCATCAGGCGAAATGGCCGGTTCCTGGTCGTAACCCGGCATGCCTTCCGACAGGTTTGTGGTGGTTGCATTTGCGAGGTCGTACCAATAAATATCCGAGTTGGTGCTTTGCGCCGCTGCTGTACCCGATTCTTTTTTGCAGGTGTAAGCGATGAAGCGCCCATCCCGGCTCCAGTTGATTTGCTCCATCCCGCCGAAGGGCTGCACCGGTGAGTCGAAAGCTTCGTTCATTATGTTGACGGCTTTTCCGGTCAGTTTGCCGTCTTCATAACCTGCGTAAAAGATGTTGCTGTATTGAAAATCGTGCCAGCTGTCCCAATGCCGGTACATCAGGTTGTCCATGATGCGGGCATCGGCCAAAGGCAGGTCGGGATACAGGTCTTTGACCGTTTTGTCAAGTTTTACATCGCGGATAAACAGGATGTGTTTGCCGGAAGGCGAATAGCGAAAGCCGCCCATTTCTTCGTTCGATACCTGGCGCTGGTCGGTGCCATCGGGGTTCATTTCCCACAGGTACCCACCGCGCAAAAAACCGATTTTTTTGCCGTCCGGACGGTAAATTGCATTGGCTTCGCTGCCGTCGAAGGCCGTTATTTTGCGCGATTGCCCGCCAGCTACCGGAACGAGGTACAAATCGCGGTTGCCTTTGTTGGCCGCTAATTCGTAGAAGGTAACGCCGTACAGGGCATTTTGCCCATCAGGGGAAACATCGTCTAAAGCGACCCGGCCCAGTTCCCAGAGTTTTTCCGGGGTGAGGCGATCGGTTTGGGCGGTCATTGCTATCGAACTGACCAGCAGAACGAGTACTAAATGGAAAATTTTACGCATCATTAAGCTAAGTTTTTTTGAAAGAATTTTTAGATAGAACACACAGCCTTAAAAAAGTATGTTTTTGGATATGGAAATTCCGCACCCTCTGTGTCCTATATTTTGAATCAAAATTTTTTTAAAGATGGAACAAAAAAATCTCACTTCCAAGATTATTGAAAAGGCATTGGAAATACATTCCGTCCTTGGTCCTGGTTTGCTGGAAAGGGTGTACGAAACATGCCTCGAATATGAGTTAAATGAAGCCGGACTCCTCGTAGAAAGGCAATTGGGTATACCCATTCAATACAAAAAAATTCACTTTAACGAAGGGTACTGCATTGACTTATTGGCAGAAAGAACCGTCGTTTTAGAAATTAAGGCTGTGGAAAAACTTAACGAGGTCCATACCGCACAGATTCTAAGCTATATGAGATTAGGAGGTTTTCCTGTCGGACTCCTTATCAACTTCAATGCAAAATCACTAAAAGATGGGATCCAAAGGTTTGTCCTGACTCCGTGAAACTAAATGACACAGAGCTTTACGCCTAACTCTGCGAAACTCCGTGCCTAACTCCGTGTGACTCCGTGAAACTAAATGACACAGAGTTTCACGGAGGTAACACGGAGTTTCACAGAGCGCTTTTTTGACTCACTCCGCTTTACCTGAATGCAGATAAGCCAAAATAACTCGAAAGTTCAATTCACCATCCTGATCTTCTGGCTATAAACATGCCGTCCGGCCTGGATGCTGTAAACGTAAATGCCAGCGGCTAAGCGCGCCTGCGGGTTTCGGAAACTGACCCGATGTTCGCCGGGCATTTGATAGCCGTC
>JALHRK010000251.1 GCA_022841505.1 Saprospiraceae bacterium | reverse complement strand
CGCTTTGTTTTTGGTGGACGGCGGAGTCGAATGCTTCAACCGCATGCAGTTTGCCATCCAAAATAAAATAGCCGCGATATCCCCAATCGTGCATCATTTGCAAAATATCCGATACGCTACCTGTTTTGAGGTGCCGGGTTTCACATTCCATTAAAATGCGCGGATGGTGTTGCCGAAGCAGTTGTTCGCCTCCTTTTAAGACGGCTGCTTCGTGGCCCTCGACGTCAATCTTCAAAAAATCAGGGGCGATGCCGCGTTCAAAAAAATAGCCATCCAAGGTAATGGTTTGAATTTCAACTGTTTCTACTCCATTGTTTTGTTCGTCCAACGCGTTCAGCGAAGCGCCTGGAGAAGCGCCGCTTGCCGTTTTGGGTATATATAACCGGAAGGTGCCTGCTTCGGAAGAAACGCCTTTGTGTTCAAGGGTAATATTTTGGTAGGCAAATAGTTGCAGGATATGCCTCAAGTAGTTGTAAAGCTTAGGTTGGGGTTCAAAAGCGTAACAATGGCCACTATTTTCAACTTTTTTGCGCATCCAGTACAGGTAACCTCCTTTGTGGCAACCAATATCAACGGCAATGTCTCCGGGTTTCAGACTGCGCAGGATGTAGGTAATTTCAACCGGATCAATCCGATAGCGGTAGCGTAAGGCACGGTAGAGGTACTTGATGGCTTCGATCATGTTTTGTGGTTTTAGAAGAGCGGTTAGCTTTTTGAAAGCTAACCGCTCTAAGCAGCCGCAAAAGTAGTCGAGGGAAACCAACGCGCCAACAAATCCATAATTTACTCTAAACGAATCTCATCAACCGCTGCGCCGGAAGGCACCATCGGGAAAACATTCTCCTCCTGCTCCACCTTCACATGCAGCAGGTAGGGGCCATTATGCGCCAGCATTGCCGCAATGGCGTCCTCTAGTTCTTCTACTTTTTCTATCGTTTGCCCGGGCATGCCAAACCCTTTTGCAATGGTCACAAAATCAGGGTTTTGTAATTCAACTGAAGAATAGCGCCGGTCAAAAAACAGTTGTTGCCATTGGCGCACCATCCCGAGGAAGTTGTTGTCCAGGATTACGATTTTAACCCCGATGTTCCATTGCACGCAAGTGCCTAATTCCTGAAGTGTCATCTGGAACCCGCCGTCGCCAATAAAAGCAACCACCTCGCGGTGCGGGTGCGCCATTTTCGCGCCAAAGGCCGCCGGAAGTCCATAGCCCATCGTGCCTGCGCCACCGGAAGAGACCCATTGGTCCTGGCCTTTGTATTCATAGTAGCGGGCAGCAGCCATTTGGTGTTGCCCCACGTCGGTAGCGACAATGGCCATGCCTTTTGTCTGATTTGAAATCGCGCGAACCACCTGCCCCATGCGCAACTTGCCTTCGCTCGTTGATTTCAGGTCTCGGCTATGTACTTTTTCATCCTCGATGCGGTCGCAGGCGTGGAAAGAAGCAATCCAATCCGGGTAGGTTTTTGTTTTGATCAATGGCAAAAGGTGCTCAAGGGCATATTTGGCATCTGAATGAACGGCAACCTCAGCCTTTACATTTTTGTTGATTTCAGAGCGGTCAATTTCAATGTGGATGACTCTGGCTTGTTTGGCATAACGGGCGAGGTTGCCGGTCACACGGTCGTCGAAGCGCATGCCAATGGCAATCAGCACATCGCATTCGTTTTGTTTCATATTCGGCCCGTAATTGCCATGCATCCCCAGCATTCCCATGTGCAACGGGTGATCGGACGGAATGGTAGACAAGCCGTGGATGGTGCAGGCCACCGGGATTCCCGATTTTTCCACGAAAGCGCGGAAAACTTCATGCGCATGGGCGATATGGATGCCATGGCCGGCGAGAATGAGGGGCTTTTTAGCCTGGTTGATCAATTCAGCAGCAGATTGAATGACCTCCGCCGTTGGTTTGGGAAAAGGATGGTAACTCCGGATGGTCGGGCGGGGCTGGTAACTAAAATCCAGCGATTCTATCTGCGCATCTTTGGTAATATCAATGACGACGGGGCCGGGGCGCCCGGAATTGGCGACGTAAAATGCTTTCGCAAATACTTCGGGGATTTCAGACGCTTTGGTGATTTGATAATTCCATTTGGTGACCGGAATGGTACAATTGACAACATCGGTTTCCTGGAAGGCATCCGATCCCAGCAAATGGCTAAACACCTGACCGGTGATGCAAACCAGGGGCGTGGAATCGAGCATGGCATCTGCTAAGCCGGTCATGAGATTCATGGCGCCGGGGCCCGACGTAGCCATGCACACACCTGTTTTGCGGGTTACACGGGCGTAGCCCTCCGCAGCGTGAATGGCGCCCTGTTCGTGCCGGGGCAATACGTGCCGCAGCCTGTCCTGAAAATGGTACAACGCATCATAGACCGGCATAATGGCGCCTCCGGGATAGCCAAAGATGGTGTCTACACCCTCTTCGAGCAAGCAGGTGAGAATGGCTTCGGCGCCACTGATGGTGCGGCTTTTCGGCAATTCAGCCGGAGCTGGAGTAGCCTGTTGGTGCATGGTCATGATTTTATGATTTTGATGCTTTTGAAAATTAGTCGGTGACACAGCCTTCGCTTGCAGAACCAACCAAACGGGCGTACTTATACAACCAGCCACTTTTCGCGCTGCTTTCGGGCGCCATCCATTCTGCCCTTCTTTGTTCTATTTCCGCTTCCTCCAGGTCTGCGTGCAGCAATTTTCGGGTTGCGTCTATTGTAATGCGGTCTCCGTCTTTGAGTAAAGCAATCAATCCGCCAACCTGGGCTTCCGGAGTAATGTGTCCCACCACAAAGCCATGCGTACCCCCGGAAAAACGCCCATCCGTGATAAGTGCCACTTTGTCACCTAAGCCTTCGCCCATAATGGCGGATGTCGGTTTCAGCATTTCTGGCATTCCCGGGCCGCCTTTGGGGCCGCAATAGCGGATAACCACAACATCGCCAGGCTGGATTGTTTTTTGTTTAATGCCTTCGTTTGCAGCGTTTTCGCTGTCGAACACCCGCGCGCTGCCCGTAAAAACTTCGCCTTCTTTTCCGGTGATTTTTGCAACGGAACCTTGCTCCGCCAAGTTGCCATACAAAATCTGGATATGGCCGGTCGGCTTTATGGGCTGATCGAAAGGATGGATAATGTCTTGTCCGGGAGAAAGATCGGCGACTTCCGCCAGGTTTTCTGCCACGGTTTTACCGGTAACAGTGAGGCAATCTCCTTTCAGATAACCTGCTTTTAATAGCATTTTCATCACTGCAGGCACACCGCCTACCCGGTACAGGTCTTCCATGACATACTTGCCGCTGGGTTTTAAATCAGCCAAAAATGGCACGCGGTCGCTGATGCGTTGAAAATCGCTGAGGTCAAGGGGAACCCCGACCGATTTGGCCATGGCGATCAGGTGCAAGACCGCATTGGTAGAGCCGCCCAGGACGGTTACTACCGTGATGGCGTTCTCAAAAGCGTCGCGTGTCATGATGTCGGAAGGGCGAATATTGCGCTCAAGCAGATTGCGGATGGCAGCGCCGACGCGCAGGCAGTCCTGCGTTTTTTCGTCGGTTATTGCCGGATAAGAGGAATTGTTCGGCAGACTCATGCCCAAGGCTTCAATGGCTGAGGCCATGGTATTGGCCGTATACATACCGCCGCAGGCGCCTGGCCCGGGACATGCGTGACGCACAATGCCCTGGAACATTTCTTCGTCTATTTTTCCGGCATTTTTTTGCCCGAGGGCCTCGAACGCAGAAACAATGTCGAGTTTTTTACCCGCGTGGCAACCCGCGCTGATGGTACCGCCATAAACGAGAATGGCCGGGCGGTTCAATCGGCCGATTGCCATCATGGCGCCGGGCATGTTTTTGTCGCAACCCACTACAGTGACGACCGCGTCGTACCATTGCGCGCCGACGACCGTTTCAATGGAATCGGCAATGATTTCCCGGGAAGGTAACGAATACCGCATCCCCGAAGTGCCCATGGAAATGCCGTCGCTGACGCCGATGGTATGAAAAATCAAACCAACCAGATCGCTTTCCTGAACGCCCTGCTTGACGATGACCGCCAGGTCGTTGAGGTGCATGTTGCAGGTATTGCCTTCCCATCCGGTGCTGACAATCCCAACCTGTGCTTTTTTTAAATCTGCTTCCGTAAGGCCGATGCCGTGCAACATCGCTTGGGCCGCCGGAAGTGATTTGTCTTGTGTAATGTGCTTGCTGTATTTGTTAAGTTCCTGCATATTAGATGGTTGAATTGCTGTGTATCTTAGGTTCTGGTTAATTTGACAATCCTGTCTCTACCAACTTCCGGACAAACAGCACTTCCAAAGGTGGGGTAAAATTCAGTGCAGAATAAATGAGATTTCAGCCCTCTTACGAGCTTTATAGGTGGGTTTGTTAATGTTAAAAAATTGATAACCAATAAATTAAATCTTGTTGAGTTACAAGCCACAACACAAAACGTACAGCGTTGATCGTTGTCCGTTGATCGTTGTCCGTTGATCGTTGTCCGTTGATCGTTGTTCGTTGAGCGGTGTCGAAACGAACAACGAAGAACCGACAACGAACAACGATTTCCCCTGAAATGGCACAATAAACCTGACATAGCCTGAAAAAATGTCATAAAACCCGTTTTGGCACGGCTTGTGATATGGCATCGGTGTCATTGAATCAATCATTGTTTAACCAAAATATAGACACCTTAACTTATGAGGCCTATTAACGACAGAGTAGTTGTCAAGCCTGCGCCTGCAGAGGAGAAAACGAAAGGCGGCATTATCATTCCCGATACGGCCAAAGAAAAGCCACAAAGGGGCGAAGTAGTTGCTGTTGGTCCTGGTAAAGAAGGAAACCTGATGACCGTTCAGGTTGGAGACATCGTTCTTTATGGCAAATACGCCGGGCAGGAATTGAACTACGAAGGAGAAGATTATCTCATCATGCGCGAGGACGACGTCCTTGTTATCCTGTAATGATCTGACACAACGGCAGTCTGATCATTTTTTTATTTTGTTTCAAAAAAGTATCAATCCAATATGGCTAAGGAAATCAGCTTTGATAGAGATGCGCGCGAGCGGTTGCGCATTGGCGTAGACGCACTCGCCAACGCTGTGAAAGTAACATTGGGCCCAAAAGGCCGCAATGTTGTAATTCAGAAAAGCTTCGGCGCTCCACAAATCACCAAGGATGGTGTGACGGTTGCAAAAGAAATAGAACTGGAAGACGCTGTGGAAAACATGGGCGCTCAGATGGTTAAAGAAGTCGCTTCCAAAACGGCTGACATTGCCGGCGACGGTACAACGACTGCAACGGTTCTGGCACAAGCCATGATCAATGCCGGTTTGAAAAACGTAACCGCAGGCGCCAACCCGATGGATCTCAAGCGCGGGATGGACAAAGCGGTTAAAGTTGTTGTGAAAAATCTGAAAGAACAATCAGAGACCATTGGCGACGATTTCAACAAAATCCGCCAGGTAGCCGCCATTTCGGCCAACAACGACGACGAAATCGGTAAACTGATTGCAGATGCCATGAAGCGCGTGTCGAAAGACGGCGTCATCACGGTAGAAGAAGCAAAAGGTACCGATACGTATGTGGAAGAAGTGCTCGGTATGCAGTTCGACCGCGGTTATCTCTCTCCCTATTTCGTAACGAATGCGGAAGAAATGATCACGGAATACGAACATCCGCTCATCCTGATCTACGACAAAAAAATCTCCAACATGCAGGAATTCCTGCCCATCCTTGAAAAAGTAGTGGGTACAGGACGTCCTTTCCTCATTATCGCGGAAGACATCGAAAGCCAGGCGCTCGGCGTTTTGGTGGTGAACCGGCTGCGTGCCGGCCTGAAAGTGGTTTCTGTTAAAGCTCCTGGCTTTGGCGACCGCCGCAAAGCGATGCTGGAAGACATTGCCGTTCTCACGGGCGCAACGGTTATCAGCGAAGAAAAAGGCTATAAGCTGGAAAACGCCGAGATTGCTCATTTGGGCCAGTGCGAAAAAATCACCGTTGACAAAGACAATACGACGATTGTCAATGGCAAAGGCGATGGCGACCAAATCAAGGCGCGCATCAACCAGATCAAGCAGCAGATCGAAACCAGCACTTCCGATTACGATAAAGAAAAACTACAGGAGCGTCTGGCTAAATTGTCAGGCGGTGTTGCCGTACTTTATGTTGGTGCGCCAACGGAAGTGGAAATGAAAGAGAAAAAAGACCGCGTAGACGATGCTTTGCACGCTACCCGCGCTGCCATTGAAGAAGGCATTGTTGCCGGCGGTGGTGTGGCCCTGGTTCGCGCAATCGGCGCATTGCGCAATCTGAAAGGCGACAACGAAGACCAAACGATTGGTGTAGCCATCATTCGCAAGTCGTTGGAATCACCTTTGCGGATCATCGTTGAAAATGCAGGCGTAGAAGGTTCTGTTGTGCTGCAGAGAGTGCAGAACGGAAAAGGCAGCTTCGGCTATAATGCCCGCACGGACAAATACGAAGATTTGAAAAAAGCCGGCGTCATTGACCCGACAAAAGTAACGCGCATCGCCCTCGAAAACGCAGTGTCTATTGCAGGCATGGTGTTGACGACTGAGTGTGTGGTGAGCGAAAAAGTAGATAAAAATGCCGGGCCTCCTCCAATGCATGGCGGTGGCGGCGGTATGGGCGGCATGATGTAATCATTCGCCAATCCGGTCAAAAAAGCCTTCCCGCAGTTTGTGGGAAGGCTTTTGTTTTTTTTGGGATGATATTCATTTAGGTTGTATTTTTAGGTGAACAAAAAGGAGGTCTGTTTGTCCTTCCTTCTGAAAAAACCAACCGTTTATGAAACCAACTATCCTAAAATCGCTGCTTTCTCTCTCCGTTTGGTGTTTTGTAGCCGTATTAGCCGGATATACCCAAACTGTTTCAGGCACCCTGAAAGATGAGCAAGGGGTTCCCCTGCCCAAAGTATTGATCGAAAAAAACAATTCCAAAGCGATGGCCCGAACGGACGAAAACGGGGCTTTCACCATTGCCGCACAAGCTGGGGATACCTTGCTGGTTCATTACGGAAGTAATTTATTTGAAGTTGTGGTCGGTGAGGAGAATCCGCTGAATCTTACTTTCAAAAAGCGAAAGGAGGGGAATGAAACGCTCAATAAACTGGTGCAAACCGGTTATGGCATTCAGCCATTGCATACGTTGACGACGGCGATTACGCAACTGGAAACATCCGATTTTAATTATGGCAACGTATTCCATCCCATGCAACTCATTCAAGGCCGGGCGCCGGGCGTGCTGCTGTCACGGCCAGGCGGCGACCCTTCCGGTAATTTTGATCTGCACCAACGGGGACTACATACCCTGCTCGGCAATGCCGAACCTTTGCTTGTAGTAGATGGCTTTCCAGGGGTTTCGTTGACGACCATTGACCCGCACGATATTGCTTCGGTCACCATCCTTCGGGATGCAGCTTCGGCTGCCATCTATGGCGCCCGCGCTGCCAATGGCGTTTTTCTCATCACGACAAAATCAGCCCCCGATACCGAAGGGAAACTGAAAGTGGGCCTCCATACGTATACTGGTTTTCAACAAGTTGCAAAAATGACCGATGTATTGGATGCGAACCGCTACCTTTCTTTGCGTAACCAGCCTGATATTCCCAATAGCAGTCTTATCGATGACTTGGGCAGTTCGATCGATTGGGGAGAGGCCATTACCCGAAACGGTTTAATTCACTTTAGCCATATTCAAGGCGCCTGGTCCAAAGCAGGAACCGCTGTGCGCGCTTCCCTCAACCTGCGCGGGGTGGGCGATGTTGTTCCCTCTGCCGGTTTTTCCCAATTCAGCGGGACACTCCATATTGGACAGCGGCTGCTTAAAGATCGCCTGAACATTCAATTGCGCACTGCTGCCACCTACCGCAATTTCAGGCAGGCAAGACCTGAGCTTTTTTTTCATGCGGCACAATTCAATCCTACCGCACCGGTACGGAGCAACGACCCCGTATCAGGCCAATTTGGCAATTATTTTCAAGAACAGCGGTTCGACTATTTTAATCCGGTCGCCATCCTTGAACAAACTAAGCACGGAGGCGACATTCAAACTTATACGGCTCACCTTTCGGCCAACTGGAATTTATGGAAAGGGCTACGCATTGGCGGGAGGGTCGCCTGGCAAACGGATGAGCGTACAGAGGGTTTCTACGCCCCACGCGAGAGTTTTTTCCAGGGCGTTGCTGGTGGAGGATTTGCAGATTATAAAAGGAATACGGAAGATAACCGGATGGCAGAAGGTTTCCTAGCCTATGATTTTAAATTTGGAAAACACGCACTTACCCTCGATGCCGGCCATGCCTATCATTTGATTAACAGGAACAGAGCGCAGTTTCAGCTTAGGGATTTTGCAACCGATGATTTTGTATACCAGGATCTGGACATTACCCAAGGTTCGGAAGCGATCAACAGCTCGAATACTGGATTGGATATCCGGCTGGCTACGTTTCGGGGACAAATGCAGTACAATTTCAATGACCTGTTTTTTCTGTCAGGCCATGCACGATACGAAGGCTGTTCCCGTTTTGGAGAGAACCGAGAATGGGGCCTGTTTTATGGAGCAGGAGCAGGTTTGGATTTTGCTAAATTATTCGAATCCAATAGTATAGATCAATTGAAAGCCCGCGTGTCTTACGGCCTTAGCGGCAATTTACCTGCGGATAATATCTTGTCGGGTACGATTTTTTCACAAGGTGGAACCTTCTTTTTCAACGGACAATTTGTGCCGTATATAATCGCTTTAACGGCCCCCAACCCGGATTTGCAATGGGAAAGCCGGAGCGACATCAATTTTGGTTTGGATTTCAGTTTTGCTCAAGGGCGATTTTCTGGCTCTTTTGACCAATACAACAGCAAATCCGAAGATGTGTTGTTCAACCACATCAATGTCACTTCGCCTGTAGGATTTTCGGTCCTTACTGAAAATTATGTCGGGATAAAAAACAGCGGCATCGAATTTTCAACAAACGTAAAACTCATTGATCGGGAAAAATTGAGCTGGCAGTTCGATTTTAATTTCGGCAGCAATCAAGCGGAGTATACCAATTTGACGCCCCCTGGGAAACCCGATTTTGAACCGGTTCGGGTTGGCTTTATTGGGAATGCAGGTAGTAATTTTGCCCTCCGTTTAGCCGAAGGGAGCCCGGTAGGCGAATTATTCGGATTTGATTTTCAGGGTG
>JALHRK010000250.1 GCA_022841505.1 Saprospiraceae bacterium | reverse complement strand
ATCTGATTAAGAAAATGAAATTACATGCCGGATTTTCTATCCAACACCGGGAATAACCACCTAACGGAAGAGGGCATTGCCGCCTGCGCTGAAGCCCTCCTGAACGAAAATTTTGACGGTTCGCTTCAGGAGTTGCAAGCGCACCTTGAAACCTGCGAAGCATGCCGCCGGGAAGTGGTAGAGTTATACGGCCTTATTGCTACCATGCCGCCGGAAAACCGGGAGGAACCCGAGGATCAGGAAGACGCAGATCAACCTGCCCCCGCTCGTGATGCAGCGCCCCGTTTACACCCCGCCTGGCGTTGGTTGCTGGTTGCGGTAACAGCGTTGCTGGCTTTCTGGGTTTATCAAATCACCCGGCAAACGCCCCAATCATTGGCCCCGGGCGGCAACGTGCCTGCCCCTTCTCCGGAACAATTGCTAAGTCCTCAGCAAAAGCCCGATCGCCCGGTTGCAGAAACAACCACGCCGGATCGGACAACACCGGAACAGCAAGAGTCAGATTTATATGCCGCCAATTTTGTACCTTCTGACCAATTGGAAGGCCTGAGCGGCGAAGTGTTCAGAAGTGACGGCTTCAATGCGTTGTCGCCTGCCCTAAATCAGGTATTCCGTCCCGGATCAACCATTTCTTTTCAGTGGAAGCAGGATGCTGACCAGGCGCTGCAACTCATCGTGTTGGACAATCTTGGGAAAGAATTATTCCGCGAAGCAATAGCTGCCACCCAATTTGAATGGACGACACCGAAGCGCCCTGGATTGTATTACTGGAAACTGGAAAGCGAAGAAGAATTGTTGTATACCGGTAAATTTTTACTGAAGTAATTCAACGTTAGCTCTTTTTTAATTGATAAAAACAAACAAAATCATGAAACTAAAATTTGTACTCCCTTTGATGATGTTGCTTGGGGCAATGGTTCCGGCGAAAGCCCAAATTACCCTGACCGTATCAGACGTTCCCGCAATTGGCGATGCGCTCAATTACGCGAACGATACCCTACCTCAAAACGTGAGCATTGGACAACCCGGCGCTAACCAGACCTGGGATTTTTCGACACTGCAAGTACACTCGACCACCACGACCGGAATCATTGATCCTGATCAGGCTCCGAGCAGCGAAGACTTCCCTACAGCCAATTTGGTGCAGGCACTGGACGATGGCTCTTACGGCTTTGCCCTGGTTTCTCCGTCTGGCGTAATTGCGCTGGGTTCGACTTTGGACTTCTTAGGAAATGGTGATTTCCTTTCCGTTGTGTTCGATCCTGCTCAGACCATTTTTACCTTTCCTACTACTTTTGGAACTACTTTTTCCGGAACATCCGGATTTAGCCTGACGGTAGATGGCTCTATTTTGGATGTGGACTCCATTCGGATAGAGTCCGATATCACACAAACCATAGATACAGACGCTTACGGCACACTGATTTTGCCGACAGGCTCCCAACAGGCCCTGCGCCAGCGGGTTGAAACAGTGACGGAAACCTCGATCTTCGCATTGTTTTTCGGCACCTGGCTTCCTGTGGACAATAGTACGGACACCACAATTACCTACCAATGGCTCACTGCAGAGGCCAAAGGGCAGGCCTTAACGGTAGATATTTCCGAGGACGGCTCCATTGTTTATGCCACCTGGTTTCAATCGCTCGGAACGTTTGTTTTGGCGCCCGTTGCCAATTTCAATTTCGATTTGCAGGGCGGTGGTGAAGTGCAGTTTGAAGACCAGTCTTCCAACAATCCCACCGAATGGAGCTGGGATTTTGGCGACCTCGGCAGCAGCAGCCAGCAAAACCCTGTGCATACCTACACCGCCAGCGGAACGTATGAAGTATGCCTTACCGCAACAAACTCCGGAGGCGCTTCCACTACGTGTCAGGATGTGACCGTGACCATCGTTTCAAATGAAGAAGTGGAAAGCCGTGCCGCTATAAAGGTTTTCCCCAATCCGGCTGGCAATTGGATCACTTTTGAAGCCAAAGACATTCCATCTGGCGATTTGGCTCTGAGTATTCTGAACTTGTCCGGCCAGCAGGTGTTCAATACTGCGCTCAATGGCAACCGGACACTCGACATCAGCCGGTTTGCAGCGGGACAGTATTTGTACCTGCTCCGCACCGAAGATGGGCGAATTGTTGCAGAAGGGCGCTTTGAGAAACAGTAAATTTAGAGGTTGATTGTTGTTCGTTGTAGGTTGTTCGTTGGGGCCATTTTGGGATGATGTTTTCGAATTTCAAGGGAAACAAACAAACACTCCATAAAAGGGATCACCGACTTTTCCGAACCGAAAGCTAACGAACAACTTACAACGATCAACGGTCCATATTCCTACAACAACCAACAAATGATAGAATTTTCCCGGTTTGAATTAGCCAATGGCCTTCGGGTTTTGGTACACGAAGACGACACGACGCCGATGGCTGCTGTGAATGTTTTGTACGATGTTGGCGCGCGTGATGAATCGCCGGACAAGACGGGGTTTGCGCATTTATTTGAACACCTGATGTTTGGGGGGTCGCTCAATGTTCCCGATTTTGATGACCCCATTCAGTTGGCCGGCGGAGAAAACAACGCCTTCACCAACAACGACATGACGAATTTTTACGACACCCTGCCTGCTCAAAATATCGAAACGGCTTTTTGGCTGGAATCGGATCGCATGCTGAGCCTGAATTTCAGCGAACAGGTGCTGGATGTGCAACGCAAGGTGGTTGTGGAAGAATTCAAGGAAACCTGTCTGAATGAGCCTTACGGCGATATGATGCATTTGTTGTCAGATCTGGTTTACAAACAGCATCCTTATCGCTGGCCGACTATTGGCCTGGTACCCGCGCACATCGAAGGCGCCGGAATGCCGGATGTTAAGCAATTCTTTTTTAGATATTACCGGCCCAATAACGCCATTCTCGTGGTTTCGGGCAACGTGAAAACGGAAGAAATCCGGGCGCTTGCAGAAAAGTGGTTCGGCGACATTCCGCGCGGGGAAGTACCTCCGAGAAATTTACCCGCGGAGCCCGAGCAAACAGAATTCAGGCAGTTGACCAAAGAAGCCAATGTGCCGGTGGATGCTATTTACTTAGCGTTCCGCATGGCTGCCCGTTCGGATCCGGACTTTTATATTGCTGACCTTTTGTCGGATATTTTATGCACCGGCCCCTCTTCCCGGCTTTACCGGCATTTGCTCAAAGAGCGCCAGTTGTTTTCCGGCATTGATTGTTTTGTCTCGGCTTTTCTCGATCCCGGACTATTTATCATTGAAGGTAAACCCGCTGACGGGGTTACGCTGGAAGCTGCTGCCGCCGCCATTTGGGAAGAACTGGAAAAACTAAAAAATGAATTGATTGCCGGCCCTGAATTACAGAAAATCAAAAACAAGGCAGAAAGTAACCTCATTTTTTCCGAGATGAGCGCACTGAACAAAGCCATCAACCTTGCCTTTTTTGAACTGATGGGCGACCCCGATCTGATCAACAAAGAGGCTGGAATTTATCAGCAAATCAGCGCAGAAGACATCCAGCGCGTGGCACAACAAATGCTGCGCCGGGAGAACTGCTCTCAGCTTTGTTACATCGCCAAGCCGTGAGTAGGGCAAGGGGCAAGGGGCAAGGGGCAAATAAGCAAGTTGGCAAAGGGCAAGTTGGCAAACAAAAAAGGCAATTTAGTTTTGTGTAATATCCAAAACTAAATTGCCTATTTGCCTCTTGCAAATTTGCCTTTTGCAAACTTCCCTCCTACTCGTCGCTTTTCATCTTGAATCCAAAAGTTCTGGACAAGCTGAACCCCAGGCGAAAATCGCCATTGCTCCACTGTCCGGTATTGTAAGGAATGTAATCCGTTTCCGCAAGGCCCGTTGCATTCGTCAGGTTGATCTGGAACGTATTGCAACCTGTTTTGAATTCCAGTCCGAGACCATAAACCGGATAATAGCCATTGTCTGTGGTACGGGTATCGGCAATCGGGAAGGTCGCATCTGCAACAACGCCCAACCATTTTGTAGCCTGCACCCTTGCGCCTAAACCTGCGCTGAATATTCCCTGATCGTCGTTTTCAGGGACAAGATTGCGGTGGGTGTACGCGCCCGAAGCTTGCACGGCCAACCGATCGGAGATTTTTCTGGCAACCAGCACCTGACCGTGATAGGCTAAGCGGTGGTTAAATTTCGGATAGCTGCTGATCACGTCTGTTTCACCTTCCACTTGTTTTTCGGTAGACAGCGAAGCCAAACCCGACAAGGTTACCGTTACAGGCGATATGCCACTTTCTGACTGACGCAGCACGCGGTATTTCAGCGATCCGTTCAGTAACTGGCGCATTCCTGCAGTGCCGTCGGACAGAAATCCACCGCCTTTTGAACGGGAAAGTCCAACGCTCAGGTTTTCCATCGCCCCGTATTCCACGCCCAACATAAAGTCGCTCAGCGTTTCCAGGCCAAAAAATGTTTCGCCAATATTTTTGAAGTCAAGCATTTCGCCAAACCGCTGGCTGAGGCGAACCTCCAATTTTCCTTTTTCTATCAATTCAACGGACGCCATGTTGACCAATCGGGTATCGCTAAAGGTTTGGCTCACCGGCGTATTCGCCATTGGCGCCATTTCTTCTTGTGCATAGCCATTGCAGAGGGCTGCAACCGCTAAAACAACCATGCAAGTTAATTTTTGGATCATGTCGGAATAATTTTAAAGCGTAGTTTAAGGATATTGTTTCAATAACCTATTCGTATACTGAAAATCGGGTTCCTTGTTACAAATTCGAGCAATTTTTTTCACCCAAACACAAAATCTTGTACCGGGGGCAATGAACAATATTCTTCCTCTTTTTGTATATTAAGCTGGACTAATTTTAACTTTGTCCCTGAAATTTTGCTTAAATATAAAACAAAAATACATGTATCCGGAACAACTTACCATACCTATGGCGCAAGACCTCAACAAGGAGGGTTTCAAAAGCCTGGTCACTTCCGACGATGTCGTGGAAGCGCTTGATATGCAGGAAGGTACCACATTAGTTGTCGTTAATTCTGTTTGCGGTTGTGCAGCTGCCAATGCGCGCCCGGGGGTCAAAATGGCGATTCGCCATGAAAAGCGCCCGGAAAATTTAGTGACCGTTTTTGCAGGTGTGGATCAGGAAGCTACTGGCAAAGCGCGCGAATACATGCTGCCTTACCCGCCGTCTTCTCCCGCAATTGCCTTGTTTAAAGATGGTAAGCTGGTTCATTTTCTTGAGCGCCACCACATTGAAGGCCGTTCGGCAGAGATCATTTCCGAAAACCTGAAAATGGCGTTCGACCGGTATTGTTAATCGTCTCGTCTTTTTAAAATTGAAACAGGCCATTCCGCGGTTCGGAATGGCCTGTTTTTGTTGCTCTAATTCGTTACTGCTGTTGCGGCGTTGACAATCCCCCACCCAAACTCGCCATTGCGGCCCGGATAAAATTGCGAAGCGTTTTTCATGCGATTCAGCACCTGCGTACGCGTTTGCGAAGGGTTCGTCGCCCAAACCAACGCAGCAATGCCGGCAGTCGTAGCCGTAGCCGCCGAAGATCCGCCGACATAGGCCGGTGAATTACCGCTCATGGCCAACGTGAGCGAGGTGCGCGAATCGCTCACACTGCGTTGCATAACTGCTACAAAATCTACTTTGCTGCCGGAATGACAGCTGCTGCATTTCACCAAAGAGGCGCCGTCTTTGACCCCGGTGACCGCCACAACTTCATCCATGGTAGCCGGGAAAATCACGCCCACCCAACTGGTAAACCAGGTGGAAGTGCCTGCGGCAGAAAAAATCAGTTTGCCCTGGCCATAGGCATAATAGACCCCGTCAGCCACCTGGCTACTCCAGAAAACATCGCCGATAGACATGCTGATGATTTTCACGCCGCTATTGTTCCCTGCAATCACCAACGCATTGGCAACGCCGGTTTTTTCACTGCTCCCGTTCACAATTACGTCGCCTGTTCCACGAATGGCCAACAAGTTTGCGCGGTACGCAACGCCTACCGACGCGCCGCCACTTCCGCGTGGCGCTGTAGCCAATCCAGCCATTTGGGTGCCGTGCCCGCACTGGTCGTTCGGGCCGTCCGGAGAAGCCCAGGGCCACCAGGAACTTACGTAAGTCCCCAACCGTGTGATGCTGCGACCGGTGGATTGTCCGGATGCAAATTCGCTGCCCAGCTTGGTTTGGTTGGGCGAAGTGCCCGTATCAATAATTGCAATCGTGATTCCTGCGCCGGTGCTCGTGTTCCAGGCAGTAGGAATACTTGCATTGTAAAAATTCCAGGGCACTTTTACGCTTGGGCTAACCGTGACATAATCGGCCGCTGGAAGGCTGCTGGCGGCTGAATTGCTGCAACCGGCGTCGCTCCGGTAAGTGATTTGTTCCGCGCCCTCGTCCGCAAAACTGTACCCGGAAGGCTCAACGTAGCGCACTTCGGGCATTTGACGCAAGGCAGCGAGGATGCGCTCGCTCGTGATGCGCATGTTGATGAAAGGAAGGGTGCCATTTTCAGTCAGCGGCATCAGGCTTTCTGCGGTGAATTTTTCATTCGGGAAGTCGCGGTTCATTTCTTCCACCACGAAGTTGATGATTTTTTGCCGGGCTGCCTGCCAGGTTTCTTCGTTGATGTCAATGAGGTGCATGCGTGTTTTGATGTCACCCTCTTCGGCAGGTTGGTAGCCAATGGCGACCAATTCATCGCCGCGCATCACGGCACTCCAAAGGAGGTGGTCGTCGGCCATCTCCCACTTGAAGACCTCATATTCGCGCAGTTGGCTGAGTACAAATTCATTGATTTGCTCGCGGGTTGCAGGTTGGTTGGCTGACTCGGGCTGAGGCAGGGCTTCGTCGGAAATTTTGTCCTTGGAACAGGAAAAAACCAGCAACGACGTCGCCAGCAGAATAAGTAGAGGTTTGTTGCTCATGTCAATAGGCAATTTTAGATTTTAGAATAGTGCAATTGAGATGGGTGAAAATAAAATTATATTTTAAATTCAAAGAAAAATACATGTTATTAATTATTAAAATCATCCGGCTGTTGCAGTTATATTTTGATTCAAGCAAGAAATTCCATTTCTCTTTGTTGATGCCAAACAAGGCAAAATGTTACAGATGCTTTTCAGTTGCGTCTGAGTAATTGAAAAAGAAAAAAAGCGCTTAAGGCCTGTTTCTAAGCAACTTTACCGTTATCTTGCCGTAACAAATATTGTTCACACAAAATCATTGAGACATGGAAGAGGAAAAAGGCTTTTTTGAAAAAATGAAAGACAAAGCCGAAGAATTGGCGGAAGGCTTCGAGCGCACGATGGACAAATTGGAAGACGCCGCTGAACGCAAATTGGAAGAACTCAAAGCCAACGAAAAAGTAGCCCCTTATATCCAGAAAGGCGAAGCGCTCTGGGATAAACTGGAAGACAAAGCAGAGGAGCTGAAAGACAAACTGCTTGGTGATGACGAAAAAAAGAAGCAGACAGAAGAAGAGAAAGATACGCCTGCTGTCTAAGGTCTATTTCTATGATTTGGCAGGTTTTCAGGTGGCAGGTGGCAGTTCACAACCTACCAACTGCCATCCGAAAAACTGCCAACTCCTCAACCTACTGATTAACAGCACAAAAATCATACCTATGAAAAAATTACTCCTTTCCCTATTTGTATTGCTTTTGCTGGGCAGCGTAACGCTCGAAGCCCAAAAACAAAGTTTCCATGGCCTCAGCGCTAAATTCCTGTTCATTGATTACGGCAGCCCCAATTCAATAGACAACCTCGACATTACGAACGGGATTGAAATTGGATATACCGCCGGGCTGAACAAATACCTTGGTTTAGCCGTACCCATCAAAATTGGTTCTGCCAATGTTTTTGGCGATGTCAACAACCGGAGCATTTTTAGTGTTGACGGGCTTTTGCGACTGCACTACGCACCTTCTGAAAGCAAAATTATTCCTTACCTGGTTGGCGGCGCAGGGTATGTGGTGGAAAAAGACGGACCCGATAACCTTCAGTTCCCTTTAGGGGTTGGATTTGACATCAAACTCGGTAAAAATTCCTACCTCAACCTGCAGGGCGAATACCGCATTTCGCAGGAAATCAATCGCAACAACCTTCAATTGGGCGCCGGTTTAGTGTACCGGTTGGGCAAAATGGACCGCGACCGCGATGGCGTGGCGGATGCTGTTGACAAATGCCCGGATCTTGCCGGACTTAAAACGCTGGATGGTTGTCCGGATCGCGATGGCGATGGCATTGCCGATGCGGACGACGATTGCCCCGATGCGCCCGGTAAAAAAGCAACCAGCGGCTGTCCGGATACGGATGGCGACGGCGTCATTGACAAAAACGACGATTGTCCGGATATTGCGGGCGATCTGCGTGGCTGTCCCGATTCTGATAAGGACGGCATTGCCGACAAAGACGACAATTGCCCGAACGAAAAAGGCCTGGCAGCCCTGAATGGTTGCCCCGACCGCGACGGCGACGGCATTGCAGATGGTGACGACGAGTGCCCGGATGAAAAAGGCAGCGTTGAAAACAAAGGCTGCCCGGTCAAAGACCGCGACGGCGACGGCATTGCAGATGTGGATGATCGGTGTCCCGATGAAAAAGGTGTCGCTTCCGCAATGGGTTGCCCGGATCGCGACGGCGATGGCTTTGCCGATGCGAATGATAAATGCCCGGATACTTCAGGCGACATGGAAGGCTGCCCCGATACAGACGGCGACGGCGTACACGATGGCGACGACCGCTGTCCTAAAGAAGCAGGTTTGGCGAGCAATAAAGGTTGTCCGGAAATCAAAAAAGAAATCAGAGAAGTGCTGAATTTTGCCATGCGCGCTGTGCAGTTTGAAACAGGCAAAGCGACGTTAAAAAAACAATCCTTCGCAGTACTGGACCAGATCGTGGACATCATGGCCCAATACCCGGCTTACCTGCTTGTGATTGCCGGCCATACCGACGATGTTGGGAGCGACAAAGCCAACCTGACGTTGTCGGAAAACCGCGCAAAAGCTTGTCAGCAATACCTGATCAGCAAAGGCGTTTCCAATAAACGCATCAGCTATGCAGGCTACGGAGAAACACAACCGCTCGCCGACAATAAAACGGCCAAAGGCCGGGAGTTGAACCGGCGGGTGGAGTTTGATTTGATTATTCAGTAAGAAGCTGTCTCATTAAACGGCAAAACCTGTCCCGTACAGCGGGAGGGCAAAGGGGTTGTGTAAAGAAGTACACAACCCCTTTTTCCAAATTATGGGCGGCTCCCTA
>JALHRK010000249.1 GCA_022841505.1 Saprospiraceae bacterium | reverse complement strand
TTCCATTTTTATCACCTTCTACTACCTACCGCAACAGAAAAAACGACAGAAATCAACGTCGGATTTTCTTCTCGTATTTTTAGGAAAACCGTCATGAAATACCACAAAACTACTCAAAAAGACGTCGCAAAGTTCTTCGGAAAAGACAAAGAAAAGGAGGATGACAAGGAAGAAGAACTGGAAAAAAGAACGCCGCGCGAAGACCACGAGCTGCCCAAAGGACCCATGTTTCAAATTGTGGAACCAATAGACACGATTATCGGGCCTATCGGAAAGTTTCTGTTGACCCCGGACACATTTCCAATTCATCCTGCGTGCTGTCTTTTTGGAAAAAGAAGAACAGGAAAAACATTCACTCTGCGCTGGTGGATGTATAATTGTTTTCGTGATGTGCCTTTTGGAGTCGTGTTCACAAACACGCGCATTAACGGTTTTTGGCAGACTTACGTGCCTGGGTGGCTTGTTTTTCAGGGATTGGACATGTCAAAAATGGACGCTTTAATCCAGAGACAGAAAAAATTGATTGCAAAGTGGAAAGAAAATCACCCTTCGGAGTGCAAAAAGGACCCTGACGCATACAAGTCTGCTCCGGAACTCGCGGCTTTTTGTGTGTTGGATGATGTGATTGCTGATCGTGTGGCGATGCAGTGGAACAAGGATATCAACACTTTTTTTGTGGAAGGACGTCACTTGTGCATCACAGTGTTCATCACTTCCCAGCATGTGAAGGGTATTGGTCCGATGATTCGAGGAAACATGGACGTTGTTTGTTTTCAGCCTATTTTTCAGAGGGAAGCTCGAATGACTCTTGCCGATTTGTATGGCGGAGGAATGGAAAGAGATGTTTTCATGCAGCTGATGGACGACATTGTGATTGATGAAAATTTGCCTGATTCGACGCCTAAAAAACCGCACAAATACGTGCGCACGATGATTTGCAACGATTTTGAAAACACGCATAATCCGCAAATCAAATTTCATTGGAGTGAAGCCGAAAATCCTGATGATATTGAACCGGGGTGGAGATTGTGTGCGCCTGAATATTGGAAACAGCAAGACAACGGTCTGGGAGGAAAAGCTCGTGTCATCGAGCGCGATATCGATGATATTTTGGATGAAGTTCGCACGGGATAAAAAAATAAAATTTTTTGTCGTAATGGAAGGGGCAGGAGCATCTTTGCGATACGGACTGGCCGGACTCATTGCGGGGTCGTCCACGGGATGGGTGACTGACAAAGTTTACGGGTATATTTCCCCTCATTTGACTCTCACTCGTGGAACCAATCTCACATCGTCCGCGTTGAGCGCGGTGGTCGGCGGTGCGCTTGTGTCTGTCATGATCTACGCTGGAGATCGTGTTTTGGAATCTGTTGTGGATATGAACGCTGATCCGCTTTTCCGAACTACTTATTACCAGTCTGCGTTTCTTGGGTCGAGCACTGCAAGAATGGCCGTCTCAAACGTTCAAGCAGTTTGGAGCAGCCTGATGCCGACGCCACAGAAGGGAGGCCCGATGCAATACAATCCCATGCCGGTGGCCAAAAACAACCCTGTGCAGGAACCCGGTCCAGTGATGCAACCGGGTCTGTCGCAACCGCCTGTTCAAAGACGGGCAACTCCCAGCTGTCAATCGGGGACTTCTTGTGGATCAATAATGCTATAAAAATTTTGGCGGGTTTTTTTAGTGATGAGGAGGGTCGCCGCTGAAACGCGAGAGCGAAAACAAACAAATGCTTCAGACAGCAAGAAATATCTCCCGGGTCTTGATGCGTTAGAAAAAGAGTCGAGCATCACCGACATCGTGCCTCTGCAAAAAACTGAAACAGACAGAATGATGACCATTGTGAACAAGTTGTTGTCAAGCGGGACGCTGAAAGACGCGGAAAAGCAAGCTTTTTACTTTTGGAAGGCCAATTTAGTCATTGACAATGCAAAAGGAGCTGTTCATCAGGAGTTTATGCGTGATTTTTGGGCTTGGCTTCTTGGTCGAGGCACAGAAGCCGATCACAAAAAAAGTCCTTGGTATCGACAAAGTCTTTGCAATGATTCGGAAGTGTCGGCTTATGTCGATGCATTTGTGACAAAAAGACACGAATTCAAGATCAAATTGCAGCTACTTTCAATGCGGCATCCGGTGGGAATCAATCAGCATTATTTGTATTTCAAATATGTGGTGCGAGGACAGGCTCCTGACAGTGATCATTTTTTGGATGATTGGCAGTTGTTTTTGAACGAGTTTGGTGATGCCAGAGAAAAGGGCCAAAAGGAGCGAAACAGAGATGAGATCGGAGAAGAATATCAAGGTGAAAATGCCTTTCATGAAATGGCTCCGTATGGCAGCACGCGCAAGGAGGACGGAAAAAAGGCGCACGAGGACAAAACAAAAAAGATTTTGGCTGTCGCTGCAGAGTCGTGGAACTCGGGGTTGACTGAAACAGATTTGAAACCAGAAGTTCTTCCTGTAAAAGATGAAACAGATGATCACAAACCAGGACCAATTGAAGAGGATATCGACGATCTGGACGGTGATGATGAGAAAAAACCAAATTCCGGAGTGACAAAAGAAGAAATGACCGATGCATTTGCGACTGCTCTTGCGCCGTTGATCGAGGAAATCAGAAAGAGCAACAGTCAACCTCCGCCTCCGCCGCCTCCGTCTGCTTCTGTGCCCGTTGATTATTCCAAAGCTCTTTTCGAAGCTGGCGCTAACCACGGAAGAATGGCACACGAAATTGCAAATGAGCGCAAACAATACGAAGATTCTATCAACAGTTTGAAAACTCGACTGGACAAAGTTATGGCTGATGTTGCAAATCGAAATGTTGCTGAACTTGGGCCATCAGAGGAGCAGAAAGCAGAGTTTGAAGGACTGACAAAAGAAATGGACGCAGTGAAAAAATCTCTGGCTGAAAGGGAAGAAACAAGTGTTGCAATTGAAAGAGCTCGACAAGAAAACGTGGCTTTGCACGCAGAAAATTTGAAACAGCTGAAAGAATTGCTCGCTCAAGGCCCGCCTAAGGTTTCTTTTGTGACAGATCAGAGAATTGTCGGTGTTTTAGACGCGAACAATCAAATTTTGGCGCAATTGTCGGAGAATATGTCTCGGGGAATCAAAGTTGCCGTTGATTTGGGCCCGGTAATGAGCAGACTCGATGATCTTGAAGGTTCTTTGCGACCGATGGCAATTGATGATCCCGATCAAATTCCAAATTTGCAAACAGCAAGACAACAACAGCTTGAAGCTCAGGTTTTGCAAGTTATGGGGGATAATCAAAATTTGAAACAGCAACTTGAAGCTTACAAAACATTTTCTGAACAACGTTTCAATGAGCAAATTCAAAACAGCGACAAAGTCCGCGCAGAAATAATTGCGACGTTTGACAGTGCGTTGGAAGATTTGGTAGATTTGACAAACGCGAAACAGCCTCCTGCTGCTGTCGTTGTTCAAGGAATTCCTGGATTGGACGCAGAAAGAATGCAAGATATCGTGCAAACATTGGACAAAGCTATGGAATCGATGAAACAATTTCAAAGAGAAAAGATTCAAGTTCCGGCTGTAACCGAGGATTCGGTTAAAATTGACAAGATCGTGGCTGAAAGAACTGCGGCGGAACAAGAAAAGATTGCTCTTGCTGAAAAAAGAATCAAAGAAGCCGAAGCAAGTATGGCTGCTCAAGCGGCAAAGCTTGCTGCTTTTCAAACTCAAATTGAATCTCTCAAAACGGCGATGAATGCAATTGGACAACAGCATGAAAGTGAAAAAGCGGATTTGAAACGAAAGGAAGTTCTGTTGAATCAGAAACTGGAAGCTGAAAAAGTCAGATTTGAACGGGCGCGAGAAGAGGAACGCCAGGCAAGAGCCGAGGCAGAAAAAAATGTCCGACAAGGAACAAAAGACACTGCAAAGAAAATCACGCGAATTGTGTCCGAAATGGAAATCGTAGAGGAAAAAATTGAGCGATTTCAGTCGTTTCTTCCAAGACCAAATTCTATAGCAAGAGCAAAACAGCGTGCTGAACTTGAAAATGAGAGACTGGCTCGTCTTGCTGCTGAAGACGCGGTCGCTGATGCTATGGAAGCGGAAGAGGCGGCCAAAATTCAAAACAACGCGGAAGCGGACGAAAGAAACAAAAAAGCGAGAGCTGAGCGACGAATGATGGAAGCAGCTTTTGCTGAAGATATGGCAATTGAGCAAGAACAAGCCGATATTATTAGCAACGAAACTTTTCAAGCCGCGAAATCGAAATTGGATAGAATGCAAATTGCGTGGGACAACGCAGCGGAAGCTTTGCGTCAGTCGGAAGAAGGAGAACAATTTCGCAATCAAATCAGTGCTCAAAGGGAACTTGTGAAAGAGATGTCGATCAAGCGAACCAATCCCGCGAGAGCCGCAAGACCCAAAAATTCGATGAAGGAAGACCCGATTAAGATTAAGAAGGGAAAAGAAACAAAAGCGTCAGACATGAAGAAGGTGAAAGCGGGCCCTGTTGGTGCCGGTGGAGGAAAAGGAGCGCCGGTAAAACCGGCAAGTGGTTATGCTGCATCCGACAAAGGAAAAGAAGAAATGGAATCTCTAACGGCACCAATTGGAACCGCTGCGACAAAGAGAACGGAAATTGAGCAGGAAAGCCAGGTGACCGCTGAAGAAGTTCGTGATATTCAAGAGCTGCCTTTTGGAACTCAGTTGAAAGAAACAATTGAGTTGTTCGAAAAACCCGCTGCTGTAGCTTACGACGACGAAGACACTGAAGGAGAAGACGAAGCAGGCGATGAAATGACCATGCAAGAGAAGCGTCGATACAATTTAGTTGCGTCGGAGGCACTTGAATATGTTGATGTGAATTTGGATGTAAAGGAACCAAAAAGTCGGACGGAAGCCCGGGAATTCCTTGTTCAAATTATGACAATGGTTGCTAAGACAAGAAAGAATGTTCAACAGTCAATCAGTGCAAAATCCACAAAAAAAATTAAAACGAGATCATAAATCTTTCATTAATTCCTTTGTTTTTGTGGAAGTTTCTTTTGTTGCCGCTTTTTGCACGTCGGTCACTTGCGTGTTCATCCTGTGGACACCCGTGACAATTTCAAAAATCATCATCACCATTCTGGCCTCCACGCTTGTCGAAAACCAAGACGCGTATTTGATTGAAAATTCGGCCAACGTAGGCACAGCGGGCCCGGGAATTGTTTCTCCTGTTTGAGGGATCATTCGCGGGGCAATTGAGTTTTTTGACACCTGCCCAATTCCTGAAACATTCAATCCAAAACGCTGGCCTTCGTTGAAAGTTTCAAAAAACTCGAAGCCTTTCACCCACAGTCCTTTGATCACATCAAGTGCTCCCTTTTTTCCGAGTTCGTTTTCAAGGTCCTTCACATATACCCGCAATTCTTCAACGGTATTTTTAGGACCCAGATTCTTCGGCACCTTGATGAATTCGACACGCTCGGGAAAATACTCCTTGATGTGCTTCTGATAATCGCTAATCTGTTGAAGTAGTTGCGACTTGATGCCCGCCTCCTTTTCCGCAGTCGTCTTTTCCATCATCTTGTCGATTTCTTTCTGGCTTCCCTTTGGCATCGCGTTCTTCTTGGCAGCTGCCTCCTGTGCTTTCTCCTTCGCCTTTTTGTTGGCTTCGGCGACAGCGGGATCGGGAGCCGTGAACGCGCCAAAATCTTCAACTGCCTGATTGTCGTTCATTGATCAATGTCTTTTAATATGCTCTCAAAGACTTCGGCAAACAAGAACCCCTTTTCTTGCAAAGAAACGGGAATTTCGACGTTTTTGTATTCGGCTGGAAAAAGCGCGCGGAAAAAATCGAGGTCGCGTGCCACAAGTTGTTGTTTGTAATTGACAAGAAAATCTCTTAGCGGCGGGACAAAAAGCAAAGAATCGATGTTCATGAGTGTGCGCATACGATATATTTCCTCGTCTGACGCTTTGAAATGAGGCAACACCACGGTCAACACCCACTTTCGTAGCTTATCGATTGCGATATCCAGGGTTTCGAGGGCCTTTGCTGTTTCCTCTGGGTTCTTGATATCACCCTCTTCCATTTTATTGAAAAACAATTAGAGCTCAACCGTGTCGTCATTTTCCAGCATCGACAAAGTTTTTCTGAAATTCGTCTGCTTTTCTTCTGCGGCGCTGACATTTCCCTGCACCGTAAAAGGCTTTCCTTCTGTTCCAAACCTGAAAGTGTTCCCGAATTGTTCTTCTGAATTTCTTCCCGTAATGTTCTTGGCGTTGACCATTCTGTCTTTCAATCCCCAGTCACCTCGCACAAATCGCTTCGGATTGAACATGCCGCGGCGATAGTTTTTTTGACGCGCTTCTTCCTGTTGATTTCTCTCCACCCTTTCAGGATGCAAAATGTTGTCAAGATAATCCGTGTCGATCAATCCCGCTTCCATGGCATACATCAAATACAAGTCTTCCTTGGTTTGAGGTCCGGTGATTTTCAAACGGGCGATTCTTTTTGTGGTCTCCAAATTTGTGTCCAGATTGTTCAGACGATCGTTGTAAAACTTGCCGAACAATTGACGCGCCATGGCCTTGTGGGTCGGGTCCATGCGGTCGAAGTTGGTGGCAAACCATTGCTCGAATTGTTTCTCGAGTTCTCTCTCTCGAATTTCAATCAGACGCTGAAAATCACTGTCCTTGGCTTGCAACACACCAAAAGGTGTCACTCCCGGTAGCGGCTTGTCTGATCCTGCTTTTTCTTGCGCTTTCAAGTTGTCTTCCACGAGTTCCGCCTTCAAAGCAAGCATCGGATCTCTGGGATCAGACTCAATGTGGGCCGCCGTGGGAAACTGTTCATCGACGGCAGAAGGATCACGGAGACGAGTTTCAGCAAGGGTTTCGTTTGCTCTTTCCGTCGCATCCGGGCCGGCTGCCATTGCAATTTGGTTTGCATTTTTGGGGATTGGCAAGCCCTTGCCTCCTGCTCCCAGCTTTTTGTCTTTTGCTTGAAAAGTGACCGTCTTCATTTGCACCTTTTCTGCACAAAAAAAAATATTTTAATTTCGAAAACTGTTGGCCACGACTCCGTCTCGAAGATTGGGACGATCCAATTGCATTTGTTGTCTCAAACGACGAACTTCGGCCATCGAATCAGCAGAACGGCGACAAACAACAGTCATCATGAACGCGGCTTCGTCAAAAGAAGGCACGCTGCCATCAGGCAACAACACAGAAAAGGAAAAGCCAGACAAACTGGTCATTCCTTTTGACAAAACTTTTGGCCGGGAGTAAAACTGCTGGGGATTGGACGGGTCGTAAGCCAGCAACAATCCGGACTTGTTTTCATTGGAAGCAAAACCAGAAGACATGCCAGCGATTTCGAAGTTCAAATAAAAAGCCGTGCTGACGCCGCCGTTGAAATTCTTCAAAAAGATTTCATCCAATCTGATTTCTTCGCACTGCGCCAAAATGGCGTTGATCTTGACTGTGTTTTTGGCCGCGTTGGAAGAAAGGCGCACAGTCAAAGTGTGGGCCTCTTGCCAGTCTTCAATTTCACCGCACATTGACCCTTTGACGTGAGAAATTTATTTTCACTTTGGCGCTCTGATTTATCTCAGAGCCTTCACAATGTCACCCTGGGCCATCTGGATGACGTTGTGGCAAACATTGTAGCAATCGACAATGTAGCCCTGCGCGGCGGCGCCGGGGTTGCGGTCGGCAGCCGGGGTCGAGAGCTCGATTTCCAGGTTGACTGATCCGAGGTTGCTGAAGTTCTGGTATCCAGCACAGTTCTTGGCGTCGCGCAACTTCTTGGCGAACGGAGCAAAATAGACGGCTCCGCTGATCTGGCTCCCAGGGAAATACTTGTTGCGCAAGATTCCTCTGTTCTCAAACTCCTCGACCCAATCAAGCAACACGGAACCGTTGGCAGTGATGCGGAAACGAGAAATTGGGTTCAAAGCACCAGACTGATTGTTGTTGAGAGCCAACACAGAAGTGTCAGCGGCAGCAAGACCCGACATCACATTGGACCAAGTGTTGTCGGACGAACCGCGGTCAAGACCCCAGGCAGTGTTGATGCGGGCATCGCGCACAACAAAAAACATGAACTGCGAATCCAAACGAAAGTTGGAAAGGAGAATCTTGGCAACAGAAGTCTGGCCCGCAGCAGGACGCGGGACAAAATTGTTCAGCTGCTCCTCAAAATCAAGAATCTTGAACATGAGACCGCGACGGTTTTCGTATCGAGACAAATGCTTGGATGCTTCCACCTTGGGGGTGAAAATCAGCTCGTGCTTGAGAGTCGCATCTTGAATGGTTGGGCGTGCAATGCCGGCAAAGGGGTCAAGAGGATTGGTCGTGCCAATTGCACGCGCGTAGATGAGCTCCTCGAGTCTGCGAAACTTGATTTCGACAATGATTTCGGAAGCAAGCGCTTCAGTGGCCAGCGCGTTTTCATCATCCTTGGTCCACCACAGCCAATCCAAATTGATTCTCAACGGAAATGATCCAGCAGTCAAAAATCCCTGGTAGCTGTTGGCCACTGCGGTGTTGGAACGCAGCTTCTCGCCCGTCACACCCGAAAGCCCGGCGTTTTGGTTGCCGTTGTAGTGCTCCTTCGTGATGTCATGGTCCATCAGTCGCTGGTAAAACTTCAGCGCTTCTCCGCGGTAAACGTGCACGTCCTTAGACGAATACTTGACTTTCACTTCCTCAATCATGTTGGCTCCGAGATCATCCACCCAAGCAGCGGTGACCACTCCAATTGCGGGAGTGACCGGAACATTGACCGTCAAGTCAACGTAAGTGCGCCCAACTCTTCCTCCTCGTTTGCGCAAAGGAAAACGGCAGATTTCGCCCCAATTTGCGGGCTGGCCAATGAACTCAGTCTCGGCAGAGTCGTCGACGGCAAAAATGTTGTAGGCTTCGTAGGGAGTGGGCTCAAAAATTGAGACCTCCGTGGTGATCAGGGGCGCAATGCCTCCCTTGTTCGCGTTGATTCTTGCCGTGGGATCAGCCATCTTAAAAAATTGACCCTTTGACTCGGAAAAAAATTAATTTTTTCTCATTAATTTGTTGTTCCGTAACGAAAACTTTGTCCCGGAGCGCGGTTGAAAAGATCAACACCGTAATGACGTCGCATTCGGTTTTCGGGATCAGTGTCCGCTTCAAGAAGCGCTTCAGCTTGGCGAACTTGAGCGGGATTAGCCCAATTTGGCATCTCGTGCCAAGTGTCGAAACGCGCGACTCTGCTGGGATCAGACGGGTTGGCGAGGTCTTCGCTCAATGTCGC
>JALHRK010000248.1 GCA_022841505.1 Saprospiraceae bacterium | reverse complement strand
GCGCTTATCTGCATTGTTTTTGGGGCACCGCTGCTGTTTTTTTTCAAATCGGTGAATGGAAAAGGCGTCAACAAACGCGAGGGCTACCTCATTGTGGCGCTGGGCTGGTTGGCCATGACGCTGTTTGGGATGCTGCCGTTTATTTTCAGCGGCGTGTTGCCGGGTATTGCAGATGCGTTCTTTGAAACGGCTTCGGGATTGACCACCACGGGCGCTACGGTTATCACGGATATTGAAGGAACGCCCAAAGGGATTTTGCTTTGGCGCAGCCTTACCCATTGGATTGGAGGCATGGGCATCATTGTGCTGACGGTGGCGCTTTTCCCGTTGCTGGGCATTGGGGGCGTCGAACTTTTTGTTGCGGAGGCGCCAGGGCCAACTGCCGACAAGGTGCATCCCCGAATTCGGGAAACCGCCAAGCGCCTTTGGCTGATCTATGTGGCCCTGACCGGATTGCTCATCCTTTTGCTTTGGGCGGAAGGCATGACGTTTTTTGACGCCATCAACCATTCCATGGCTACGATGGCTACAGGGGGATTTTCCACCAAAAATGCCAGTATTGCTTATTATACCTCGCCAATTATCCAGTATACCCTCATCCTGTTCATGTTTATTGCAGGGATCAACTATACGGTTATTTATTACGGACTAAAAGGGAAACTCAAAAAAGTATGGAGCAGCGATGAATTCAAGGCTTATCTGATCCTCGTACTTCTCCTTGCTGTAGTGATTACCCTTGGTGTGCACCAGGCCACCAACCAGCCTTTGGAAAAATCTTTCCGCGACAGCCTTTTTCAACTGGTTTCAGTCATTACGACAACTGGCTTCATCACTGCGGATTACACCAAGTGGTCGCCGGGGTTGACCATGCTGTTTTTTGTGCTCCTGTTTATCGGGGCCTGCGCGGGCTCAACTGCGGGCGGCATCAAAATCATCCGGCATTTTGTCTTTTTTCGAAATTCTTTTCTGGAATTCAAACGCCTCATCCACCCCAGGGCCATTGTGCCGCTGAAGCTGAATGGAGAGGTGGTGGCGGGCAAGATTCTCATCCATATTTTTATTTTCCTGCTGTTGTATATGATCTTGTTTGTGCTGGGTTCTTTAGTTTTGTCTATCCTGGGCGTTGATTTCCTGACGTCCATTGGCGCCGTGGCGACTTGTCTGGGCAACGTGGGGCCTGGCATTGGCAAGGTAGGGCCGGTAGATAATTTTGCCTGGCTTTCACCAGAGGTCAAGTGGGTGCTTTCTTTCCTGATGTTGCTGGGGCGCCTCGAAATTTTTACGATATTGGTCTTGTTCACGCCTTATTTCTGGAAATCCAACTAGTCTACCGGCATTAGGTCCCTACAGGACCGGCCTTGCTCTCGAACCCTAAAAACAGACACGGCACTGAATGTACAGACACGAATTAGTGACCTATCTGAAAAAAATGCCCAATTGGATGTATCTTTGCACCATCAAAGCCTTATCATTCATCAGATTAAATCCGCAGCATTGATTGCCACCGACCTAAAAAAAGACATCAGGCTGTTGTCTGACGCAGCCCTGGAAGACCTGTTCAAAACAATGGGGCAACCCGCTTTTCGCGCGCGCCAGGTGCAGGAGTGGCTGTGGCAAAAGGGCGTGCACGACTTTGAAGCCATGACGAATTTGCCCAAATCGCTGCGGGATGAGTTGGCGGCGAGCTTTGAAATTCGCCCTATTTCAGTGGATAAAGTACAACACAGCTTGGATGGCACCATTAAATCCCGGTTTCGCCTGCACGACGGCCACCTGATTGAGGCGGTGCTGATCCCGGTGGCGGAAGACGGGCGCTATACCGTCTGTGTTTCCTGCCAGGTTGGGTGCAGCCTGACCTGCAAATTTTGCGCTACCGGGCGCATGAAGCGCGTGCGGAACCTCGATGCCGCAGAAATCTTTGATCAGGTCGTTTTAGTCAACCGGCAATGTCTGGAGGTTTTCAAACAACCCATTTCAAACGTCGTCTACATGGGCATGGGCGAACCCCTGCTGGCTTACCGCAATGTACTGGACAGCGTGGCGCGCCTCACCTCGCCGAAAGGGCTGGGCATGTCGCCGCGCCGCATTACGGTCAGCACCGCCGGCATCGCCAAAATGATCCGGCAATTGGCCGACGACGACGTGCGGTTTAACTTAGCCCTGTCGCTGCACGCTGCCGACGACGAGAAGCGCAACGAAATTATGCCCATCAATGAGCAAAACAACCTCGAGGCGCTCATGGATTCTTTGGCTTATTTTTATCAAAAAACCCGCAACAGAATCAGCTACGAGTACATCGCTTTCCAGCGTTTTAATGACAGTCTGGAAGACGCGGCAAGGCTCGCCACGCTATGCACCCGTTTCCCGGTAAGGGTCAACGTCATCGAATACAATCCGATAGACGATGCGCCGTTTGAAAAATCGGACGCCGACCAGATTGACCGGTTTGCAGCTTACCTGCGCAAAAAAGACATCGTGATTACGGTGCGACGTAGCCGGGGCAAAGATATTGATGCGGCGTGTGGGCAATTGGCGAATAAGGCGTGACCGAGGGGTTGTTTAATAACACTTTAATCCCTATCATTGCAACTGCTTTTCAATAAACGCCATGAACAATAGACTCATCATCTCCTCTTTAATCGGCCTTGGACTTATTCTGACGCTCCTGTTCGCCAGGCGGGGAGCTACTGCCGCACCTCCGATCGTGCTTCAGCAAACCAACCGCGAGGAGGAAATGGGCGTGTCGGAGATAACCGATACCGCTTTCCGGCGGATTGTAGCCGAGTACGAAGCTTATGTAGAAGAAGCCCTTGCAAAAGAAAACGTGCCCGGCGCAGCGGTAGCCATTGTCAAAGACGGCAAAATCGCTTACCTCCGGGGTTTTGGGTTGAGGGAAGTTGGCACAAGAGATTCCATTGATGTCCATACCGTTTTCCGGCTTGCCTCCCTGTCCAAAGGCTTCGCACCGGTTTTGACCGGACTGATGGTGCAGGACGGCGTGCTTAACTGGGATGATCCGGTTGTGCGCCATGTGCCCGATTTTCAGTTGCGCGATAAAAAAAGCACCGAAATTCTGAACCTGCGCCATATTCTGAGTCATACCACAGGTTTGCCCCGCCATGCGTATTCCAATTTGCTCAACGACGGATTGGATTACGAGCAGATTGTCGGGAAATTGAAAAATGTAAAACTACCCTACAAAGTTGGCAAACACCACGATTATCAAAATGTCGCTTATAGCCTTATCGGCGATGTAATTGCCAACAGTACCGGGAGTTCCTACAATAAATTGCTGGCTGAACGCCTGTTCAAACCTGCCGGGATGAAGGATGCTTCGACGAGCTATCAGGAAATCATGGCCTCGCCCAATGTCGCGCTGCCGCATGGGGTCAGCAAAAATGGGTACTACCCGATGGATATTTCTCCCCGCTATTACTCCGCTTCTCCTGCGGCCGGGGTGAATGCCAGCATTTACGATATGGCACAGTGGTTGCGCTTGCTGATGGGGCATCGCCAGGAGGTCATTAAACCGGAAACCCTTCGCGAAATTTTCACCCCACAGGTGACCATGCCTTTGCGGGAATCCACCCTTTACCAGTGGCGGCCTTTGGAACGGGCCTGGTACGCGCTTGGCTGGCGGGTCATGGAACGCTCCGATGCCCAGCGCCTTATTTACCACGGCGGTTTTGTCAATGGCTATCGAGGCGAAGTTGCGTTTTCACCTGAAGATCAGATCGGCATTGTGATCTTGAGCAATTCGGTCAGCAATTTTATTTCAGAATCGGCGCCGCGCTTTTTCGATCTTTACTGGTACCTGTACCCTTCTCTGGAACCCGAAAGCGAGCTGCCGCAACTCAGCATTCGATGAAAGGGACTTATGCGATCCTGCTGCTCATTCTTTCCAATGTTTTTATGACCTTAGCCTGGTATGGTCACCTGAAATTTAAAGAATGGAAAGCCTTTGAAAAAATCGGTCTCATCGGTATTATCCTGATCAGTTGGGGCATTGCCTTGTTTGAATACTGCTTTCAGGTGCCCGCCAACCGCATCGGGTACAAAGGCAACGGTGGCCCTTTTGCGCTGGTAGAATTAAAAGTCATCCAGGAAGTCATCACCCTCGTTGTATTTGCGGTTTTTTCGCTGCTCGTTTTTCGCACCGAAACCTTCCGCATCAACCACCTCATCGGCTTTGGATTTCTGGTACTTGCTGTCTATTTCATTTTCAAAAAATAAGCATCCGCATATTTTTCAGGTTATCCTTTCACACAAGTGACTTACAACTGGTGAATCAGTCGTAAATTTGGAACCTGTCGTGTTTTTTCAACCAAACAAAATATCCTATGCCAATCCGATTAGAACCCGATGACCCGCAAAGCGGAGGACAACGATCACAGAACAACAATACCGGCGGCGGCGGCGGCTTAGGCCCGTTGCTGAAATTCTTGCCGCTTGTGCTGCTTTTTGTTTTTAAACGCCCCAAACTGCTCATCCCCATCCTCCTCATTGGCGGCGCGTGGTACTTTTTCTTTGGCGGCCAGGAAATGTTGTCGGGAGGAGTCAACGCGAGTGGTGGCGACTTCACGCTGGGCGCGGCTTTGAGCGAAGAACGCTATGATAAAGCAGAAGTTTTTGAGCCTTTGGCTTATGGCAGCTTTAACCAGATGCCGGCGCGGGTGTCGCTGGAGCAATACGCGCCCACCCGCCGCCACCAGGGACAACAGGGTTCCTGCGTGGGATGGGCAAGCGCATACAGCGCCCGCACGATCCTGCATGCAAAAGCAACCGGGCAAAACCCAAACAGCGTGGCATTTAGCCCGGCCTACCTCTACAACCAGATTGCGTTAGATGGTTGCCAGGGCGCCTACATGCTCGACGCCATGAAAACCATGCAACAGGGCGGCGCCTTGCCGTTTAACCAGTTCAGGTATGACGATCAATCCTGTTCTGCATCCCCGAATAGCAGCCAGCGCCGCGATGCGCAGCAATATAAAATCAAAGGCTTTAACCGCTTGTCGGAAGGCGGAGAGCAATATGGCCCCGATATCCAGGGGATTCGGCAAAACTTAGCCCAGGGTGCGCCGGTCGTGATTGGTATGATGGTTGGCGGCTCGTTTATGAGTCGGATGGTGGGACAAAAAGTATGGTACCCGACCCAGAGCGACTACTCCATGCGTGGTTTTAGCGGCCACGCCATGTGCGTCATCGGCTACGACGATAACTTAGACGGCGGAGCTTTGCAGCTCATGAACAGTTGGGGGGAAGACTGGGGCGATCGCGGCATGGCCTGGGTGCGCTATAAAGATTTTGTACACTTCACGAAGGAGGCTTATGGGCTGTACCCAATGGGAAGCAGTACCCAGCAGGCGGCAGACCAGAACAAATTAGCCGTGGAATTCGGGTTGCTCGATATGGCTACCGAAAAAACTATTGCCATGCGTCAGGCGGGCGACCTGTTGTTCAAAACGGTGAGTCCCGTCAAAAAAGGCGATAAATTCAAAATCCTGCTGGCCAACAGCATAGAATGTTATACTTATGTATTTGGCCAGGAAACGGATGGCTCCAGTTATGTGCTTTTCCCGTACACGGAAAAACACTCGCCGTATTGCGGCATCACCGGCACGCGGTTGTTTCCGAAAGACGAATCACTGAAGGCCGACGACCTCGGCAATTCCGATTTTATGGCCATCGTCATTTCCAAAACCCAGCTCGATGCCAAGCAATTTAACCAGCGCATCAACGCCAGCCGCAAAGGCAATTATGCCGACAAACTAAAAGAAGCGCTTGCCGATCAGCGCGTGGGCAGCGTCGCTTTTCAGGTCGGCCAAACCATTGCCTTCAAGGCCGATACGAAAGGAAAAAACGCGGTGGGCATGGTTCTGCAAATTGACAAGCGCTGATCATTTGATCAGAGGTGGTAGCCCGTCCATCTGGTTCTGTGTCTGATCTTTAGAGTTCGAGAGCAAGGCATGTTTCGCCCCAAAAACGGGAGTTTACTTGCGTAAATGACCGGTTTTGGGGCGAAACATAACGCAGCTATCGAGCTATAAAGACAGACACAATTTATTCTTTACCGGCCAAAGCCTTAATTTTTGCCTCCAGCTCAAACTCATCCCCAGGTACGTAGCTCGAATGGGAATACACGATATTGCCCTGTTGGTCTACAAGATAAGTTTGCGGAATGGCCTGAAAGTTCAGCGCATTTTTTAGCTGGTTGTTGGCGTCAGAAAGGATGATGTATTCCCAGCCTTCCGTTTCAACCAATGGCCCCACTTGTGCCAGGGCGCGTTGCGTGTCAATGGTGACAGCAAGCAGTTGGGCGTTGTATTTTTCCTGCCACTCCGGATAGAGGTCGGCGATGGCAGATAGTTCTTTTTTGCAGGGCGCGCACCAGGTTGCCCAAAAGCTGATGACGGTGATTTTGCCCGCTGTGACGTAGTCTTTCAGGTTAACCGTTTTGCCGTCCAGTGTTTTCAATTCTGCGGATGGCAGGGCGGTTTGCGCCTGTGCAGAGGAAAAAGCGATCGCAAAAGCGAAAAAAGCGAAGATTCGAAGTTGCTTCATCTTGCTGAAACTTTGTTGGTTGAATGACTAAATTTACTTTTGACTTTTAGAGCAGGTTCAAAATTTGAACACGCTCTAAGAAACTCCAAAATCGCAGGAAAATTGCGCCCGCATTCCGGAAACACCTGTCCGCCTTGCGACGTAGATGCATTAGAGCTTGTTGGGGTTTTCATGATTGAGCGAGAGCGAGGAAATTTTATTTTAGGCAAGGCGGATTTTGCAGAGATAGCCGGCAGCTATCTTGAAAAAATCCAACGTAGTATAAAATAAAATTTGCCGATCGAAGCCAATTGATGAAATCATCAACATGCTCTTATGAAAGTTACGGGACAAAAATAGCAAAAGCGACATGCCCGGAACGTGAAAAAGCGGAATAGCTTTGCATCTGTCGGCAAAATGCGCAAACTTGCGCAATTTGCGAAGAACAGCGACACGATAAACAAGTCACAACAATGAAAAATACGATTGTCTCAGTCTTAGTTTTATGTTTTGTAGTCAACCTCGCAGCCCAGGAAGAACCACCATCTGGAGGACGAATCAGCGGCAGCCTCGAAGCAAACGGAAACTTTTTTATGCGCGATTCGCTGATTGGTGCAGCCAACACGCCGCAGTACGACCGGCAACTTTCCGGCGCTGACGCCTGGCTCAACCTCAATTACAGCAACTGGGGTTTCGACTTCGGATTGCGTTTTGATTTGTTCAACAACTCCAACCTGCTCAATCCCACCGGGTCTTATACCGATCAGGGCATTGGCAACTGGTACATTCGCAAAAAAATCAATAAACTCGGCATCTGGGCAGGATTCATCTACGACCAGATTGGCAGCGGCATTATTTTCCGGGCCTACGAAGAACGCCCCCTGCTGATAGACAATGCGCTCACCGGGGTGCGCCTGACGTACGACATTTCCCCCAACTGGCAGATCAAAGCGTTCACCGGCAGGCAAAAACAGCAATTCAGCAGTTACAATTCGATCATTAAGGGCTTTAGTGCGGAAGGTTTTCTGCAATTGGGCGATACCTCCAAAAGCCTGACCCTGGCGCCCGGCGTCGGCGTCGTCAACCGTACCTTGGACGACGCGTCCATCAATGCGCTTGTCGCAACGCTGAATACCTACCCCCTCACCGATACCTTTACGCCCCGCTACAACGTCTACGCTTTTTCTGCGTACAACACCCTCACAGCGGGCGCTTTTTCGTGGTATGCGGAAGCTGCCTACAAAACGGAAGAAGCGATGAATGACCCTTTCGGGGAAATCAAACGCGATTCGGTAACGATTGTAGGGGATAAATTCATCAGCAAACCAGGAACGGTATTTTATACCAGCCTGAGCTACGCGGCATCGGGTCTCGGTGTGACGCTGGAAGGCAAGCGCACCGAAAATTTTAGTTTCCGAACGCGCCCCCAGGAACAACTCAACCGGGGGTTGGTGAACTTCCTGCCACCGATGGCGCGGGTGAATACCTACCGGCTCAATGCCCGCTACAACGCAGCCACGCAGGAGTTGGGCGAACTGGCCTTGCAGGCAGACGTGCGCTATTCGCTCAACAAGAACCTGAAATTTAACGTCCACTATTCGTTTATTGACGACCTTGAAGAGACGGAGCTTTATCGGGAATTATATGTGGAAGTATCTTACAAAAGCAAACAAAAGTGGACTTTGTTGGGCGGCATTCAGATGCAGCGCTACAACCAGGAACGGTTCGAGTTCAAACCCGAGGTTCCGATTGTGCAAACGTTCACGCCGTTCGCCGATTTCCTATACAAATTTGACCGCAAAAAGGCCATCCGCTTTGAGGCGCAGTACATGCTCATCGGCGACGATAAAAAAGCCGGCTTTAAACAGGATTACGGCGACTGGCTGTTCGGATTGGTAGAGTTTACCTTGGCGCCGCATTGGTCGTTCACGGCAGCGGACATGTTCAATATCGAGCCGGGCAAAAATTCCCCCATCGGCGACGACGGCGTCAAAAAGAAACTGCACTATCCCAGGATAGACGTTTTTTATACGTACAAAACGAACCGCTTTTCCCTCAGCTATGTGAAGCAGGTGGAAGGGGTGGTTTGTACGGGGGGGATTTGCAGGCTTGAACCAGCCTTCAGCGGAGTTAAGGTGACCGTGAATTCGACCTTTTAAAGGAGACGCAATATCCCGGATTTGGAACGACCTGTAAGCCTATATTTAGGCTGTTGAGCAGCTTTAGAAAAGTAGAAAGCGGAACATCTGCCTTGCCGTTTTCTACGCGGGAAATAAATTCTTTCTTTACGTCCGCTCTTTTTGCCAGGTCGGACTTCGAAAGTTTTGCTTTATGGCGTTCTTCTTTTAGCATCGCGCCTAAGTAGAATGCCATGGCTTTATTCTCAAATTCTAAACGTTTCGGGGTGCCTAGTTCGCCATATTTGAGGCGAAGCAAGTCCTCAAAATTTTTAATGGTTGATGAATTCATAGTGAAGAACCCCGTTGACTGTTAATGCCTTTATGCCAAGGCAGCGTATTTCGAATAGTTAGCCAATTAGGGGACAAAAAAATTCCTGAATTGTATAATTTTTTCTTTTATACTCAACAGCAATAGATTTTTCCGCTGGACGCAGAGATGCTCAGTTCTACATTTTTACCACTTATTGGCTTTTTTTTGAAGAAGGATTGATGAGAGATGATTGATAAATGAGGATTGATGATGTGACTGAGCGCCCCCGCAGGGTGAATGCCCGGTGGGCATTCAAGCGAAGGAACGCGTCAGCGGTGTTTAGCCTATACCCACTTGATGTTTACGTATCTC
>JALHRK010000247.1 GCA_022841505.1 Saprospiraceae bacterium | reverse complement strand
CACTCAAAAAAACGAAACCATGAACTTCCACCACACACCCAAAACCCTCACCCTCCTCCGCGCCCTCCAGCAATTCATGGACGCGCACATCTTCCCCTTGGAAGCAGAGCTCCTCCAGGTCGCCCACGAAGCCGGCGCCGACTGGAAAACCTGGCAGTTGGATCCCCGCATCGAAGCGCTGAAGGAAAAAGCCCGCGCAGAGGGACTTTGGAACCTTTTCCTGCCGGAACTCAGCGGACTGAGCAACGCCGAATACGCGCCGCTGGCGGAACTGACCGGGCAGTCGCTGATCGCGCCGGAGGTATTCAACTGCAACGCGCCGGATACGGGCAATATGGAGGTGCTGTGGAAATACGGCAGCGAAGCCCAAAAAGAACAATGGCTAACGCGGCTGCTGGCCGGCGAAATCCGCTCGGCGTTTTGCATGACCGAACCCGATGTGGCTTCCAGCGACGCCACCAACATGCAGGCCACCATCACCGAAGCTGGCGACGACATTTTGCTGAACGGCAAAAAATGGTGGAGCACGGGCATCGGCCACCCAAACTGCAAAGTGGCCATTTTCATGGGCTTGTCCGATCCTGCGGCGCACAAATACCAGCAGCACACGATGGTGCTTGTTCCGTTGGATGCGCCGGGGGTGACCATCACGCGCATGTTGCCGGTGTTCGGGGCTTTCGACGCGCCGTACGGACACGGCGAGGTGCACTTCGAAAACGTGCGCCTGCCCAAAAGCTGCGTCATTGCGGGCATGGGCAAGGGCTTTGAAATTGCGCAGGGCCGACTGGGGCCGGGCCGGGTACACCATTGTATGCGGCTGATCGGCGCTGCGGAACGGGCATTAAAACTGATGATCGAACGCGGGATGTCGCGGGTGGCCTTCGGGAAACCGCTCGTCAACCTCGGCGGCAACCGCGACCTCATCGCCAACGCGCGCATGGACATCGAAATGGCGCGCCTGCTGGTGCTGAAAACCGCCTGGCTGCTCGACACCCAGGGGGTGATAGGCGCGCTCAGCGAAGTGGCGCAAATCAAAGTGGTGGCGCCCAATGTCGCCTGCCGCATCATAGACCAGGCCATGCAACTGCACGGCGGCCAGGGCCTGAGCAACGATACGCCGCTGGCGGCCATGTATGCTTATGCGCGGATTCTGAGGTTGGCCGACGGCCCGGATGAAGTGCACCGGGGCGTGGTGGCGAAAATAGAGCTAAAGAAATTTGAAGATTTGAGGATTTGAGGATTCGAGGAGCTGAGTATTCGAGCGTGCAGGACTCCTCAAATACTCGAATACTCAACTCTTCAAAACTTGTCCCGCTCAAGCGGGATCCTCAACCAACACATTTACCCCCATTGGCGTGATGCCGGGCAGTAGGTGGAAGCAGTATCTTTGACGAACTGAATATCGAGCAGCGGAACTGATTTCGGAGTTCGATAGGTCTTGCGCTGCAATCTGCAAAGGGCCAGCCACCTGAAGGTGGCGACCACAAAACACACGCTATGAAACACCTGATTGTTTTCCTTCTTCTCCCGCTCTTTTCCCACGCCCAGCTCTATACCAACGCCAGTACCAATCTGCCCGACAACGGAGCGATGGGTCAGAGCATGGACGTCCGCGCTGCCGATCTGGACGGCGACGGCGACCTGGACCTCGTGCTGGCCAACGAATTTCAACCCAATACCATCCTGCTGAACGACGGTAATGGGGTTTTCACCAATGGTACGGCGGGCAACCTGCCCCAGGAAAACCACGACAGCGAAGACGTGGCGATTGCCGATTTCAACGGCGACGGCCATTTGGACCTCGTTTTTTGCAGCGAAGACGACGTCACCCTCGGCTGGACGAACGTACACGAATTTTACCTCGGCGATGGCGCCGGGCATTTCACTGCCGCCGCTTACCAGGCGCCCGATTCGGAAGCCAACGCGGTGATGACCGCCGACCTGAACAACGACGGCTTGCCCGATTTGCTGTTTGGGAACAAAGGCCCCAACCTCGCGCTGATCAATAGCGGCAACGGTTCCTTTACCGCCGAAACCCAGCGCATCCCGCAGGCTTTCCGAACCACCCAGGACCTCGCTATGGCCGACGTGGACGGCGATGGCGACCTCGATCTGATGGAAGGCAACGAAGACGGCAACCTACTGCACATCAACAACGGCTCGGGGTATTTTACCAACGAAACCGACACCCGGCTGCCCCAAAACCTGAACATCGAAACCCGGAAAGTGGCGTTCGGGGATGTGGACAGCGATGGCGATGTGGATATTTTCCTGTCTAATGTAGGGTTCATCCCCGGAAGAATTCGCCAGAACCGCCTGTTTTTGAACGACGGAACAGGGCATTTTACGGATGTGACCGCCACGCAACTGCCTGCCGACAACGACCATACCATAGACGCGATTTTTGAAGACGTGGACCTGGATGGCGACTTAGATATTGTGGTGAGCAATGTTTTCGGCGCACCCGTCAAAATTTACCGCAATGACGGTACCGGGACATTTGCGGATGCAACGACCGACATGCTGGGGCAAAACTACTTTCGCGACGCACTCGGCGTCATTGCTGCCGATTTCAACGGCGACGGCCTGCGCGATCTCTACATCTGCGACCGGAAAAACCCGCAAAGCAACAACAAAGACCTGCTCCTGCTGAGAAACCAGCTCACTGTCCTTGAAAATACCGACTCGAAACAGCCTGCAATCGTCGTTTTTCCCAATCCGGTGAGCGGGGATTTTTACATTAAAACCAACCTGAAAATTCCCGACACCTTGAGCCTGGCCGACAGCGCAGGCCTCACCGTACATACCTTTACACCGGAAAACCAGGGAGAGGGATTGTTTCGTTGCCCTTTGCCGAATGGCAAGTTGGCGGTGGGTATTTATTTTTTTGAAATTGGGAAAATCCGGAAACGGGTGGTGGTCGCGTCCCGGTAGGGGTAGAAAATTTTCTACCCCGATGCGCGACAAAATATTCAACCCCAACGCATGGGTTGAAAATTTTCAACCCCGACAACCCCAACGCGAAAATTTCCGAACCCATTTTCCCCAATCTTGTCACCACGTGTTGTACTTTGGGCGGACAAACGAAACCCAAATGCACCTCAACATCAAGATCATTTCTGCGGGAGCGGGCAGCGGCAAAACCTATCGCCTCACGGGCGAGATGGTGCGCCTGCTCGAACAGGGCGTTCGGGCGAGCGGCATTGTAGCCACCACCTTCACCCAAAAAGCGGCGGCAGAACTGCAGGAGCGGGTGCGCGTGCGCCTGCTCGAAGCGGGCATGACCCAACAAGCCGACGATTTGGCCAACGCCCTCATCGGCACCGTACACAGCCTCGGCGTGCGGCTGTTGCGCCGTTTTGCGTTTGAAGCGGGCGTGTCGCCACAGGTGGACATCATCGCCGACGAAGACCAACAAACCCTTTTCAACCAATCCTTAGCCACCGTACTCACCCAGGAACGCGTGGAACTGATGAACCGCCTGAGCGAACGCTTGGGCTTGGTGCAGGAAGAAGGCAACGACTGGCGGCGCGAAGTGCGGGCTTTGTGCGATGTGGCGCGCGCCAACGACTTCAGCATCGAAACCCTGGAACGCAGCAAAGTAGCTTCTTTCCAGGCTTTTCAGCAATTTTTGGGCAAACCCGATCCGGAAAAAACAGAAGCCGCTTTTGCGGAAACGCTGGAAAATATGCTGGCCGATACGATCCGGCAAATGCAGAGCAACGGCGATAGCACCAAAAAAACGCAGGACGCCGTGCGCGCGCTCCAGGACAGCTATAATGAACTGCGGCTGCGCGGCGAACTGAACTGGCGACAATGGGCAAAAATTGGAAAAACCGACCCCGGCGCTAAAAGTCGCGACGACGTGGCGCCCCTGCGCGAATTTGCCCAAACCCACGAAACGCACCCCGCTTTCCACCGCGACATCCAGGATTACCTCTACGCGCTGTTCGGCCTGAGCATTGAAGCCATCCGCGAATACGACCGCTACAAAAAACAACGGGGGCTGATTGACTACACCGATATGGAGGCGCTGGTGGTGCGGCTGCTGGAAAACGACGCGGTGCGCGCCGTGCTGTCGGAGGAAATAGACATGCTGCTGGTAGACGAGTTTCAGGATACCAGCCCCATCCAGTTGGAAATTTTTCTGCGGTTGTCCAAAATCGCCAAACACTCCATCTGGGTAGGCGACCCCAAGCAATCCATCTACGGCTTCCGGGGCGCCGAACCGCGGCTGATGGAGGCCATCGTTCAGCAGAGCGGCGGCATCCGCAAGGAAGATATTTTGGAGCATTCCTGGCGCTCACGGGAAGACATCGTGTACGCCGCGAACGCCATTTTCACCAAAGCATTTCCCAAATTGCCGCCCGAACAAGTTGCGCTGTCGCCCAAACGCCGGAAATTGGCCACCGCCGATAGCGCCAACAAAGAAAATGAACCCATCGAAGCCTCAGACGCCCTGATCCACTGGCATTTTCGCTACGACGGCGAAGGTCGACCGCCCGGCAGTCCCTGGATGGAAAACTGCATTGCGACCAACCTCCGGCAGTTTTTGCAAAGCAAAGTTTTGATTTTGCCGAAAGGCGAAACCCAATACCGCCCCGCGCGACCCGGCGACGTGGCCATCCTTTGCCGTTCCAACGCCGCCTGCCAAACCATGGCAGAAGCCCTGCACCGGGCCGGGTTAAAAGCCGCCATTGCAAGGGCCGGACTGCTGCAAACCGCCGAATCAAAGCTGATTCTGGCCTGCCTGCGCTACATGCTCAACCGATCGGACGCGCTTTCGGTGGCAGAAATCCTGCTGCTGGCTGCCGAAAAACCCATCGAAGCGATCATCGAAGACCGGTTGGAGTATTTGGAACTGATTGAACAGCAAGCGTTTTCGGGGCGCTGGGCAGAACGCGAACCCGTCATCAGAGAATTGAACGCTTTGCGCGAACAGGCCTCTGAGTTGTCGAGTACGGAAATCCTGAATTTGGTGTTAGACGCCCTCGACCTGCGCCGCATCATGGTGAGCTGGGGCAGCGTGCAACAGCGTTTGGACAATGTGGACGCGCTGCGCAAATTGGCCAGACAATACGAAGACAACTGCAACCGCCTGCACGCAGCAGCTTCCTTAGCCGGTTTTTTGCTCTGGCTCAACGACCTGGAAGCCGCAACCAAAGACCACCAGGGTTCCGGCGAAAACCCCGACGCGGTGAACGTGATGACCTACCACAAAAGCAAGGGGTTGGAATGGCCAATTGTGGTGTGCAGCAATTTGGACAACAAGCTGAAAGCCGAACTTTGGGGCATGGACATCGTTCCGGAAACAGAAGAAATTGACCTCGACAACGTGCTGGGCAATCGCCGCCTGCACTACTGGGTGAACCCTTACGGCAACCAGCAATACGGTACGCCGATGCAGGCGCGCATGGAGGAAAGTCCCGAAAAAGCCCTGAAAATGCAACAAGCGCAGGAAGAAGAAGTGCGGCTGTTGTACGTGGGCCTGACCCGCGCCCGCGACTACCTGATTTTCACCGATGCGCCGCACAAAGCGGCAACCTGGCTCAACCGCGTGTGGCACGAAGGCCACGAAGATTACCCGACGCTCGACGCCAGTTCCGGCGAATTGCCGTGGGAATGGAACGGGCAGTTCCTCTACGCCCAAACGGAGACCTTCATCTACCCGCGCGATTTTACCCATACCGACCCGGAAGAAGCGCCCGCCCTGTTGCTGACGCCGGCTGCGGGAAGGCAGTCCTACCCTGCTTACGCCATTGATCTGAATAAAAAAGACGCCGTGCCGCAAACGCCCGCAAAAGCTGCGGCTGCGCTTTATTACGCCGAACGTTTGGCCGTTCCGATCGGCGGGGAGTCATACGCATTGGCGAAAGCGGTCAAAGCGTTCCTGCACGCCGACCACACCGACTACGAACCGGCAATCCGGGAGCAAATGGCGACGACTTTGCTTGGGCGCTTTGAGGTGGACGAGACCATTGAAGCAACCGCACTGACGGACCTGTCCAAACAGTGGCAAGCACATCTCACCAAGCAATTCAATCCCAAACGCAGCCTCCGCAAATACCCCGTGCGCTATTTCCAGGACCGCCGCCTGTTTGCTACCGTCATAGACCTGCTGCTCGAAACCGACCATGGCCTCGTCCTGATCCAGAACAGCGGTTTCGGTGGCGATGCGAAACAATTGGAGCGGAAAGCCGGCGAGCTGGGCTCCTGGCTGCACCTGAGCAAAAAGGCGGTGCAGGCGCTTTTTAAGGCGGAACGGGTGCGCACGTTTGTGCATTTTGTGCTGCACAGCGCTGTGGTGGAGGTGGAGACGAAGGAGGCGGAGACGTTGTTTTAAAACGACGCAATACTCACCATGGCCGCAATACTCACCCCAAGCAAAACCATAAAAAGGTAAACAGCCCCAGCCGAAAACATTTTGATGCCCGTGACCATGCGGGTTTCCCGATAAGTAGTTCGAAGACTGATGAACAGGTACGCAATGCAAAGCAACATCGGGATGCTTTCGAGTTCATATCTGCTCAAAAAAAGCATGGGCAAGTACCAGATGATGAAAATGAGAAACACCGCCGAGTGAAAATGCAGGGCAAAAACCAAGTGGCTGATGTAATACGGTGCGCTGCTTTTAAAAAACAACCAGATCAAAAAGGCAAAAAAAGGCACCAGAATAAACATCGTTCTGGAAACATTGGTCATAAAGGACTGCTTGAACTCCCGGATACTGACCGCGCCGGTCATTAGCCGGGAAGTCCCTTTCATCAGCATTCGGGTAGCTATATTTGGAGAGATGTCCTTTTCAAGCAGGAAACTGTCCATCTGGGTTTCGTTAAAATCCCGTACACGAGCCATTTCGCCGGCACTCGTGGGGAATGAAGTGGTCAGCATATTCATGCGCAGACGGGTTGTATCGTCACTTTGCGAAATCCGGCTCAATTCTTCAGGTTCCTCTTCATTGTTGGAAAGGCTGCCCTGGATCAGAAAAAATACGACACTTATGACTAAGTACAAACGGAATGGCTCTACATACCGAACGCGGCGCCCGGCGTTAAAATCGGCGCTGATACGGCCGGGTTTAGTAAACAAGGCCCGCAACGTACGCAAAAGCCGGGAATCGTAGTTGAACACTGATTCGAAAAAAGATTGAACCCAAAAACGCAGTGGAGAGCGGATATCACGCCGCGCCTGCCCGCAATGGTGGCAAAATGCCGCATCTGCTGAAGCGTATTCGGTTTCGCAGTTGGGACAATGCGTAGCGGTGTGTCGTTGGTCCATCATGTGGACGAAGATATAAAATCGGGGGAAATTTTTATCTTGAGATTGTTTTTTACCACATAGTTCTTTTTTTACCACAACTTGTCCCGCGTACAGCGGGATAGTTCTTTTTTACCACGAGTTCACATAGTTGTTTTCACATAGAGCACATAGTTCTGATGCACCCCGGGAGCAGCTCCTATGTGATCTATTGTGAAAACAACTATGTGCCCTATGTGGTAAAAAACAAAAATCTATGTGGTAAAATCAAAACAACCAGTATGGTCTCCATCATCCTCCCCTTCTACCAGGTTTCCCCCACGGCCTTCGATGAAGCCATCCGAAGCATCGCGGAACAAAGCCTGCGCGACTGGGAACTGATCCTGGTGGACAACAACGCCGACGCGGCAACCCGCCAAATTGCTGAAACCTGGGTCGGAAAAGATGTACGCATCCGGATAGCAAGCGAACCCGTTCAGGGCATTGCCTTCGCGCTAAACCGGGGATTGCAGGAGGCGCGCCACGACCTCATTGCCCGCATGGATGCCGACGATTTTTCCCACCCCAACCGCTTGGAAAAACAGGTGGCTTACCTCAACGACCACCCCGAAATTGACGCCGTATCCACCCAAACCGCTTTTGAATCGGAGCTGGATCAAAGCGAAGGCTACGATTGGTTTGTGCAATGGCAAAACGGCATCGTCAGTCCGGAAGCGCATTTTCTGGCGCGTTTCACCGAATCCCCATTGGCACACCCAACGATTGTGTTCCGAAAATCCCTGATCGAACGCTACGGGCCTTACAGCACGGAAAATGTGCCGGAAGACTATGAACTCTGGCTACGCTGGTTCGATGCGGGTGTTCGGTTTTACAAAATTCCGGAGCCGCTGCTGATCTGGAAAGACCACCCGCAACGGCTGTCCAGAAACCACCCCAACTATTCCACCGAAGCTTTCTGGACCGTAAAATGCCGTTACTTAGCCGCCTGGATCAACCGAAGCATGCAGCCGGACAAAAAAATTGTCATTTGCGGCGCCGGGAAATTGCCGCGTTTGCGGGCTAACCTGCTGGAAGCACAGGGCATTGAAATTTATGGCTACACCGATGTGAAAGCACGTCAGCCAGACGGCATTCATTTTATCCCTTTGCCGAAACTAATGGTACCCGAAGCGTGGTTACTGCTTTGCTTCATCTCCAAACGAGGCGTTGGGGAGGCCGTGGCGCAGCATTTTTCGGGGCTGGGGTTTGAGGAAGGGAAGGATTTTTTGATATGTTAATTTTTACGACATAGTTCTTTTTTACCACATAGTTCACAATAGAGGTTTTCACATAGGACACATAGAAGCCCTGCATAATGTCATACAGGAACTATGAGTCCAATGTGAAAACACCTATGTGTCCTATGTGAAAACACCTAGGTGCTCTATGTGGTAAAAAAAACAACCTATATGGTAATAACATGAAAACCAAGATTACGCTACACCGCGGCGACATCACCAAAGTGACCTTCGACGCCATTGTGAATGCCGCCAATACCTCCCTGCTTGGTGGCAGCGGCGTGGACGGCGCTATCCATCGCGCCGGCGGATCGCGCATTCTGGAAGCTTGCCGAAAAATTGGTCGCTGCCGCGTAGGGCAGGCGGTCATCACCACCGGGGGTAATTTGCCGGCCAGCTATGTCATCCATACCGTCGGGCCAGTCTGGAATGGCGGTACAAAACGGGAAGCAGACCTGCTCACCGATTGCTATGCCAATGCGTTGGCACTGGCGGTCGAAAAAGGCATAAAAACCATTGCTTTTCCAAACATCAGCACGGGCATTTACGGTTTCCCGAAAAGGGAAGCCTGCAAAATCGCCGTGCGAACCGTGCGCGAGTTTGTGGAATACGTTCCGGAGTTGGAAGACGTGCAATTCGTGTGCTTCGACGAAGAAAATTATGCCTTGTACGAAACCGCCCTGTTCCCCGCCAAAGAAGCAGCGCGCCTGATTCAGCAAATCGAAACCGCTTTTGCCGACGTGCCTTTCCCCCGCGAAACCTGGGCACAAGCCGATCTGCGAGACGACTACATTGACCACGGCCCCCAATGGGAAGCCGCTTACGCAAATGCCTGGAAAGGCCC
>JALHRK010000246.1 GCA_022841505.1 Saprospiraceae bacterium | reverse complement strand
GCGTAGCTTTCGCATGAGTTCGCACCAAGGCTTCTGAGCTTTTCGCAAAATGTACGTTTTTAGCGGATTGCTTAGCGATTTTTTGCAACAACAACATGTCGTCGCCGGAAGCCAGGTGATCGGTTCCGGAGAAACCGCCAACTGCGTCAAAAACAATTTTTGGGTAAGCCAAGTTGGCGCCGTTGGCCAAATGGGGTTGCTCCCGCTGGATGGCCGCGCCGGTGAGCACCATCATGCCGAGGTAATCCAGCGACTGAAACCGCTCCAACAGGTTTTTTTCTTCAAAAAAACTGACAGGCCCCGCAATAAAAGCTGCCTGCTTTTCCTGATGCACAAAAGCTAAAGTTTTCAACCAGAGCGGCGGGAGCACGCAGTCCGCATCCGTCGTGGCAATCAAGGTCCCGGAAGCTGAAGCAATGCCCGTTTCCAGGGCCTTTTTTTTATACGCGGTGAGTCCGGCAGGCTGTACAAAATCCCGGAGTTCGAGCAACCGCACGCGTTGGTCGGCCATCTGGCGAACCAGGGACGGCGTGCCGTCGGAAGAAAAATCATCCACAACGACCACCTCCATCAACTCCGGCGGGTAATCCTGATGCAGCAGGGATTGCAGACAGGCGCCAATGCCGGCAGCTTCATCCCGGGCGGGAATGACAACTGTTATCCGGGTTGTCGCTTTGAATCCGGAAGGAACGGCACACTCGGGCAACCGTTTCCAAAGTCGGAGGGTGCGGGCGATTTCCAGCACATAAGCGACGGCTAAACCAGATGCCGCAAGGCCAGCAAGGCTCAGGATGCTAAAGCCCAGAATTATCGCAATCCCGCTCAAACGATCAGATCATCTTCTTCTGAACGGCGGCGGCGTTCCATTTCCGGCAACTTCAGCGGCCGGCTATCCATTTCTTCAAAATCAATCAAATCCCCGTCCCGTTGGCGGCGCTGTTCTTCCTGGACGTCTTTGGATTTTTTGGACAAATAAGCTTTGCCAAGCAAATAGGCGCTTACGAAAGGAAAAAAGAAGAGGGAGGCGATGATTGCCAACACCCCGGTCACGGTATTGCGTTTGACCAATTTGACCAACCATTGGCCGTAGCCCACCACCGTCTTGTAGTCGAGGATAAGCGCCCCGATGAACAACAGCGGCGACAACCAATACAACAATTTGAGCACGATGCGTGCGATGATAAAAAGACCTATGAAAAAGACAATCATCACCACGATGCCGGTAATGGACCGGGTGGTATTGTCGCCATCGCTTTCTTGTCGGTAACCCATTTTAATAGAAATTTAATGTAGACCCAAAATTAACAGAAAGTACGGCTCCCTTGTGGCTTTAATAGACGATCATCCAATTTCATTCGTCAAGAATCACTTCAAAGCTCTAAAACAGAATCTTTGCATATCCCAATGATTCGCGCTATTTTTGCAAAAAAATTTGTGCTATGAAAGTTTTTGGGTTAAGCTTAATTGGTTTGCTTTTTGCGTTTTCTCCACAAAAAGACGAAACCGTCACCATCACCTGCAAGGTGCAGAACTGTGGCAATATCTTGCGCGTGTACCAGTTTGACGGAGTCATGTTCAAAGAATTTCAATCCATAGTTGCCGCTACTCCTGATACTTACGAATTTAAAATTCCGAAATCGGAGCAAAGATTTTACTACATCGGAAACGATCCGAACCAGTTGCTCCCCATTATTTTGGGCACTGAAAACAACATTTCGGTCAGTGGCAATTGTGCTGCCATGCGCAGTGCAAAAGTGGCAGGGTCGAAAGTTAACGCCGGGTACGAGCAACTCAAAAGCGAAATTAACCAACTTCGCGACCGCACCAACTTTTTTAACCGGCAACTGCAAAACGCAGAAGCCAATTCTGCGGAAGAAAAAGAATATTCCGGAAAGCTGAAAACGCTGGATGACCGGAAGCTGTTCCTGTTGGACTCGCTGAAAAAAGCCAACCCTTTCTTAGCCCGTGTGATGGCACTGAATACCTACCTCAGCTACCCGCACCATGGCAAAGCCTATCCCGACGAAATCGCTTATTTCGCAGGCGAATACTTCCGCCACGCAGATTTCAAAGACGCCGGTTACAGCAAACTGCCCTGGGTATATGAGGCGTTCAAAAGTTACACCAGCACTTTGGTGGCTGTGCAAGTGCCCCCTGCTCAACTGAGGGCTTATGTTGAAAAGTCCATGGAAGGCATTCCAAAAGGCTCTGATACCCATAAAATGGCGCTGAGCGGCGTCATCAGTATCCTGCAGCAAACCGAAAATCCGGAGTTCATTTACTTCGGAGAAAACTTCATCGCTGCCTTCAAAACCAAAGATCCCGGTGCCGTGGCCAATATGACCCAGGAACTCGACCGCAAAAGAGCTTTTGTAATCGGCGCGGTGGCGCCAGATTTTACGCAGCCTACGCCCGACGACAAAACTAAAAGCCTGAGCAGCCTGCGCGGCAAAATTGTCCTGGTTGATTTTTGGGCAAGCTGGTGCGGCCCCTGCCGACGCGATAACCCGGAAGTAGTCAAACTCTATGAAACTTACAAAGCTAAAGGATTCGACATTCTTGGCGTCAGCCTTGACCGCGACAAAGAACGGTGGTTGCAGGCGATCCAGCAGGATGGCTTAGTCTGGAATCACGTCAGCGACCTGAAAGGCTGGCAAAATGACGTCGCACAAAGATATGGGGTTACTTCGATTCCACACACCATGCTCGTAGACCGCGAAGGCCGCATTATTGCGCGGGGGCTTCGTGGGCCGGCATTGGCCGAGAAGTTGAAGGAGTTGTTTCAGTAAGTATCATGCGAATCAGGGGCTATCCCGATTATCTGGACAAGTTTTGGAGTGTCAATTGCCTTGGAAACCTCGGCGTGTTTAAAATTACGCGGAGTTTCGCGGAGTTAAAAGGAGTTTCACGGAGTTTTTATGCCTAACTCAGTGAGACTCCGTGCTTACTCCGTGAAACTCCGTGTCATCTAATTTTGCGGAGTCTCACGTATCATCAGGTCAAACAAATTCGACAAAAAATGGGCATCGAAGAACTCATCCGTCAAGCCATGATAGAGGATATCAAGGTAGAAGTCCGGGAGGAAGTCATCCAGGAAGTCCGGGAAGAAGTCATCCAGGAGGTTCGGGAGGAAGTTTTAAGAGAAAATAATAAGGTTCATGCAAAACGCATGCTATCTAAGGGCTTCTCCATTGAAGATGTTTCTTCAATCCTTGACATACCTTCTGCTTCGGTCGAACAGTGGGCAAAAGAACCATCATAAATAAACATAGCTGCATTTTCCTGCCCTTCGTTGTAACGCAAACCAAATTTCTGCGTTAATCAATCATCGTTGTCTTCATTTTTTTTATTAGACTTGTTGCGATGGGTCAGCTTGGTAGGAAAACCGAGCTATTTTTTACCCAATCATAGCCTTTTTTGAGGAGCATAGCCCTGTTCTGTGACGAAAAAAAGGTGAAGAGTGGGTGAAAAAGAGCCGTTTTTAACCCAAGATGATCCCATCGCAACAAGTCTATTGAATAACATATTACAATTGCCCGGAACAGCGTTGCCATTCCGGTCACTCATTCCTGTGAACCCGGTTAGAGCTTCCTGGAATTCCCTAATATGCTCTAAAGCAAAGAACATCGAAAAATGCGTAACCTGATTTTGCTGTTGTCGCTGACCCTGTGCAGCTTCGCTTCCACCCAAGCCCAACCCAAAGACAAAGCGGACAAAGACCGGCTGGAAACCTGGCCGCCCCTGCGTACCCATACCCGCTTTTCGCTGGGCTATGCCTTGCAGGAAAAATTCAAACTCCATACCCAATACTGTGGATTCAACCTCGGGGACGGGAAACGGGATTATGTGCCGCAAGACATCACCCGCTTCATTGGCAAACGCACCCTGCGCACCAAAGTAGAAACTGCCGACATCCGGGGCGGCGGCCTGTTTTACTACATTTTTAAAGGCGATGAGCGGCAGCGTTTGTTTCAGGATGTAAAATTTTCGCCTTCCTACCTGCTCCGGGCAGGCAGTCTGAGCGAAGAATTTGCTTTGGATCCCGATAAAAATTTTGACGCGTTCCTCATGACCAAAAACTGCAGCGGCTACCTCAAAGCAGCGCTCGATGCGGGCATTGAACCGCCGTATGCGGCATTCAAAACGGCGCTTGACCGCGACGAACGCCGCCAATCAACGGTTGTGGGGCTTTGCGGCTCTTTCATTTCGCCCCTGCGCGTTATTTTTCAGGCCAACGACGCCCGCACCACTGAAGCGATGTTGCTGTTGTGGAAATTTTATACCGACAACCCGTCTTTTGTCAACAATGCCTACTACCTGCGCGAATTTGAAGGGGTGTTGCTGAAACACATCGCCACGGCCGAAGAAAATGCAAAAATTGAAGCGGAACTGGGCGTCAATTTCAGCGGGCCTTTGTCTTCGCGCATCAGCGCTACTTTTGGACGCGGGAAAACTTCCACGACTTCATTTACCGGCACGGATTGGGAAACCATCGTTTTTGCCGATTTCGACAATTATTACACCAAAGAAGGCCTGTTTGAGCCACTCCCCTCCCCTGCCGACATCCGCAACTATTTCGACCGCCTGCAAATGGCCGCCGCCACTGAGGAAACCCAGCTGATGACCGAAGGCGCTGTGCACCAGCACGAACTAACCATCGCCGGTATTCCCGAATTCATGACGGAGGGGTTTTGGGAAATCAAGCCCATCAATACCGAAGCCTACGAAGGAATGCCCGCGCTGAATGCTAAATATTATTTCAATGCCGATGACCAGTCTTTCGGCTGCAATTTTACCGTGACCGGCAAAGCGGCGCCCAAATATTTCCAGGGACCACTTTCGGGAAGACCGGTCAGCCTGAGTGTGGCGTATCAGATCCGCAGCAAAAAACCGGTCGGTGGCGAATACCTCAGCTTTTACGTCAACGAACTCATTCAAACCAGCGCTCACCCCATCGTGAACCTAAGCGGGGGCGCCTTCGATCTGAGCAAAAAAGAAGACCGCCGATTCGCCCTGCAATGGAAATGTGTGGTGAATGTGGATGACAAGGAAAATCCGGTGGATTATGGCACGCAGCCTTATGTGGACAATATCGTGGCACGCCGGCGCAACCAGGAAGTGGCCATGCGCCTGACCGATGTTCGGGGGGATGCCCAAAAACGCTGTTTCTACCTCGTTTTTGAAACCGCAGAGACCTTCCCTCTAGATAAAATTGACGACGCAAACATGTCCACCCTCGACTTTTCGTTCGACCTGCACCTGAAAAGCAGCCGATCCGGTGCCCGAACAAGCCGCTCCTTGCGGGGAGACATCAACCTTCCGACGATGGGTGGGGCGGGGACAGGCGAAGGCGTGGAAGGAAACTGAATTGATTTGAAGATTTGAAAATTTGGTGATTTGAAGATTGGGCGTTAAGTAAGTAGGATGATGGACATTCCTTTCAAACATTCCAGAAGCTCAATCTTCAAATTTTCAAATCAACTAATCTTCAAATTAAATCAACTCCTTCTTTCCTCCGCATCATCGGCACACTTTTCACCACCATTTGCAGGGTATTGCGGACGCGTTCCTCCAGCAGCACAATTTTATCTTCCTGCAGGCTTTCGACGATGTCCTGGCGGTAATGGCGCACCGTGATGAGCTCTAAATTGCGGTCGAGGAGGACTTTAAACTGCGCTTCTATTTTTTCAATAAAACGATCTACTTTGTCGTCCACGTCATTAAAACAGACCACAAAACTGATGGCCGTATTTTGCATCATATTTACCTGGAGGCGAAAATCGGCAATCAGGTTGAACAGGTAGCTGATGTGGTGTTCGGCCACGAAAGAAAAATCGCGGGTGGAAATGTGCAACAGGGCCTGGTTGCGCTCGATGGCCACCATCGGCGGGTAAGTATCTTCCACTTCGCTGGAAATAAACGTGCCGTCCCCATCGGGGTCAACGAACGATTTTACATACAGCGGAATGCTTTTGTTCTGCAGCGGTTTGATCGTTTTCGGGTGGATCACTTTGGCCCCGTAATACGTCATTTCGATGGCCTCTTTGTACGACAGCCTGTCCAGTTTGACGACGTTGTCAAAAATGCGCGGATCGCCGGTGAGGACGCCGGGAACGTCTTTCCAAATGGTCATGCTTTCCGCATCTAAACAATAGGAAAAAATAGCCGCCGTGTAATCGGATCCTTCGCGGCCCAACGTCGTAGTGAAATTTTCGGTGGTGCTTCCGATAAAGCCCTGCGTCAGCACAAAACCTCCTTTTTCAAGCATCGGTCGGGCAATTCGCTCGCACCGCGCTTCCGTTTCTTCCCACTGCACCCAGCCTTCGCGGTAAATATCGTCGGTAAGGATGACGTCGCGCGCATCGAGCCATTGGGTGGGCAGTCCGGCTTTGACCAAATAGGCCTGTACGATTTTGGAAGACACCAATTCGCCAACCGACACAATCTGATCGTACATAAAATCGTAGTTTTCGTGTGGCGCTTCTTCCAGCACCCATTCAATTTCCACGAACGTATCGTTGACGGCATCGTAAACAGGGTCGCCTGGATCAAACAACAGGTCAGCAATTTCGTAATGGCTCTTTTTCACTAATTCCAGCAGTTGGAACGCTTCGCCAGTCTGATTTTTATGCGCTTCCACGACCTTCTCCAAAGCGTCGGTGGTTTTGCCAATCGCAGAAACCACAATGAGCAGGCGCTCGTTTTTAAAGCGCTGCAAAATACTGGCCACGTTTTTGATGGAATCGGCATTTTTCAAAGAAGCGCCGCCAAATTTGAAAACTTTGATGATTGCTTTCATGCTTTTTAGTAGACGTTAGATTTTAGACGTCAGAAATTAGACAGTTGATCGCAGAGGGACAAAGGAGGCCATCTGCTATCTTAAAGGGTGCAAATATAGCACATTCGATTGTTGAAACCGGGAAGATTTTGGAGATTGTTAGGACTCTTAGGGCCAAATGCTGCTTTGTGTTTGCTTTTCTTGGGGCGCTACACATAAGCTGTTTGGCACCTTATTGACAGCAAGTTTCATTTGTAATAGGTAAAGTCAGCGGTCACCCAAAATCTGCACTTGAGGTCGAAAAAGAAATCCTGATGATTATCGTTCTCGATACCGATTTCTTTGGACCGGTTTATGAAAATTTTTAACTCCTGAATATAGGGATTCTCCCCCCATCTTCAAATCTTCAAATCAACACCTCTGGTTTCTCCGGCAACCCCGGAAACACGCGATAAATCAATTCAGCATCAGGAAACACCACGACCCAGGCGGTGAGCAGTAACAATTTCAGGTCGGTGGCAAAAGACTGGTTTTGCAGATACCACAATTCGAGCGCGCCTTTGTACGGCGCAATGTGGTCGGCATAAAACGCTTTCGGATCAATTCCGGGCCGCGAGAGCAGGCGCTCTTCGTCGCGGAAAACAATGGAACCAATGCCGGTAATGCCCGGGCGGGCATTGTAAATGACGGCGCGGACGGCGTCGGAATACAAATCAAAATCTACTTTCATCTGGGGGCGGGGGCCGACGAAACTCATGTCGCCTGTCAAAACATTGATCAGTTGGGGTAGTTCGTTGATTTTGGTTTTCCGCAGGTATTTTCCTAGGGGCGTCACGCGGGGATCATTGCGCAGGGTAAGGCTGCCCGTGCCCATGTTCGGGCTGTTTTTGAGCATGGTGGCAAATTTCCAGATGCCAAAAACACCGTTGCGGTAGCCGATCCGGTTTTGTTTGTAAAAAACGGCGCCTTCACCGGTGAGCCGCAGCCCAAGCATGATGGGCAGCAAAACCGGCGAGAGGATAAGTAACCCCAATGCCGCAAAAATGAGGTCAAAAAATCGTTTAATGGATTGATACATAGTTACATTTTCTCCGCTCGCGCGTAGGCGGCAACTGAGCGAAGTCGAAGTTCCGCCTCGCGTGTACTATTCTTCGGGCTCCGCCCGAAATCACTTTTTCACATCTTCTGATCCAACCCTTTCCCGGTCTCCACATGATGAAACGTCGGCACTAATTGCGTAAGTACCTCAACAATCGCTTCTTTCTGTAATTCGGGTTGCTCAAACAGGTTCCGCAAATCGTCACAAACAGAACGGATACTTGCTATATCGTGCTTTGCCCGGCCTTTCACAATTCCCAGTGCCTGTAAGCGCTGCCAATCTACCTGTTCTGTTTCGGTGTAAAACTCTTCAAAAGATTTTTCGCCGGAGGTATCCGATTCAAAATAATAAACCGGCCAGCGCTTGTCGCCTGCGCGCATCCCCCGGGCTTTTTCCCGGGCTTCTGCTTCTGTGGCACAGGGTTCCGGCTCGTAGCCAAGGTTTCGCAGCAACGCGTCTGCAATCGCCGAAAACGTCAGCATTTGCGGAGCTGCCAATTTTGGAAAAAAAATATCCCCGGGCATACCCAGCATGCAGGCCAGCAGGCACAATTCCCCGCTTTCCTGCGGCGCAACAAAATAGCGCAACACATCCGATGGCGCAGAAAGTGGTTGTTTTTTGGCCAGTCGCTCTAAAAAACCGGCGGGCAGACTTCCATTGGAAAACGCCACGTTGGCAAACCTGGCTGTTGTTGCCGGCAACATTCCGGCATAAGCCAGCACGGCTTCTTCCATCAGTTTTTTGCTGGCGCCCATCACGTTGGCGGGATTGGCTGCTTTGTCGGTGGAAACGCAGAAAAAATGCTGCGGGGGTTGTTCCAACAACAAATCCAGCAGCTGCACGGTGTTCAGGACATTGTTTTCCAGCATGGCCTCAATGGAGTACCGGTCTTTTTCGCTGCGCACGTGCTTGTGGGCTGCAAAATGCGCGACGATGTCGAACGGGCCTTCCTGGCGTAAAAGCCGCCCGAAAGTCCGGCTTCCAAAACTAACCGGGTAGGTTTTATAATCCGCTGGCACGAACTGCCCTGGCGCACTGCGCAAGTCGCGGGTCAGCTCTGTCAGGCCATTTTCACTGAGGTCGGCCACATAAAGGCGGGCTGGCTCAAAGCGCAGCATCGCCCGGATGTAGGATGCGCCAATGGTACCGGCGCCACCGATTACCAGGACAGACCGTCCGGCTATCCGATCCCGGAGGGTTGCTTCGTGTGCAGCGAGATCGGCAGCAAACAAGCTGGTATCCCGGAAGGTGACGTGATTGGCGATGAACTGGTCTATGGAAAAGGAAGCTGGCATCATAATTTTACCACTTAATTTTTGTCACTTACCACTTGGTTATTTGGTGGTTATTTACTACTTAATTATTTGCTAGCTATACTGACGAACGCAAGCTGCACATATTTTGTCTGTACATTTGCCTGGAACCCTGCTGGGATTTAGCCGATTGGTCATTAGGTCTGATTTCTTTTTACTTTTTGTGCCCAAAACTGTCTTTCCCGAAGGGAATTTCAAAAAGGCTTGTCGCCATAATGCGCCCTGGTTTTCAGGTTTGAAAGTCGGGGAAACTGACGGGTTGATCTTTAGCCTGGCTTTAGGTTGGCTTCTCAGCTCGCCGCTGATTTTTGCCTGGTTTTCAGGCTTAAGATATGGTTGGATCGGCCTGTTGGT
>JALHRK010000245.1 GCA_022841505.1 Saprospiraceae bacterium | reverse complement strand
ACAAAGCGCCGTTCAATTGACTTTCCCCCATCAGCATACAGATTGGGCGCCTGTGTTGGATCAGGTGATGCCTTGTTTCCTCGAAATCGCAAACACAATAGCCCGGTTTCAAAAAGTGCTCATTGTTTGCCAAAACCCTGCTGAGGTCCGCGAGTCGCTTCGTGGAGACGCGTCTATCCTGAATTTTCAACTCGTTCAGGCACCGAGCAACGACACCTGGGCACGCGACCACGGGGGCATTACTATTTTTGAAAATGGAAAACCTGTTGTGCTCGATTTTGTGTTCAATGGATGGGGATTAAAATTCCCGGCCAACCACGATAACCTCATTACAGGCTATATTCAGAAACAATACGCTGTTTTTAATGCGGAAATCCGGCATGGCGGTTTGGTGCTGGAAGGCGGCGGCATCGAAAGCGATGGTTTGGGCACGCTGCTCACCACCGCCGAATGCCTGCTTTCGCCAAACCGGAATCCGCATTTGAGCAAGCCGGAAATTGAGGCCAAATTGAAGGCGTTGTTTGGATTGGATCGCGTGTTGTGGCTGCACCACGGGTACCTGGCCGGGGACGATACAGATTCGCATATTGACACCCTGGCGCGGTTTTGCGACCCGGAAACCATTGCTTATGTGCGATGCACCGACCGGGAAGACGAACATTACGAAGCGCTTGGAAAAATGGAGGCAGAACTAAAAACCTTCCGCACTGCTGCGGGCAACCCCTATCGCTTAGTTCCGCTGCCCATGCCGGATGCGTGCTACGATGACGAAGGAACGCGCCTGCCCGCTACGTACGCCAATTTTTTGATCATCAACGGCGCGGTGTTGGTTCCAACTTACGGTGTTCGACAGGATGAGGAAGCATTGGCTATCCTGGAAGGCTGTTTCCCCGGAAGGGAAATCATTGGCATTGATTGCAGGGCGCTGATTTTGCAGCATGGCTCTCTGCACTGTGTCACCATGCAATACCCGGATGGGGCGTGTCTGTCTTTATAGTCCGATAGCTGCGTTATGCTCGGCCCAAAAAGCGTCATCCCGTCCGACGGGCGGGGCTCCGATTTTTGGGCCTTCGCATGCCTTGCTATCGAACTCTAAAGTCCAGACACGAGACTCAATGGACGGACAGTAATTAATTTTCATTTGAATTGAAAGCAATGAGCATACTCAAAACAGGCATCGTACAACAATCCTGCACCGAAGACCGGGAGGAAAATATCCGGAAAAGCATCGCCGGTATTCGGGCCTGTGCGGCACAAGGCGCGGAATTGGTGGTGTTGCAGGAGCTGCACACCGGGGTCTATTTCTGCCAGGTTGAAGAAACGACCCGCTTCGATATGGCCGAAACCATCCCCGGGCCTTCAACGGCAACTTTTGGCGCTCTTGCCAAAGAACTGGGCATCGTGCTGGTCACTTCCCTGTTTGAAAAGCGTGCACCGGGGATTTGCCACAACACGGCGGTCGTTTTTGAAAAGGATGGCAGCATTGCCGGGAAATACCGGAAAATGCACATTCCCGATGATCCGGCTTACTACGAAAAATTTTATTTTACGCCTGGCGATCTGGGTTTTCAACCCGTTTCGACTTCTGTCGGAAAATTAGGCGTACTCGTTTGCTGGGACCAGTGGTACCCCGAAGCAGCCCGGCTTATGGCGCTGGCAGGCGCAGAGTTGCTCATTTACCCGACGGCCATTGGCTGGGAATCTTCTGATGCGCAGGAGGAAAAAGACCGGCAGTTTGGTGCCTGGCAAATCAGTCAGCGCGGTCATGCGGTCGCCAATGGCCTCCCGGTGGTTGCGGTAAATCGAACGGGATTCGAGCCGGATTGGTCGGGGGTGACGGGCGGTATCCAGTTTTGGGGACAAAGCTTCGTGGCCGGACCTCAGGGAGAATTGCTGTTTCAGGCGCCGGCAGATCAGGAAACTACGGCCGTTATTGACCTTGACAAGCAACGAACAGAAACGGTGCGCCGCATCTGGCCGTTTTTTCGGGATCGGAGGATTGATTTTTACGGAGGGCTTCTGGAAAGATATTTGGATTGAGGGACTAAACCAGCTCCTTTTTCATCAAATAATCCGTTTGAGGGTCATCTCCGAAATAAAAAATGTGGGTCCCGAAAATTTCAAACCCCCAGCGCTCGTAGAAACGAATCGCTTTGGGGTTTTCCGTCCATACGCCCAGCCAGATTGTTTCAAAGCCATTCGCAGCACCCAGTTCTAAGCTGTGCTTTAGCAATGCCGCTCCGATATTTTTGCCCTGAAAAGCTTTCAGAACGTAAATTCGCTCAATTTCAATTGCTTTTTTATCTTTAAGTTTTTCCAGTAAAACGCTGGTTCTCAGTTTTATATATCCAGCCAGTTCATTCCCTGAGTAAGCCAGAAAGAACTGGTTTTGAGGATCAGAAAGTTCAGCCGCCATTTGACGGAGGTTAAAATTTTCCGCCAGGTACCGATCCATGGAATCCTTTTCATTATAAGCCGCGTAGGTCTCAAAAAAGGTATCCGTACTGAGCTGTGTAAGGCTGGCAAGGTCCGGCAATCCAGCTGCCCGGATGACAAGCGATACCGCCATCGTTTTTAGTTTCAGTTATTCAAGCAACTCCCGCCGCTTTAATTCGCTATTTACCAATTGATATTCGCGGCTCATATCGCCTGTAATGGATGAATTTTCTTCTGCCCGGCGGATCAGATAGGGTACAACTTCGCGTACCTGCCCGTACACCACGTATTTGGAAGCATTGTAACCAGCATGGGCTAAGTTGAACGTCAGGTTGTCGCTCATGCCGTACAACTGGCAAAAACGCAGATGCGGATGGTTGCGTGCAATGCCTTTTTCATCAATCAGTTTTACCTGGAGTGCCGTGCTGGCTAAGTTATGCGAAGCATTGCAGGAAACGATGTCTTCGTAGTGGTCTACGCAAAATCGGATACCCGTGTTGAAAGCATCGTCCGTTGCCTCCTTGCTGGGGTGAATGGGAGAAGGATACCCCATTTTTTCTGCCCTTTCCCGTTCTTTTTCCATATAAGCGCCCCGCACCAATTTTGCGCCAAGCAAATAGCCTTCCCGTTCTGCTTCGGCATAAGAATCCATGAGGTACTGCAAACGATCGGTTCGATACATTTGGAAGGTATTGAACACCACCACTTTACCCTGGTTGTAACGCCGCATCATCAAATTGGCTAAGTGGTCAATTGCGTTTTGAATCCAGCTTTCTTCTGCATCAATGAAAACGGCGACGCCTTTTTGACTGGCCGTATGGCAAATGGCATCCACGCGTTTGAGCACCGTCCGGTATTCGGCGCGCATTTCCCGGGTCAGGCTGTCGTCGCGTTGAATGGCTTCCAGCAATTCAAAACGCGCTAAGCCAGTGATTTTGGTGCTGATCACCGGAATGTGCGATTGCTGGGATGCAAATTCTATGGCGCGGATATTTTCCGCCATGGTTTTGTTGAAATCCTCTTCTGTTTCTTTGGCTTCCGCACCGTAGTCGAGAATAGACTGGACGTTTTGTTCCGCTAATTTATTGATGTTTTTCAGCGATTCCAGCAGGGTAGTACCGCCGCAGAATTGCTCGAATATGGTGCTTTTTACCACCGATTCAACAAACGGGAGGTGCATTTTGATGGCTGCGATGCCCACTTTGGAGCCGATGCCCACCAGCCAATGGTTGTTCATCAATCCAAAAAGCCAGGCAGCTTTTTTGAGCTCTTTATCGGTTTTCCAACGAAAAGCGATTTCCGTATTGGTGAAATCAACCGGAGCGCCAAGTATTGTTTTTGCCATTTTTTCAAGTTTTGCGAAGTCTTTTGGAACGGGCTGATTACTTTCTTTCATGGTGTAGGTTGGTTTTATTTGTTCCAGATTGCCCAGGCTTTTTCTGCCTGCGTATACAACATTTCCAGTCCGTTTTGTGTCCGGGCACCCTGAAGCCTCCCTTTTTTTAAAAAGGTAGTTTCTTCAGGATTGTAGACCAAATCGAAAAGCAAATGTCGCTGACTTATTGCTTCATAAGGAATTTTTGGGCAAGTTTCTGTATTTGGGCTCATGCCTAAAGGCGTTGTGTTGACAATCAGCCGGTGCGCCAGGACGATTTCTTCCGTCAATTGATCGTAGTGAAAATCGCTTTCCTGGCTTCGGGAAACCAACCGGAACGGAATTTCCATTTTGGAAAGCACAAATTGCACGGCTTTGGACGCCCCTCCCGTTCCCAGCACCAGCGCAGCTTCCGGGCGTTCAGTACCCAAAGCATTCCGGAGCGATTGCTCGAAACCGGCGATGTCTGTGTTGTGGCCGGTCAATTTGCCATCCGAAATATCAATGACATTTACCGCGCCCAGTTTGGCAATGCCCTCTCCAAATCCGTCTAAAAACGGCAAAACGGCTTGTTTGTAGGGGATAGTCACGTTTAACCCCCGAAGCGTTGGGTTGTTTTTCAGGATTTCGGGCAATAGTCCGATTTCGGAAATGGGGAATAATTCATAACGGCAATGCAGCAGCCCCTCCTTTTCAAATTTCTCTGAAAAATACCGCTTCGAGAAAGAATGCGTCAGCGGATAGCCGATTATGCCGTATAGCTGTTCCCCCATCTTCAAATTTTCAAATTTTCAAATCTTCAAATCAATCATGCGGTCTCCCCTTCGTATTCCCTTTCTGGTATTGCGATTCCAGCGACTCCAATGCTTTCAGTTCATCGGCAGACAGGGTTTTGCCCAACAATTTTGAAAGGTCCGGTTGCCCCGCATCCACCCAGGCCGTATACCAGGCGCTGCCGATGGACAGGACTGCGCCGCGCATGCGACTTTCCACCATGCCGGACATGCGGCGGTGGTAAGCTTCCGAATATTCCTTGCATTGGGTACGGATGGTGATGCCGTTGCGTTCTTCAAAGCAATATTGGCGGTCGGGAGGAAATTGCCGGCTTAATTCCCGTTCAGTCTGCAACACGCTGTCTACCAGCAAATGGCTGTCCAAAACAATTTTCCAGTAATATTCGGATGGGTTGGAAATGTATTCGGCACTGCCAACGAAAAAATCATACGTTTCATCGGCAAACAGTTCCGGCAGGCGGCTTTCCCAGAATGCGTGTATTCCCGTCTGGTTGGTCAATTGGCCATTGTAATTTTTGGTGGTGTGCAAAGGCACGTAAGCGTCGCCAATGTAATGGCCCATTTCGGCTGAAGTGCGCAGGATTTTATCCACGTTTCCGTCGAGAAAAGCAAACTTCAGGGTGTTCTGCATTTTTACCAAATGGTAAGGCAAGATCCCGTGTTCCGAAAAGTGGTCAACGGCATAAGCGCCGGCGCAGTTGACCGTGGTTGGCCCGGCGTCTCCAAATAGTGCCAGCAAGGTATCGCAAGGCAGGATCCATTCGTCTTCGTAGTATTCTGACAAAACTTTTGTTACAAAAAAATCCCGGAACGCCTGTTCGTCGGCTGCTTCCAGTATCGCTTTGTTTTTTCGGAACAGACGGATTTGAGGAACCTTATACCCGTCAATCAGCAGGGTATCCCTTTTTACCTTCAAACTGTCGCCCTGGGCCGTCACTAAGCCAATTTCGGTATGCAACAGCAGTACATCCGTCCAGTACCGGGGCAAATTGGGAAACGGATAAACGCCCCATTGGTCCAGGTCAATATAATGCCGGGGCGCCTCGTGTTTGGTGGCATAGCGCCTTTTATCCGGATCCACGGAGTGTTCCGTGATGTATTCGAGGTGGGTTTTGTAAAAACGAATCATTTCCGGGGGCAGCGTAAACGTAGCTAAACGGTTGATCCGCCGGTGCCCGAAAAAGCCCCAATCCGGGGTCTGAGGCAAAACGAAGGCCAGTGTCGCTGCCATCAGCGAAGCAGGAACAATCAGGTGGAGCAACCTCGATTGCATCCCCTTTATTCGAAAAATGATTCGTACGGCCACAGTATTTTTTTAAGCACTAAATGTTGAGCCATCATGAAATCGCCCTCACAATCAACGTAGTAACGCTCTGCTTCCGGCGACTCAATGTATTTTTTTGTTTCTTCGTCGTATTCTTTTAATTTGAAAATGGGGTGCAATTGAGCGACGCGTTCAGAGCCATCGCCGTGCTTCACCGTAATGGTACAAAACGGCACTAAGCTCGAAATAGAATCGCGGTCTTTGTACAAATTTTGAAAAGCTTCCGACTGAAGGTTTTCATAACCAACGAGATAGCTTTCTACAGCGCCGGTGCGCAAAGGGCGTTTGATTTCCGGTGTGATGCTGTGAAAGGGTTTCACCTGGTAAGATGCGCCTTCTTTGGTGATTTTGAAAGATTTTTCCCGTTGTTTGTGGTATTCGACGCCTACGTAGGTAATTTCTTCCGGGTCGGAGGAAAAAATACTTTTGTCACGCCACTCATCGCCCAGCAGATTGAAACGGAAACGAAGGTTGCCGTTCCAGCTCGGGATATAGGTCACATAAGGTTGTTCTGCGCCCTCAAGCATCATGTAGGTACCGCGTTCGTCTGCCGTTGAACCACCGATGTAGTAGGATTTGATCAACCGGTCTTTTGAATCGTAAAGCTCTACTTTAAGTCCTTCGGAGGCAAGACTCCGGATCATGTTTTTTTCGGCGTTGATCGGCGGCTTGTATTTCATCTCCACCCGGTAAATTGCGCGCAGCAGGTTTTCCATGGCATTCGGCTTGGCTTTGTATTGGTCATTGTAGATCCAATGCTTGCCTTTGCGCACCAGGGTGGTCCGGTTTCCGTTCCGGTCGGCAATGAAAATTTTGTAAATGGAAGCGGTATCTTTCACCGCAAACTGCCGGTCTAAGCCGGCTAAGGTCGTTTTGTCATCGCCCTGCCCATACAAATACCACAGCACTCCTGCGCCAAGTACAAGAAAGGCAACGAGCATCCATAAAGTACGTTTCATAGCTTTTAAATATTCTGTTTTGCAAATTTGCGTTTTCGCAGCACAAGGAAAAAGGCTGCAAAAATGCCAAAAAACATCAGCGGCACAAGGATGTTCTGCGCCTGGTAAAATTCTTTGTTTTTTCGGGCTTTTACAGAGTCAAGCAATCTAAGCTTTACTTCTTTTCCCCGCGCTTCAATGAAGCCCCTTTCCGCCATCAGGTACTCTACTGCATTGATCAAAAAATCTTTGTTGGCATAATACCCTTTATTGAACTCGTTGAAACCCAATGGTAAAAACGACGGACGCCCTTCCTGGTTGAAATTGACTTTGTTTTTTACCACATCCCCGTCTGAAACGACAATCATGGCGGTAGCCGCGCTTTCGGATTTAAACGGTGTGCCCAATTGTTCCAGCCCCGACATCATCTCGGCAGAAACGCGGTTTTTGTACATCGAAGGGAAAACCCCTTCCATCAAAACCGAAAGGGTCTGCGAGCCTTTGTCAAATTTTGCCGGGTCGAGGTCGTAGCGCAAAAACTCGAAATTCATCCCCACAGGCAGGTACTGGAAGCGCGAATTGGGTGAAGATTCCAGCAGCGGCGTTCTTTTGATTTGCATCCCGGCGCCGATGTCCCATTTGATGGTGGAAGGGTAGAAGAGGTTCACGGCGTTCAGGCTTTTCGATACCGGGTGATCCGTTCTTGGCGTGGCAGTGATGTGGTAGGGATAGGAAAACAAATCGAATTGCGGCGCATTGCCCAAAGTACCCGTCACCAAAGGAATGGAGGAACACTGCATGTCGAGGACTAAGTTGGGCTCAATGCGCACCCCGTAATTGAAAAACAAGTCTTCCAGATTCAGTTCGTATTCTGTGGGAAAATATTCTTTGCGGCCCTGAAGGCTGTCTAAGTCTACGCGGATTTTATCAATCAGCCACAGGATTTTGCCGCCGTGCATGACGTATTGATCCAGTTTAAATTTGTCTTTTTCAGAAAAAGGCAGTCGGGGTTTGGCCACGACCAAAAGGGAGGCATCCTGACTGATGGCCACTAAGCTGTCTAAATGGATGCGGCCGGTGTCGTAGTACTGCCGGAGCGTTTTTTCAAAATCGGCGGTTTCCAAACCGGTCAGCTCGCCGTGTCCGGTTGTGAAAGCAATCACCGGCTTGTGGCCATCTCTCAGCTTCTGAATGGCGCTGGAAAATTTATACTCCAGCAAGCGAACCGCATTGTTCAGGATGATCTCGGGTGCAACGCCCGGAATTTCGTTTTCAAGCAGGTTAACTGCAATACTCCGGCCTTTATAATAACAGATCGCGTACGGATAAATTAACTGTTCGCTGCTGCCGTCGTTTTCTTTGACGCGCAGGTTAATGGGGAGGATATTGTCTTTTTTTAACTCTTCCCGGCGCGCGTTGACCTCCTCCATCGTGCCGTCTGAAGGATCTTCGAATTCGTATTCGAGGTAACCCGATTCGGAACGAAAATCGTCGAGCACCTCTCGGGTTGCGTCTTGCAGCCGTTTGAATCCCGCAGGGAATGACCCCTCCAACAGGACATTGACAAAAACCACGTCATCCAGATTGCGCAGCAGCTCGCGCGACCCCGGGGTGAGGGTGAATCGTTTTTCTTCCGTCAGGTCGAACTGTGCGTACAGGGGTTTCCCGCTGAAACGCGCATTAGACAAGATGTTCACAAACAACAAAACGCCGGTGAACAACCCTAACTGCAGGAATACTTGAACCCGCCTGTTTGTGCTTTTACTCATTTTTTTTCTTTTACCATTTTCTCCTGTCCAATGAGACCAGGGTGAGCACAATAAACAACGCAATGACCGACAGGAAGTAGATCAAATCGCGCGTGTCCAAAACGCCCCGGCTGATGGATTCATAGTGGTATTCCATCCCAATCATTTGAACCAGGTCATCCGTTTTGCCCAAAAAAATCGGCAGTTCGCTGAAATAATAAAATCCCCAGTGCAGCAATAATCCCAGAAAAATGGACAGAATGAACGCCACAATCTGGTTGCTGACCAATGAAGAGGCAAACAATCCAATGGCGACAAACGCACCGGCTAAAAACAACAATCCAATGTACGACCCGGCTATGGCCCCGGAATCGAGGTTGCCGGGAGGCGATCCGAGCACGTGAACCGTTGCGTAATACAGCAGGGTTGGAATCAGGGCAAACACAACCAGCGTCATGCAGGCCAAATATTTGCCCAGCACGATATCGAGGTCGCGCAACGGGCGCGTCGCCAGCAATTCAAAGGTTCCGTTTTGGTGCTCTTCGGCAAATGACCGCATGGTAATGGCTGCCATTAAAAATAAAAAAATGTTCGGCGCCATGGAAAACAACTGGTCAAGCGAAGCATAGTTGCTTTCCAGCAAACTGGTTTGCGGAAAAACAAACATGACTAACCAAAGGGTAATCAAAAACACGCCAATAACAATATAGCCCACCAACGAGCTAAAAAATGCATTGATTTCCTTCCGGTATATTGACCACATAGTTTTGTTAATGGTTATTTGTTATTCGTTATTGGTTCCGTCCACCGTCCACCGTCCACCGTCCACCGTCCACCGTCCACCGTCCATCGTCTACCGTCCACCGTCCACCGTCTACCGTCCACCGCCACCTCCCATATAAAACCCGTTCCGGTCGTCATAAATAAGCAAG
>JALHRK010000244.1 GCA_022841505.1 Saprospiraceae bacterium | reverse complement strand
GCACATGCCACGACTGGTGGAAACGAACAGGATGTTTCGGGTAGTATCCATCAGTTTTACGTGGATCACAATATCCGAAAGCAAGCCATCGGATTCATAGAAGGTGCGCACGTTTTTGCTTTTCGGATCACACCGGCTCAACCCGTAAGGTGTGGCAAACCAAAGGTTTCCCTGTTTGTCCAGGCAGGCCGCATTTGGCCGGTTGGTTGACATGCCGTTGGTTTTGCCCATTGATTCTACCCGAAGGGTTTGCAGATTCATCACAAACAATCCTTCGAGGGTAAACAGCCATAAATTGTTATTGTGGTCGGCCAGCAATTCAAATGCTTTCGTACAGCCGCGTTCCGTAAGGTTAAGTGGCGCGACTTTTTCAAAAACACGGGTTTTGCGGCGCCACCGCACGAGGTACTTTTCTTCCTCTCCAAAACTGAACCAGAGGTCGCCGTCGGGGGCTTCTGTGACTGCTGTTGCCGACAAAATCGGAAAAGGCGGTTGGTTGCCCTGGCTTGGAAAATGGTGGAATTTTCGGGTTCGGGTATCGAAATAACAAACGCCGTTGCCCCTGACCCGGCTCCAGATCAAGCCGTCGCGGTCGCGGTGAATAAAGCGGGGGTCAAGGGTTTCAAGGCCGGGAATTAAATGCTTCACAATGCCATGCGTATTTTGAACCACATCGTACCAATACAACCCACCCAGCGTATGCATCCACAGCGTGTCGCCGCGATAGGGTGTAAATGCAAAGGGGTAAGCGTAGCTCTCGAAAGTATTGCTCAGAATTCGACCACTGATTCCAGCAGCAGTACGGTCCATGCTGTACAGCCCTCCATTGCCGCTGCCAACCACCCAGCGCCCGGCATGCTGGATGCCGGTGAATCCGAACCATTCCTCCGAAACACCCTCCTGTTTCATCATTTGCCGATGCACGTCGTTGAGGGCTGTCATAGGGGTGAAAGGCAGGGTTTTTAAGGTCAGAAAATAAATGCCTTCAAAGCGCGGGCAGAGCCAAAGATTGCCGTCGCGATCGACAAAATTGAGGATGCTCTTGCCATCCGGAACCGAGGTTTTCCATCGGGGGAGTTCCATCGTAAAGCCGCTTTGGAGGTCATAGATCAAGGGGCTTCCAAAATACTGCTGCACCATAAGCAGGCTGTCTGGCAATAAATACGGACGGTTAAACCGGCGGGCAACAGCAGGTTGGTTTTTTGCATTTTTTTCTTCCAATAACAAGCGGGATGCCTTTGTATTAAAGTCGAAATGGAAGATTTTAGGGGTGGACAAAACATGGGTTGCGGTGAACCAGAGGTGCTGCTGCCCGTCTGAAGCGACGCTGTTTTGCGCGTATGCCGTATCCAGCACACCATAACCGGGGTGCAAATGATAGAGCGGTTCTGCTTTTTGTTTTTGAAAATCAATAACATGCCATGTGCTTTTGCCAGGCAAAGTCTTCTCCTTGGCTTTCACTGCAACCGTGCCGTTTGGGAATTCCAGAAACTCCAATACAAATGCATCGTTGAGCGATTGCGCGAAGGGGGCCGGTCTGAAAAAGGAAGCTACGACTTTCATTTTGTCATTCAGCAAGTGAACTGCTGCATTGGTACCCACCCAAATCTGCCCCTTGCGGTCGAGGTGAAGAGCCTGCACGGATTGCTCGTTTGCGGAAGCAGTCTGATGGTTCGGCAAATTCACCGGGGCAAATTCCAGTTTGCGGGTATCCAAAACGCAAAGCCCTTTCCCTGTGCCGATGAGCAGCCGGTGTCCCGGCAAAGTTAGCAGGACGGAAATGTCGTCGTAAGGAATACCTTTGTTGTTGTATCGGTTAAAAAAAGACGTAAAGCGTTCTCCATCAAATCGGTTCAGGCCTTCTTCCGTACCAAACCACATGAAATTATCTTCATCCTGCGCAATGGCCCTCACAGAATTGTTGGACAAGCCATCTTTCATGGTGTATTGGCGATAACGACTAAATTTGTCTTTAATCGCTGTACTGCGGCTTTGGTTGCCCGGCGCCGGCACCCGTCCCACCTGCTTTTGGGCAGGCAATGCAGCGGCCAAACCGAAGAAAAAAACTGCAATTAGCCAGGTGAACCGGTTAGGTATCCGATAGCGGGTATATTTCAAAAACTTGGCTGATTGTAGCTGCATGTTATCCAGATCGTTCTTTCCAGACAAAGATCGCTCAAGAATTTTGATCCGGCTTAACCAGTTACGCGTTCAAACCTGCCAATTGCTCATTTAGTCAGTCAAAAAAAAGCTATTACGCATTCCGTGTTTGCCAGTTGTTCGCATGCAGGAACCACTTGCTCATTGGTGCTGCTTTCGGTGCGCAAAGTCATTTATTTTTGAAAAAAATTCAAGTATGTACGCCGAAACAAATTATTTGCGCAATCGCAATACCCTGCTACTCAAATGGAGCAGTGTCGGTATTGCTGGTTTTCAATTGACTGCACTGGCCGGCGCTGAAACTGGTTTGGCCTGGGCGCCGCTTGGCCCGATGGTTCACCTGCTGCTGCTGTTGTTTGCGGTTTTTGTTTTTTTATTAGCCACCCATATCAATCTGGGTTTTCGGGTTTCAGAAAAAGGATGGGAAATTCGGTATTTCCCTTATCAACTGCAATACCGCCACATCACCTGGCAGGAAATCCGACACGCCCGATTATTGTTGTCGGGAGCGCTTCCAGCCAACGCGCCATTCGGATATCCCGGTCGTGATTTCACCCGCATCTACTTGCTGACCTGCCCGAAGCATGCTATTTTACAGCTTAATCTGTCCAACAGCGTCCAGGTGTACCTCTCCGTTCTTCATGCTCCGGAATTAATGGATTACCTCGAACACGGCATGTTGCGCCCTGAATTATTATTGAAGACTACCTTAAAACCGACCGCTTGAATCTCAACGCTGTGAATTCAAGACAATGGCTTACCTTTGCCCCTTCAATTGAAAAAAGCCAGGCTATTGGACATTTTCGCGTAATGAGACCTTATAGGTTTTAAAAACCAATAAGGTCTGAAGCTCGAAATGAAAATGTTCAGTAGTATGGAAAAAAGCTAACACGATCCATGTCGTTTCTTGAAGAACTCAGCCGCCGGCGCACTTTCGGCATCATTAGCCACCCCGATGCGGGAAAAACTACCCTGACAGAAAAACTCCTGCTTTTTGGCGGCGCCATCCAGGTGGCCGGGGCCGTTAAATCGAACAAAATCAAACGCAGCGCGACGTCCGACTTTATGGAAATTGAGCGGCAACGGGGTATTTCGGTGGCGACTTCCGTCATGGCTTTTGATTATCGGAATTTAAAAATCAACATCTTAGATACGCCGGGTCACAAGGATTTTGCGGAAGATACCTATCGAACGCTGACGGCAGTGGACAGTGTCATCACCGTCATTGACGTGGCCAAAGGGGTGGAGGAACAAACCGAAAAATTGGTGGAAGTGTGCCGCATGCGCAATACGCCGATCATTGTATTCATCAACAAACTCGACCGCGAAGGCAAAGACGCGTTCGACCTGCTGGACGAAATCGAGCAAAAGCTCAAGCTCAAGGTTTGTCCGCTGAGCTGGCCGGTGGGCATGGGTCAACGCTTTCAGGGCGTGTACAACCGGTATGAAAAAAAGCTCGTCCTGTTCCGCCCGCACGGCAAGCAGGAAGAAGAGGATGTGATTGAAATCACGGATTTATCTGATCCGGAATTGGACAAACGCGTAGGTGAACGCGCGGCTGCCGAATTGCGCGACGACGCCAATGTTTTGGAGGAAGTATACCCGGCATTCGACCGCGAAGATTATCTGGAAGGGCGCGTTTCGCCAGTGTTTTTCGGCAGCGCGGTCAACAACTTTGGGGTGCGCGAGCTGCTCGACTGCTTTGTGGAAATCGCGCCGCAACCTTTGCCCCGGCACACCGAGGAGCGCCTTGTTTTGCCCAACGAAGAAAAATTTAGTGGTTTTGTATTTAAAATCCACGCCAATATGGACCCCAAACACCGCGACCGGATTGCTTTCCTGCGCATCTGTTCGGGGCGTTTTCAGCGCAATGTCAATTACCTGCACGTGCGCCAGGCGCGGCAAATGAAGTTTTCAAACCCGACTTCTTTCATGGCCGATAAAAAAACGGTTGTGGACGAAGCCTACCCTGGCGACGTGGTGGGCTTGTACGATTCGGGCAATTTTAAAATCGGCGACACCATCACCGAAGGGGAATCGCTGCACTTCAAAGGCATCCCGAGCTTTTCGCCGGAGCAATTCCGCTACGTGAACAACGCAGATCCGCTAAAAACCAAACAACTGAACAAAGGGCTGGAAGAACTGATGGATGAAGGCGTTGCGCAATTGTTTACCCGTGAAATCAGCGGCCGCAAAATCGTCGGTACAGTGGGCGCCCTGCAATTCGATGTGATCCAGTACCGCCTCCAGCACGAATACGGCGCGGCTTGCACCTACGAGCCGCTTAATTTATACAAAGCCTTTTGGGTGAGCTGCGACGACGACAAAGCCCTGAAAGAATTCCTCGACCGCCGCAAACGCGACATGGCTCGCGACAAATACGGCAACCTCGTTTTTTTGGCGGAAAGCGCCTGGGCCCTCCAGATGGCAAAGGAAAATCATGGGAAGGTGGAATTTCATTTGACGAGTGAATACTAGAGAGTAGAGGGTATAAAGTAGAAGGTAGAAAGATTGCGTTTCCTCGATGGATACATTGTCCTTGAAGATGGGATGTAGCTTACCTTCTACCCTCTACCTTCCCTCCCCTCTTTCCTCCCCCAGCCTTAACACGCTTTTAACAGAACAAAAAGCCCTGTTTTTCAGCTATTTTTCGTCATTTTGTGTTGAAAACTGTAAACACGCACAATGATCAGACTATTCATTGCCTTATTGGTGACGCTTCAACTCTTCGCCAGTTGCAAATCGGAGGCACAATCCGATGCTCCGGCACACCCGGTTGTGGCGCCTTCGGCCATGCTGGGCGGCATCCCGGTTTATTCCAAATTTGACGATTTTGAACATTGGCTGCACTTCGACAACGATACCACGTACGTTGTGAATTTTTGGGCAACCTGGTGCAAACCCTGCGTGGAAGAACTGCCCTGGTTTGAGCAATTGCACGAACAATTCCGGGATCAGAAGGTTAAAGTGGTACTCGTGAGCCTCGATTTCAAAAAAGACCTTGAAAAAAAGCTCCTGCCTTTTGTGCAGTCCCGGAAACTAAAACCCACGGTGGTGGCCCTGACCGATTCCGGATACCAAAACTGGATAGACAAAGTCACACCCGACTGGAGTGGCGCCATTCCGGTAACCCTGATCTACAATGCCCGCAAAAGAGCGTTCAAGGATGACCAGTTTTCGGATTATGAGGAGTTGGAAAAAATGTTGAAGGATTTGAAGATTTGATGATTTGAAAATTTGAAGATTGGGGCGCGAGAACAGAACGAACAACGAACAACCTACAACGATCAACGAATCCAACCAGTAACCGATAACAAATAACCAGTACCACGATACAGACATTTTTCTCACATAAAAAATCTTTTTCTGCTATGAAAAGAATATTCGGATTCTCTTTAGCATTGGCCGCACTTGCTGCGGTATTTATTGCAGCAACTGCTCCGGCAACCGACGGCCTGAAAATTGGCGACAAAGCGCCGGATTTCAAACTCAAAGGCGTGGATGGCAAAACCTATTCCTTAGCCGGCATTAAAGATGCCAACGGCAAAGCGCCAAAAGGGTACATCGTTACGTTCACCTGCAATACCTGCCCGTTTGCCGTGTTGTACGAAGACCGCATCATTGCCCTGAACAAAAAAACGTCCATTATGGGCTATCCGGTTGTGGCCATCCAGCCAAACGACCCGGCACTGAAGCCTGGCGACGATTTTGCAGCCATGCAGCAACGCGCGAAAGAGAAAAATTTCACTTTCCCGTACTTGTTTGACGACGGCCAGAAAGTATTCCCGCAGTATGGCGCATCGCGTACGCCGGAGTTCTACGTCTTAGACAAAGACATGGTCTTGCGCTACACCGGCGCAATGGATGACAACGCAGAAGACCCTGCCGCTGTAAAAGTGAACTACATCGAAATGGCGATCAAGTACATGGAAAACAACCAGGCGCCGAATCCGGCTACCACCAAAGCCATCGGTTGCAGCATTAAGGTGAAGAAGAGCTGATTCTAAGGTTAAAGGAGAAAGGGTAAAGGTTAAAGTAGGGATTTGACAATGAGCTGATTTGAATATTCAACCAAAAGGGATTATGTAACCTTCCAAATTACGTATCTCTAATTTTCAAATTTTCAAATTCACTTATCTTCAAATTCGCTTTAACCTTTAACCTTTTTCTATTTGTAACTTAGCCCCATAAAACTGAAAACCATGCGAAATCGCTTCTCCCTGACTCCGCTTATTGGGGTTTATTTTTGCCTGTCTTTTTTGTTTTTAATTCCCACACAAAGTAAGGCCGTTCATTCTTTTATGCTACCTGATCTAAAGGTATTGGATACTATTCCTGTGCCTGTATTGAAAGATACTGTTCCGGAAACTCAACAAAAAGTAGAGGAAGCCTGTTACCGAAAGCATCGGAAATCGGCGATTGCATTGACCATCACTTCCGCCATCACGGGCATATTGGGTGGGCTTTTGCTGGCAAAAGGCTTAGGATCTTCATTTATATTGAACTCCCTTTTACTTTCTGCCTTCGGAGGAGTCCTTTTGTTTGCCGCAGGCTTAACGCTTTTTTTTGGGTTTATTCATTGGGTACGCGCTCGCCGGGCTAAAAAGCGTTTGCGGAAAGCGGGGGTGCGATAAAGTTATTAAAAATCAGGGGTATATGAAAAAAATACGGTATACTGTTTTAATAATTTGCTGTTTTGCGGCACAGGTTCAAGCACAAAAAGAAGGAAACATCTGGCATTTCGGTTTTGGATTTGCACTGGATTTTAATTCGGGCTCGCCACAGCTCATTTCACCAAGTTCGATGCAAACCTTTGAAGGATGCGCCAGCATTTCGGACGCCGACGGCGATTTGCAGTTCTATACAAATGGCGGTGGGCGCGATCCCATTCAAAGTGGTCAATCCAGCGGTAAAATCTGGAACCGGAACCATGCCGTGATGTACGATATGGGCAATACCGAAGGCGGCGGCTTTAGCTCAGCGCAATCTTCGGTGATCATTCCAAAGCCAGGTAGTCCCAACCGCTATTACCTCTTCACCATGGAAGAAGTGGAGTACAATATTGGCGGGTCGGTCCCCAGCCAGCCCTTGGGCAGGGGCCTTTCTTATTTTGAAGTTGATATGAACTTGAACAGCGGATTGGGCGGGGTGTCGGCTTACGTCGGATCGGTTTATGTGCCTACTTATGAAGGGCTTTGCGCGATTCGACACGCAAATGGAGTGGATTATTGGGTCATTGTACACCAATCGGACGAGTCAGGCTATGCCGTGTTCCCGGTGACTGCTGCAGGCGTGGGCAACCCGGTGTTGTTTGATGTAAATGTCGTGTCTGCAACGACGGGTATCATTAAAGGCGCTCCAAATGGCCAGTGGCTATGTAGTGGTGCATCCCTCGGTGCAGTGCTATGCAAATTTGATCCGGCAACAGGCGTCGTAAGTGATCCACTGGCGCTCAATGGCCTGGATAACCAAGAATTTTCACCCAATAGCCAGCGCCTGTTTAGTACCAATTCTGAAGAAGTATTTTATTTTGACTTGTCCGCTGCTGACATTGAGGGAAGTAAAACGGTCGTCGGCAATACTCAAAATACAGGGTTGATCAATGCTCAAATGCAATTGGGGCCTGATGGCAACATCTACTTTCTGCAAACCAGTTTTTTTATAGACGCAGTGTACTTGTCTGCCATTGTTTGCCCCAATTTGGCGCCTTTTTTGGATTTAGAAATAATCACTTTTGAGACAGGGCAGGATGAGCAGTTTTTCGGCCTGCCTAATTTTGATAATTCTATTTTTCGTCTCGATGAGGATCCGCCGTTGGCCGTCAACCTTGGGGAGGTACAAAACATTTGTAACGGACAATCCGTGCTGTTGGATGCCGGAATCCCAGGCGCCACTTATGACTGGTCGAATGGAGGTACCACCCAAACGATACAAGTTTCAGCCCCGGGGTTATACGCCGTTACGGTCACTTCTGGCTGCGGGGTCGGCGTAGATTCAGTGGAAGTCCTGCAAACGGGATTTGACCTCGACGCTGGTCCTGACATTTCTGCCTGCGAAGGCGACCCGGTTCAACTCAATGGCACTGGAAGCGGCACCCTCGTTTGGTCGCCTGAAGATTTAGTTGATGACCCTTCCAGCGCTACCCCGCAGTTCACCGGTAACAGTACGGCAACCCTGGTTTTGACTTCGACTGAAAACGGCTGCACCGCACAGGACACTGTGCTTGTAACCGTGAATCCCCAGCCCGTCGCGGGGGTACAGGCAGACCTGACGAACCTTGTGGCAGGGGAATCCGCCCAACTATCGGGCAGCGGCGCCGGCACGTATTTGTGGTCGCCTGCGACAAACCTAAGCTGCACTGATTGTCCAAATCCCGTTGCGATGCCCGAAACGACCACCACTTATCTCCTGACGATCACTTCGCCTCTGGGTTGTACCGATACCGCCAGTATTACCATCAACGTGGCGCCGCCATTGTGCGATGTGGAGTTTCCAAAAGCATTTACGCCTAACGGGGATGGTCGAAACGATGCATTCCGTCCGCTTATCGCCCAGGGAACCTACGAAATGGTAATTTACAATCGCTGGGGGGAAGCGGTATATCAGGGGAATACACCGTGGGATGGCCGGTCAAAAGCCCAAAGTGCACCTTCCGATGTATACGTTTTCAAAGCGACTGTCCGGTTGTGCGAAGAAGAAAAAGTGGTTGTCGGGGACGTGACGCTGTTGCGGTAAGGTGGCTTACAACCCCAACTCCAACTGATTCTTAACCAACCGATAATAATACCCCTTCGCCGCGGCCAGCGATTCGTGGGTGCCCTGCTCCACCAGCGTGCCTTTGTGCAAAACAAGAATCTGGTCAGCGTCTTTCACCGTGCTGAGGCGGTGCGCGACAACGATGACGGTTTTGGCGCCTTCCCGCTCTGGGGAGGATGGGAAGGGGCTGGCTTGCGCATAGAAATTGCGGAGATTTTCAACAATAACCCGCTCATTTTCCGCATCCAAAGCATTGGTGGCTTCATCAAAAAAGAGGTAAGGCGGGTTTTTATAAACAGCCCGCCCAATGAGCAGGCGCTGGCGTTGTCCCTGGCTCAGGCCATTGCCTTGCGCGCCGATTTTGGTATTGTAACCCAGCGGCAAAGATTCCACAAACTCCTGCACATTGGCCACTTGCACCGCCCGCAGCAACTTGGCGCGGTCAACCGAATCTTCGCTTTCCGCGATGTTGTGCGCAATGCTGTCTGAAAAAATGAACCCGTCCTGCATCACCGCACCGCACTGGGCGCGCCAAAGTTGCGGATCCACATTGCGCAAAGCAATATTTCCCACGCGGATACTGCCCTGAGTCGGCTGGTAAAACCCAAGCAGCAACTTGATCAGCGTAGTTTTGCCGCTGCCGCTGGCCCCTACGATGGCCGTGACTTT
>JALHRK010000243.1 GCA_022841505.1 Saprospiraceae bacterium | reverse complement strand
TCGATTTTTGCAGACATAGCCGGCAGCTACGGCGAAAAAATCCAACGCAGTATAAAATAAAATTTGCCGACCGCAGCCAATTGATGGATTCCCCAACAAGCTCTAAGTCATTGGGATTACCTACCATATAAATAAACCGCATCCAAACTACACATGCTCACCATCCATTCCGACGCCCATTTCATGCAGCAAGCCCTCCGGGAAGCCCAAATCGCTTTTGACGAAGGCGAAGTGCCGGTGGGCGCCGTAGTCGTGTGCCAAAACCAGATCATTGCCCGCGGGCACAACCAAACCGAGCAACTGAACGACATCACTGCGCACGCGGAGATCATCGCCATCACCGCCGCTTCGAATTATCTCAACAGCAAATATTTAGAGGACTGCACGCTCTACGTGACCTTGGAGCCCTGCGCCATGTGCGCCGGCGCGCTTTATTGGGCGCAATTGGGCCGCCTCGTATACGGCGCTGCGGACGATAAAAGGGGCTTCATGCGTTTTGGTAAAGGCGTGTTGCACCCGAAAACCCGGACGGAATTTGGCATTCTTTCCGAACCGTGCAGTATTTTGTTAAAACACTTTTTTGCCACCAAACGTTAGGTGTGTGTCTTTATAGTCCGATAGCTGCGTTATGCGAAGAGCCAAAATTGGTCATCCCGTCCGGCGGGCGGGACTCCCACTTTTGGCCCTTCGCATGCCTTGCTCTCGAACTCTAAAGAACAGACACCCGACTAAAAAGAACAGACACGGGACTAAATGGACAGACACTAAACAGCCGCGTCTAACATCTAAAATCTAACATCTAAAATCTCCTTATAAAATGGTCGAAACGGATATCCTCATCCTCGGCGCCGGCATCGGCGGACTGACCACGGCGATTAAAATTGCCGAAAAACGCCCGGATTTAAACATAACGGTGCTGACAAAAACCGTTGACAACGAAAGCAATACGCGTTATGCGCAAGGCGGTGTGGCGGCTGTCTGGGATGCCGTAAAGGACTCTTTCGACAAACACATCGAAGATACCCTCGACGCGGGCGACGGCCTTTGCAACCGCGAAGCTGTGGAAATTGTGGTGAAAGAAGGCCCCGAACGGGTGCGCGAAATCATCGAATGGGGCACCCGTTTCGACAAAAACAAAAGCGAATCCTACGACCTGGGGCGCGAAGGCGGGCACAGTGAAAACCGCATTCTGCACTTCAAAGACCTTACGGGTTGGGAAATTCAGCGCGCACTGATCGCCAAAGCGGAAACACTTTCCAATATCCATTTGCTGGAACACTATTTTGTGGTGGACCTCATCACCCAACACCATCTGGGCTACAACGTCACGCGCCTGACCCCGGCCATCGAATGCTACGGCGCTTATGCGCTGAACAAAAAAAGCGGCGTGATCGAAACTTTCCTTTCCAGGATTACCGTGGTTGCAACCGGCGGCGCAGGCCAGGTATACCGCAGTACAACAAACCCCGTCATCGCCAGCGGAGACGGCATTTCGATGGTCTACCGCGCCAAGGGGCACGTGGAGAATATGGAATTTGTGCAGTTTCACCCCACCTCGCTTTACAATCCGGCGGGCGATAACCCGTCCTTTCTGATTTCGGAGGCGGTACGCGGATTTGGAGGCATCCTGAAAAAACGCGATGGCCAGGAATTCATGCACAAATACGACGAACGGCTATCGTTGGCGCCGCGCGATATTGTGGCCCGCGCCATTGACAACGAGCTGAAAATCAGTGGTGATGAATGCATGTTTCTCGACTGCCGGCATCTGGAAAAAGAAGCTTTTTTGGCGCATTTCCCTACGATTTATGAAAAATGCATCAGCATTGGCATAGACCCGATGAAAGACATGATCCCGGTGGTGCCGGCCTGTCACTACATGTGCGGGGGGATTCGGGTGGATTTAGCCGGACGCAGTACGATCCACAACCTGTACGCCGTTGGCGAATGTACCTGTACGGGGTTGCACGGCGCCAATCGCTTAGCTTCCAACTCTTTGCTGGAAGCGATGGTTTTTGCCGACCGCATTCAGCTTGATGTGCTGGAAAAAATAGACGGCGTTGCCGTGAAAAAAGGGATTCCCGACTGGAATGCAGGCGGCACAACCGATCCGAAAGAAATGGTGCTGATTACCCAGAGTTTGAAGGAATTAAAGGAAATTATGAGCAGCTACGTGGGCATCGTACGCTCCAATGTGCGCCTGCAACGCGCGAGCGACCGGCTTTTGTTGCTTTATAAAGAAACGGAGGGCCTTTACAGCGCCACCACGATCTCTCCGCAGTTGTGTGAACTACGCAACCTCATCACCATTGCGTACCTGATTACCCGCTCGGCCAGTATGCGCCGCGAGAGTCGCGGGTTGCACTATACGACCGACCACCCGGAGAAATTTGACTTTCTGCAGGATTCTATTTTGTAAATATGCAGAGAGAGGCTGTCTCATAAGTGGGCCAAAAGGCAAAATGCAAGAGAGAAGGGGCAATTTAGTTTCGATTTCCCTTCAAATTGATTGGTTTTTTGTCATTTCCCACCAATTTGAAGGATCCACCAAATATTTGCCTTCCCGCTATACGGGACAAGTCTTGCACCTTGCCACTTGCCATTTAGGAGACAGCCTCTCTGCTGTCACGCTTTACTCCGCGTCGTCTGAATGCCCGACATGCGGCGTTTTCAGCACTTTCCAGAAAAAGAAAGCGGTGAATCCTGCAACCACTAAGTTGGTCAGGATCATGGTAATCAAAGCTTGTGAGTTCATACCCATCTTCCTTCTTTGACCCGTTTGCGGTAAGCAATATAAACCAATGCCGCGATTCCGGCAAAAGTAGCTACGAGCAACAAACGGGACCAGTTAATGAATGTCAGTTGTTTATTCAATTCTACTAATTGCGTAGCATCGGTGGTAGCGGCAATTTTTTCGTGCAGTCCGGTATTCAGGATGGTATTGATGACTGAGCCGTTGTCCAGTACCCAGGTTCCCTGGAACACGGCATTCCAGTCGTTGTCAACCGGCTTGAAAAAAGCGCCGACAAATACGAACAACAATAAACCGGGTGTCACCCACTTGATGACGAACTTAAAGATACCCGGTACTTTAATGTCTGCGTGGGAAGTAATCTCCTTCCAGCCTTTTTCCATGCCGAATATCCAGGCAAACAGGATAATTTCAAGTAGGGCAAAGACCACTAACGAAATCGTTCCAGCCCAGTAGTCGTATTCATCGAAGACGCCGTATTTGAAAAACAGCACCGTTGGCAGACCCAAAATGAAAATCGCAGCCCCGAACGTCCAGGCGCTTTTTTGCCGACTCATTTTGAATTCGTCCTGCAAAAAGCCCATACAGGGTGTTCCCATGGCCAGCGAAGAGGTGATGCCGGCAAAGAAAAGCAACCCGAACCAGAAAAGTCCGCTGATTACAGCCAATACAGGACCCCATTGCTGGAAAAGGTAGGGCAGGGTGCGGAAACCGAGTCCGAGGCCGCCGGTTTTGGTGGCTTCAATGACCCATTCAATACCGAAGTATCCAATCGAAATCGGAATAACGATGGCAGCACCGAGGCAAACTTCCACAAATTCGTTCATCCAGCCGGCGCTCATGGCATTCAGCGCCACGTCATCGCGCTGGCGCATGTAAGAAGCGTAGCAGTGGATACTGCCCATCCCGACCGAAAGGGTAAAGAAAATCTGACCGGCAGCGGCTACCCAGACCTTGGGGTCCCAGATGGAACTGCCCGGGGTGGGCGACCAGAGGAAATTCAGACCTTCCGAACTGCTGTATTTTGCGCCGTCAACGCCGGCTTCAATAGTCAGTCCTTTATACGCTAAGAAAATGCCGAATAAGATCAACAGCGGCATCCCGATTTTAGCAACTTTTTCAACCCCGCCACTCAGGCCACGGGACAAGATATACGTATTGAGTATCAGACAGAAAATCCAAAAAGAAAAGGCTTCCCATCCCGGATTCATCACGTAGCTATTAAAGAAATTGGCTACGCCCTCCGCTGTTTGCCCCTGGAAAGAACCCGCTACGGAATGCCAGGTATAAGATAAGGTCCAGCTTTCAAGGTAGCAATAGTAGGCAGCCACGGCCAAGTTTGTAAAAATGCCGAAGACCCCTACGTATTTCCAAAGGAATTGCTTTTTAGGCGCCATGTTGCTGAGAATGAATGGCGTGGAGTGGTCACCGAATTTGCCGCCGAAACGCCCCATGCTCCATTCTACAAAAAGCAACGGAATGCCCATGAGCAGAAAACAGGTCAAATAAGGAATAATGAACGTGCCGCCGCCGTTCTGGACAGCCTGTACGGGAAACCGGAGGAAGTTCCCCAAGCCGACAGCATTACCTGCCATAGCCAGGACCAAACCTACCCGCGAACCCCAGGATTCTCTATTGGACATAACATTGAGTGATTTAAGAGAGATAAACGATTAAAGTGGTTTTCAAGCGGAAAGATAAAATAGTTTTTCGATTTGCCTTTTTAGATTTGACATTTTAGCCTTTTTCTGCAATTTCAAATGCCATACTGCATCGTTTCCCAAATTTGACTGGTTGGCCGTGTAATAAGAAATGCTATTTTTGGGGCTTTAAACCGCAATAGCAACTTGCAGCAGCAATACACCGACCAGGAAATTCAATCGTTGTTTCGGCAGAATACTGAAAAAGCCATAGAAGCGCTCTTTCAGTTGTACTATATTTATCTTTGCCAGGCGGCATTTCGGATTGTGACAGACTCGCAGCTTGCAGAAGACTTGACCCAGGAAGTTTTTTTTGAACTTTGGCGAAAAAAAGAAGGCATCGAGTTTACCATTTCCATCAAAGCTTATCTCCGGCGCGCGGTGGTCAACAAAGCGCTTAACCACATCCGCGACCGGAAAAAAATCACCGACGACGAAGATAAAATGCTGAACGTGGAGAGCACGGCGCCCTCCGTCACTCAACTACTGGATTCTGAAGAATTGCAGCAACTGATTGACCGTTCAATTGATGAATTGCCGGAAAAATGCAGGCTGGTCTTCGTCCTCAGCCGCTTTGAGGAAATGTCGTACCAGGAAATCGCCGACCATCTCGGAATTTCCATCAAAACCGTTGAAAACCAAATTGTAAAAGCCCTGAAACACATGCGCATTGCGTTGCAGCCCTGGATGGAAACCTGAAAGTGGCTGCTTCAAATGCCGGATACCCGACAAAAAAAAGATAAAATATCGTAGTGGGGACGCCCCGTATCTGTGTCTGACATTTGGAACTGAGCATAAAATGAGTATTTCAAAATACATATTACTCCTTCACCAAAAACTTAGGGGCAACCTAAGTGAGGCATCGGCTAATGAATTAGATCATTGGCGAAACGAAGCTGCTGAAAATGAAGTGGAAGCCCGCCAGACCGAAAAGGCCTGGGAAATGAGCACCCGCTATAAATCTGGTTTTCAGCCGGATGCTTCGGCTGGCTTTGCGCAATTGAAAGCCAAAATGCAGGCTGCCGAACCCAAAGTCGTCCCTCTGAAACCCCGCCGGAACTGGGTCGCCATTGCCGCATCGGTGGCTTTGCTGGCCGGCTTTTTTGCCGTTTGGCAGGTCTACAACAGCCCCTCGACTCCTGCAATGGTGTCCATCAGCACGAAAGCCGGTGAGCGCCGGGATGTTAAACTCCCCGACGGCTCGCAGGTCGTACTGAACGAAAACAGCAGCATCGCCTATTCGCCGGACATGCAAACCGCCTCTTCCCGCCGACTGAATCTGAACGGAGAAGCTTATTTCGACATCGCCAAAGACGCCAACCGCCCGTTTATCATTGCTACCACTTATGCGAACGTCAGGGTATTGGGCACGGCCTTCAATGTGCGCGCTTACCGTGGCGAGGCGCAAACAGAAGTGGAAGTAGAACGTGGGAAAGTGGCTCTTGAAGGGAATACAGATCTGCCTCCTTTGGTCTTATTGGCGGGCCAGCGCGGGCTCTGCAGGCCCGATGGCAGTCTCGATCGCGTAAAATCGCCGGAATTGCCTGCCCACTCGTGGCGTACAGGAAAGCTCGATTTTCGTGGCGCCCCCATGAAACAAGTGGTGGAAGCGCTGGAGCGGCACTATAAAATTCACATAGACCTCAACGGTTCAGGCATAGTTAATTGCCCCTTTTCGGGGAAATTTAATCAGGCCCCTTTAGAAGCCGTGATGGAAACCATCGAGGTAACCCTCGAGGCAAAGACTGCCCACCTGGCGGAAAACGAATACCGGATTTCCGGGGGGCGCTGTAAATAACCCGCTTGTTTTTTCTGCTGTCCTATTTTCTCTATCTTTGCTATTTAACGTACCAAAAATGGCAAACAACATTCTGAAAGCAGCAGCAGCGCATGTATCCGCTTTTATTGAAACAAACGTCAAGCCCGAACACTATTTTCACGACCTGAACCATACCCGTTATACGGTTGGCGCGGCGGGACGATTAGCGGAAGACGCAAATCTTGATGCAGAAAGCCTCGAAATTTTGCAGTTGGCTGCATGGTTTCACGACACCGGTTACAACGAAGGGCCGGCGAATCACGAATTGCGCTCCTGCGAAAACGCCCGCAATTTTTTGACAAAACACAATTACCCCGACGCCAAAATCAACCGCATTGCCGGGTGCATCATGGCGACCAAACTGCCGCAACGCCCGCGCAACCTGACCGAAGAACTCCTCTGCGACGCCGACCTCTCCCACCTCGGCAATGAATTCTACTGGGAACGTACCGGGAAATTGCGCCAGGAATTGCTCCTCACTCAAAACATCGTGATGTCGGACCAGGAATGGCTGGATTTTGAACTGGATTTCATGACCAACCATCAATACCATACCGAGGTGGCCAATGAAATCTATGGGAAACAAAAAGTGAAGCATATCCGGCAATTGCGCAAACAAAAGCTCCGCGCGAACCCCAAACTGGCAGAACTCATTGACGATGCTCTGTACAGCGGTGACAAGGAAAAAATAAAGAAAAAGCTAAAAATCAAAGAGAACGACCTGAAAGAAATGAACCTCGGACGCGGCGTGGAAACCATGTACCGCACCACCTACCGCACCCACATCAACCTCAGCTCCATTGCCGACAACAAGGCGAATATCATGTTAAGTATCAATGCCATCATTGTTTCAATTGTCCTTTCCAACTTAGTACCCAAGTTTGGCGACAACCCGCGCCTCGTGTTGCCTACCATCGTGCTGTTGTGCGTTTGCCTGGCAGCTTTGGTATACGCTATTTTGTCTACGCGCCCCAAAGTGACAGAAGGCAAATTCACCCGGGAAGATATTGAGCAAAAACGCTCCAACCTGCTTTTTTTTGGGAATTTCTACAACATGGGCTTCGAAGACTTCCATTGGGGCATCATGGAAATGATCAAAGACCGCGATTTTTTGTACAGCTCCATGACCAAAGACCTTTTTTACCTCGGCATCGTTTTGGCTAAAAAATACCGCTACCTCAGTATCTGTTACGGCATATTTATGTACGGCCTCATCTTTTCGGTGGCGCTTTTCGCAATTGCATTTTTGGTATGAATAAAGTACTGATCGTGCTTGCGCTGCTTGCGCAAATGGGCCCCGGAGCAGCGGGGCAGGCGTTGATTGCCGGGAGTACGGGCAACGACGCGCTGAACGCCACGGCAATAGCTCCGGATGGCAGCGTGTACGCGGGGGGCACGTACAACGCAGCACTGAACCTTGGCGGCACAACACTCACCAACCTTGGCGGCCAGGATTTTTTTTTATTGAAAACCACCCCCGGCGGCGCCCTCGACTGGGCGGTTTCCGGCGGCAGTTTTTTAGATGAAGAATCGGCAGGTGTGGCTGCACATCCGCAGGGTGGGGTAGTCTGCGCCGGCGCTTTTTGGTTTACGGCGCAGTTTGGCGAGCTACAATTGGAAGCCACACAAAACCCGAAAGCCATTTTCCTGATCCGCTACAACAGCACCGGGCAACCCCTCTGGGGCAAAGTTTTGGACGGCGGCGCCCTGAAAGCAGCCGGCGACCTCGCCATAGCCTCCGATGGCAGCATCTACCTGAGCGGCTTTTTCCAGGGACAATTGGTTTTTGGAACCGACACCACCCTGACCGCCCACGGCAACACCGACTTTTTTTTGGCAAAATTCACGGCAGCCGGCCAACTACTCTGGGCGCTGAACTGCGGCGGCCAGGACAATACCCGGGGCGAAGCGCTGGCTGTTGACCCCGCAACCGGCGATGTGATTGCCAGCGGCTTCTACGACAAGCAGGCACAATTTGGCGATCAAACCCTGGTGGCCAACACCTCCGACCGCGATGTTTTTGTGGCACGGTTCAATGCCGACGGACAGGTCTTGTGGGCACGCAGAGCCGGCGGCGTACACGACGACAACGTGAGCGACTTAGCCGTTGACGCAACCGGTCATATCTACCTCACCGGGAGTTTTATCGGCGTAATGAACCTCGCCGATGGTTTTTCCATCCAAAGCCTCAACGGCATCCCCGATTTTTACCTCCTCCGTTACGCCCCCGAAGGCACGCCCCTGCTGGCGCGTTCGATGGGCGGCCCCGTACAAGAACAGGCCACCGGCATTGCCGTTCACGGCGAAACCATCACGATAAGCGGGTATTTTGAAGGCAGCATGACCATAGACGGCGTTAGCCTGACGGCCAATGAAGGACAAGTTCGCGCTTTTTTGGCTGCGTTTGATCCAGCTTTGCAACTGACCCGATTGGAAGGGCTCAACAGCGCCGGCGATGCCTTAGTGTTGTCGCTTGCCCCCGACGCTACCGGGCAACTTTGGACGTCCGGCAGTTTTCGCCAGTCCATTCAGTTTGGCGCCCAAACCTACCCGTCAGCCGGCGGCTTCGATGCCTTTCTGATCCGCCTGAACCTGGTTACCGCAACGGATACCCCCACTGCACCGGAACCGGAAATTTTCGTGTTCCCCAATCCCGCAAACGACACCTGCACCCTGCAAACGCCCTGGGCAGACTACGAGGTTCTGCTTTTCGATGCTGCCGGGCGCCAGCGCTTCGCCGGGCGCAATACCCGGGAACTATTCCTTGGAAATTATCCTTCCGGTACTTATACACTTTACATGCGCAGCCCGAAAGGCAGGGCGGTTCGAAAAATTATTGTGCCTTGAACGCAAAAAGCTGTTAAAAATCGTAATTTTGCGCCGCTTTTGTAGTCGCCAGCTTTAGCTGGCAGACTCAGAGAATAGAATTGGTCCCGTAGCTCAGCCGGATAGAGCAACTGACTTTAAGCCGTTGTTTGCAAAGGCAAACAACAAAATTAGGAGCCTTTGCAGGGAAACAAAACCTGCAAAGTGGACGCTACCGTATCGGGGAAACCTAAGTTCTGAAAAGAATATGGCAATCCCGAGGAAACTTGTGATGAACCGAATATAAAGGGTAGGTTCGGAAGGTTCCGTAGAGACTAAACGTGGCGCACCTGAGATGGTGAAGTGATAGTCCAGACCACAAACTTGCAGTATACACCAGTGTACCTTGTAAGCGCAGTGAAAACTGTAGGGGTAAGCTAATCAGTAGGTCACAGGTTCGAATCCTGTCGGGATCACATTTTACGCTTTAACCGTGGTCGCTCATGCGTATGGGCGACCACGATTTTTGAGATAACATCCTGTCTTTCAGTGAGTTTCAACAAGAACGGTTTTTCTTATTGCCTGCCTTGGTTTTTTGGAAATTTCAAAAATGTTGTACTACTTTCGTTACTCGGTTTTGGGGTAGCGGAGGCGTGTGATACGATGGTAACGCTGGCTTGCGATCCCCCCTGCAAGCTTAAAAATAAAGCATCGCTCCGAACATGTGATGACAAAAAAGGATTCGTACCTAATGGCATGGGGTTTA
>JALHRK010000242.1 GCA_022841505.1 Saprospiraceae bacterium | reverse complement strand
GAGTTCAGGTTTTCTTCTTCCAGCCGAAATACAGCGTACTTCTCCTGCTTGTCAATCGAATATTTCATTATCTCAGATATTTTTTTTCGTTATTGCATCGCCCGGTGGCGTGCAATTCCACAATGAATTGCAAAAGTATCAAATCTGTACAAGTAAGGATAACGTAATCTGAAGAAAGTTAGTTTACGGGGCGGTTATATCGCAGTTGGTCTTTGTTCTTTACGATTCGACAGACACAGATTAGTCAGCCCGATCCTGTCCTTCGACATCGCTCAGGAACCGTAGGGACCTAGTGCCGGTAGACCTTTTCGGCAATAAGCGATAAACCTGAGGCAGATTTTCTGCGAGAAAAGGCCGTGCCTGGCGGTGAAAAGCCCGGTGCCAGGCAAATGCACCCATCACCCGGGTCGCTTTCCCAATGTACTCGACCGTTGCAACAACGTAACGTGCCCAGTACTGCCGCAGGGGCTCAATGTAAATAACCATCCAGATGAAAAGGGCTTCGAACAGCAGGGCGCCGATCAGACATTGCAGTGGGGTAAGGCTATGTTTCCAGAAAGTAGACAATCCAATGCCAAAAACGGCGCCGTACAAAATAATGTAGTGTACGGTGTAAACGGTGAGCGTTTCGCTGCCAAATTTCAGCACTAATGAAGGCATCCGTTTCCACAACGGGGTGATGTACATAATGATGCCCGCCACAATGATGGCATGGCCCAGTTCGATGAACAGGTAGTTGTAATTGCCGAGGGTCTGAAAGTTATCCCAGCCGGTAAAAACGTGCAATAGCTTGAACCACTTGGTGGAATAAAAATGGAGCATGAGACCGCTCCCAACCATCGCTGCCGGGAACCAGTTGCTGAACGCCAGCGCAGGCCGTTTGTGCAAAATGTAGCCTAAGACGCCGCCCAACAATGAGTAGCCAATCCAGGGCACTACGGTGAACACTGAAAAACTTTTTATGAAATAAGCCGCAATTGGCAAAGGCAGCCACGACCAATCAGCAGCTTCCACATCAGGGCTGATGAAAAAGACCATGAGTCCCGCAAACAGCAACAATCGCGGCAGCGGCACCAAAGTGGCCGTATGCAGCGCGTAAACGCCGATTAAGGACAGCAGCGCCAAACCCATACAATGCAGGACATCTATGGCAAACATAGAATGAAAATGCTCTATCTGGAAGTAGTCGAAATAAACCAGCGCATTGATGTTGAAACGTAGCAAATAAGCCAGTCCAATGAGCATAAACGCCCTCCGGATGCCTTTTTTTACGCGCTCGTTATCCCCCAACGGGCGGCCGTCTTTCAACAATAAAAAGGTGAAGATCAAACCCGCCGAAAAGAAAAAGATGGGCGCAGTCATCCCGCGAAAAAAAGACCAGAAGGCGAAAATCGGGTTGTTGTAATCGCGATAAGAATCTGCAAGCAGGGTATCTGTGAAATGCCCCTGAAGCATCATCAGAACAGCGTAGGCCCGCAGAACATCTATGAAAAGAATCCGCGGCAGCTTAGCGGTGGATGGATTAAATTCGATGGCTGTTGTGTTTTTGTGAGATTTCGACTTACTATGACGAAAAACCGGGGCAAAGTTACATAACTTTAGCGATTCATGCACGAATTTCTTCGATTTAATTCATTGATTGTTAAGGTGCGTTGAAATTTCAACCATACTTTTTTGGGTCTTCGGGCCAAAAAGCAAGCGATCGTTTGCCGGAACTCCTGTTTGCCATACAGCAGGGGGATTTTATCTGCCGTTCCCCATTTTTCGTCTTTTTTAATGCACCATTACCGTTTGAGCTTGATTATCTTTCCGGGCTATTTTATTTACCTAAAATCTACTTCAAATGATGAAGAGTATTTTTTCAACTTTGCTGCTCGGTTGCGCGTTGTGTGCGTGTCAGCAGGAAAAACCCGACGCTGCCGTTAATTACCCGCTTATGGAAGTGCAATATCCGGAAACTAAGACAGTCGCTCAAAACGACGATTATCACGGAACCGGCGTCGCCGACCCTTACCGGTGGCTGGAAGCCGACACCGCTGCCGATGTGGGGCAGTGGGTGAAAACGCAGAACACCGTTTCATTTGGATACCTGGAAAAAATCCCGTTCCGCAAACAAATCCAGGATCGCCTCACGGAATTGGTCAACTATCCGCGTTATTCATCTCCTTTTCAGGCCGGTGAATATTATTTTTTCTTCAAAAATGATGGCCTCCAAAACCAGTCAGTGATCTACATCCAGAAAGGTTTGACAGGCCAGCCGGAAGTATTCATTGACCCAAACAAAATGTCAAAAGAAGGGACGACGGCCATCAACATCGTTGGCGTTTCTGACGACGATAAATACCTCGCGTATTCCAAACAGGAAGCCGGTTCTGACTGGGCGGAAATCCACGCAATGGAAATTGCTACCAAAAAGAAATTGCCGGATGTACTGAAATGGGTGAAGTTTTCAGGTGCTGAATGGCACAAGGACGGCTTCTTCTACAGCCGCTACCCCGCACCGGCGGCAGGGTCCGAACTTTCCGGCAACAACCAGTACCATTCGGTCTACTACCACAAACTCGGCGATGACCAGTCGAAAGACAAACTGGTTTATGAGGATCGGAAAAATCCTAACATGTACCACAATTGTGCCATCTCGGAAGACAATAAATACATTTTCCTCTACGCCGCACCCGGTACAGACGGCTATGCGGTTTATTTTCGTGAATTGGACAAAGACGGACCGTTTAAGGTGCTTTTTGAAGGGTACGCCAACAAAAGCTCCGTCGTTCACCACCACAACGGCAAATTTTTGGTGCAAACCGACATTGACGCGCCCAAATACCGTCTTGTAGAGGTAGACCCGGCCAAGCCGCAAAAAGCAAACTGGAAGGAAATCATTCCCGAATCGGAAGACCTGCTTCAGGGCGTGAGCACCGGTGGTGGTAAACTATTTGCCAACTACCTGAAAAATGCCACCGACCGCTATTATCAGCTCGAATATGACGGCAGTGGAAAAAAAGAGATTCAACTGCCCGGATTGGGCAGCGCAGGTGGTTTTGGCGCCAAGGAAAAATACAAGACGCTGTTCTACACGTTCACATCGTTCATTTACCCGTCTACGATTTTCAAATATGACATTGAAACCGGAAAATCAGAGCCTTTCTTTAAGTCGGAACTGAAATTCAATCCGGAGGACTATGTTGAAAAACAGGTTTTTTACAAAAGTAAAGATGGCACGGACGTTTCCATGTTCCTTGTCCACCGCAAAGACCTGAAAATGACGGGTCAGAATCCCTGCTACCTTTATGGTTACGGGGGCTTTAACGTGAGCCTGACGCCCAGCTTCAGCGTTACCCGGTTGCCACTGCTCGAAAACGGCGGCGTATTTGCCATGCCTAACTTGCGTGGCGGTGGCGAATATGGCGAAGAATGGCATAAAGCTGGGATGTTGCTCAAGAAGCAAAACGTGTTTGACGACTTTATTGCAGCCGCAGAGTACCTCATCGCCCAAAAATATACGGCCAAAGAAAAACTGGCTATTGCGGGTGGATCCAATGGCGGCCTGCTTGTCGGCGCCTGCATGACCCAGCGCCCTGATTTGTTCGCGGTTGCTTTCCCGGCAGTGGGGGTGATGGACATGCTGCGCTACCACAAGTTTACGGTGGGAAAAGGCTGGATTCCGGAATATGGCTCCAGCGACGACCCGGAGCACTTCAAGAACCTGTTGGCTTATTCGCCACTGCACAACCTGAAGGAAGGCGTGTCCTACCCGGCAACCCTGATCACTACTGCCGATCACGACGACCGTGTGGTGCCTGCGCACTCCTTTAAATTTGCAGCGCAGCTCCAGAAATCGCACAAAGGCAAAACGCCTGTGCTGATCCGCATCGAAACAAACGCGGGTCATGGCGCCGGCAAACCGATCGCAAAAGTGATCGAAGAACAGGCGGATATCTGGTCGTTTTTGTTTTATAATACGAATTCGCCGGTGAAGTATCTGGCGAATTAGTGTCTGTTTGGCGTGGTTAGTGAGGGTGTCACTTCAAAGTGACGCCCTCACTTGCCCTTCGCCGCTATAGGACTCTAAAGACGGACACTGCATAAGGTCTGCCAGCTGAAGCTGGCGACCACGGGGTCAGGGCGACAAAACCACCTTTCCCGTCGCCACAGGAATCTGTCGGCCCAACAACTGCCAAAAATAAAGGCCCTGCGGGAATTGACCATTTAGCTCAATGGGAACAGGCATTTCGCCGGAAAGGTCATTCTGGCGGAGCACCTGGCGCCCCGAAGCGTCATACAGTAAAAAATCATAAACCTGCGTTAGGGTCGTTGAATTCGCAGAGCGGGGCAGGCTCACCCAGAGGTGCTCCTGAGCCGGGTTAGGGTTCACGCTTGCAGGCCTGGGGCTGTTGGCGGTGGTATCGGTTTCCACGAGCAGCGCCATATTCAGATCCAACCAGGCCAGGCGGTTGGTCAGCCAGTTTCTCAAATAATTCATTTCTTCCCCATAATTGTTGCCGATGAACGCATTGGGCCAAACGTATTGCCCAAAAATCGGCCAGCGCTGAAAGTTGCGCACCCGGGCTTGGGAAAGGAGGGCTTCATTGGCGTTAATTTCGCCAAAAAGCGATGCGTTATTCCACTGATTGGCGCGCAATTCTGCCCACCGCTCCGCTACGCGGTTGCGGAAATTTGCGTCGCTCCATAAGCGCGCCCACCAGAAATGGATTACCCAGCCGTCGCCGCCACAAATAATATTGAAATCTTTGGCCCAGCCGGTGTGATCCGCGCCGCCGCAGTAGTCGCCAATGCCCAGGGAGATGTTGAAATCCCAGATGGGGCCCATCCCGATTTTTCCGCCTTCGTCGTCGCGGTGTTTGTAGAAATAAGCGCTTAAGCGGTAACCATCCACGTTTTTGCCGAGTTCCTGCAAAAGCAGGTAATCCACCCAACTGTCCACGTCAATCCAATCAGCATAGTTGGCGGCGTAGTTTTGCGAGGCCAGCATATTTTCAAAATTCGTGATGTGTTGCTGGATATAAGCTTCCTGTTCGGGTTGAATGTCGTCTTCTTTAGGGTAGTGGTATTGGAACCAGGTTTGTTGCCAACTGCCGGGAATGGGCGGGTAAGGCGAAGCCCAGTTGCCGCCAAGGCCGCCCCCAAGGCCATATTTGTCCATACGCAGGATGTAGCCGCCGGTGAGCGCATTGCCGCTGATGTCTTCTTCTTCTAATTTTTTAATCGCCACGCGGTTCGCGTCCCGTTTCACCGTTTCTATCAACGCATAGACGCCTTTATAATCGCCGTTGATGACCACTTCGCAATAGCGTGTTCGGGGCGACCACGGTAAAGCGGCGCGTGCATACGCATGCATGATGACATCGCGCATCAGGGTTTTGTCGTTGAGTGGAGCGATGAAAGCCCAATCGCTTTCCTCAGGCATGCCCAACAAAGGCACTGAGAGGTCTTCGCCATTCGCATCGCGGGTTTCGATGCTGTAAGGTTTTTTTTCATAGCCCTGAGAAGATGATCCACGCAATTCAATGCCGATTTGGCCGTCGTAAGCATTGAATGGGCCGTTTATATGGTTGATTTGCCCGGAGCCATTGTCCACAATCTTCATGGAGGCCGTAATCTTGGGTTCATCTGGGATCGTTGCCCCGAACGTATTGATGACTACAATCGGAAGATTGGAGGTTGTGAGCGTTTGCGCAGTTAGGGAGAGGGTGAGGAGGAGAGAGAGGGAGAGCGGGAGGGAGAGCGCCCGAGAGCGTTTGAGAAATTTTTTCATCATCAATCATTGTTTGTGTGGTAATTGTGCATTAAAACCTTATTGACCAGTGTCCGTCATTTTAGGCGGTGTCTGCGCTTTAGCGTTCGGAATTAGAGGGTGGTCGGTATCCGTAGGGACTTAATGCCGGTAGCTCTAATCAATTCGCAAGCAACAAAAATAAGCTGGATTCATTCCAGTTAATGTAAAATCAGCAAGCAAAATTGCCAAAAGAGAAAAACGGGTAGCCGACCTGTACTGCCGAACGCTGGCCAGCGGGATATGAGCCGTTAAACAGCGTTCAGCGTTACAGATTATAGATCAAACCCGATATCCGTCCGGAAATACTTGTTTTCAAAATCAATTTTCGCTGCATTTTCAAGTGAAACCGACAAAGCCTCCCGAAAGTTTTCGGCGCAGGTGGTGATGGCGATTACCCGCCCTCCGTTCGTGACAATCCCGCCTTCCTGCTCCTGCGTTCCGGCGTGAAAGATCAGGCTGTCCGATGCATTTTCCAAACCGCTGATCAATTTGCCTTTTTCATAATCGCCCGGGTATCCGCCCGAAACCAGCATCACCGTGGTGGCAGCATGTGCGGCTTCTTCTACAACAACCTTGTCCAGGTTGCCCTCCGCCAAAGCCTGGAACATAGCAACCAGGTCATTGTTCAGGCGGGGCAACACCACCTCTGTTTCCGGATCGCCCATGCGGCAGTTGTATTCGATAACAAACGGGTCGCCGTCCACTTCGATCAGGCCAATAAAGACAAACCCGTGATAAACCATGCCACGCCGTTGAATTCCGGCAATGGTAGGCTTAATGATGCGGTTTTCCACTTTTTTCATCAACTCCGGCGTCACAAAAGGCGGGGGTGATACGGCGCCCATGCCCCCGGTATTGAGTCCGGTATCGCCTTCGCCAATGCGTTTGTAGTCTTTGGCCACCGGCAGGATTTTGTAAGATTTTCCATCGGTCAGGACAAAAACCGAAAATTCGATGCCACTCAGAAACTGTTCGATCACGACCCGGTTTCCGGCATCGCCGAACTTCCCACCGAGCATGTCGCGCAGTTCGTCCCGGGCTTCTGTTATGTTGCTGCAAATCACCACGCCTTTTCCGGCAGCCAGGCCATCTGCTTTGAGCACAACTGGCAGGGTATGCTGGGCTACATAAGCCAATCCTTCTTTCAAGTTGGCTGCTGTAAATTCGCGGTAAGCGGCAGTTGGAATGCCCTCTGCTTCCATAAATGCTTTGGCAAACGCTTTGCTGCCTTCCAATTGCGCGCCAGCCTGCGAGGGGCCGATGACCGGGATGTGAGCCAGCGCAGAATCAGCCGCAAAAAAATCCCAAATGCCTTTGACCAAAGGATCTTCCGGGCCAACAACAACCATGTTGATGTTTTCATTCAGCACCAATTGCCGCACCCCGGGAAAATCGTTGGGGTTCACGTTTACGTTGCGGCCATGTTGGGCAGTCCCTGCATTTCCGGGCGCAATAAGGAGCTTGCCGCAAAGGGGACTTTGGCTTAATTTCCAGGCAAAGGCGTGTTCACGACCACCGCCGCCGAGGAGAAGAATGTTGATTTTATCAGACATTAGATGAAAGACGTTAGATTTTAGATTTAAGATTTTAGCTTTCTATGGAGTTTTGGGGAGGGGGTAAAAGTAAGCATTAAAATCGCCTCACTGCAAAATCCCCCTTTCGAATAATTTCCCCTGTATCGCCTGGTAAGCTTCCGGAATATGGCTGCTCAGCTCGCGCAGCAACTCCAGCAATTGCGGCAGCCGGTCCGGCTCTGAGGCATTTGGCGCAATGGGTTGCAACAACGTGGCCGTGAGGTCGTTGAACGACAACAAACTCTCTTTGTATTCGGCAATTGCGTTGTACCAGCGGATGGTGGGCAGGTAGGTTGCTTTTTTTTCGTACTGCCGGTCGTGGTGCAGCAATTGGTATTTTTTGACGGTTTTGAGCAATTTGTCGTATTTGTTTTGCTGCAACAGCGCGTCTAAATACGCCGAAAAAAACAAGTGCCAGCGGTATTCAAAAATCTCGCGGCGATAGACTGAAAGAAAAGATTCGCCGTAATTTTCAGCGCTGCGGTACTGGCGGTTGTGGTTCAGGCATTTGATGTAAAACGCCACGAAGCCGATTTTGCTGTGAAAACTTTTGGTCTCTTTGGCGTCGGCATAGGCGTCTTTCATGACCAAAAGGGCCTCCTTGTATTTTTTTTCGCGCATGAGCACGGCTGCCAGGTTGTTGACGTAGTGCAGGTAGTCGCTGTTTTTGCTGCGGATGGAAAGGTAGCCATAATACTCTGCTTTGTCCCACTCCTGAAACTTGCTGTGTAGCAGCAACCGGTTGTTGTAGTAATTGATTAACAGGCGTTTGGAATAATAAATCCCTTGCAGGAAAAGGCTGTCCAAATAGTCGTATTTTTCCAGCACTGGCTCTAACCGGCGGTAGTTATAGTACATAAAAGTCAGCCGCACCAGTGCTAAATACCGGTTCAGTCCATCGAGCGATTCATTGTGAAATATTTCGGTCAGCCACTGCTCCCACTGGATGGATTCGGAGGAAGAATGGGAATACTGATCCACAATATCCATCGTCGCCTGGTGGATTTTTTCGCTGATGACTTTCGACTGGAGGTAGTACTCCCGATGCGCTTTCAGGAAATTATTGGCCAATTGGTGGTCGGCATAGCGCATGCGAATGAGCAGGAAGTGTCGGTACAATTCCACCAGTTCGTAAAATTTGGTGAAAAAGAAACTGTAGCGAGGAAAATTCGGGATGGTTTTGAGCAGGCGTTTTTCTTCTTCCGGTTGGATGGCATCCGTCATGATTTGCCGTTCCATATCGCTCATCCACTCGAATTGCTGATCCACATCAATGGCATTCAACCGCTCGGTGATCCAGGTTTTTAGGTTGGAATATTTCCGTTTGTCAACCGCTTCGTCGTAGGGCGTGAAAGCGCTGACCCGGCTGCAATTGTCGTGCATGCGCTGCAAAATGGCCAATTTGGCCTTGTCGTCAAATTGCTGGATCGCCAATAAGTAAGCAGTCTCGTGCGGCAAAAGCGTATTGGCAAATTCTGTAAACTTTTGCAGTTTGCTGCGCATGAAAAGTCAGGATTTTTAGAAAAGGTATTTTCGCATGGAAATTACGCTTTTTGTTTAAAAATCCTGTTTTTTCTAAAAAATAGCCCTAAGATAGTGGTCAAACCAGTTACGCCGAATCGGCGTTCGGCGTTACAGCGTCAACCCGCCGTCCACACTGATGACTGCGCCGTTGATGAACGCTGCTTCGTCTGAAGCCAGGAACACATAAACATGCGCCACTTCCTCCGGCGTGCCAAGGCGGCCTGCAGGTGCTTTTTCGCGCATGCCGTCCAGTACTTTTTCGGGGATGGTGTCCATCATTTCTGTATGAATAAAACCGGGCGCTACGGCATTGGCGGTAATGCCTTTGCGGCCAAATTCGCGCGCCCACACTTTTGTCATGGCAATTACCCCGGCTTTGGTGGCGGCGTAATTGGTCTGCCCAAAATTGCCGTAAAGGCCAACGACCGAAGAAGCCGTCACGATGCGCCCGTATTGCTGCGTTTCCATGAAAGGGTACACCGCTTTGGTGCAGTTGAACACCCCTGTGAGGTTGACATCTATGACCGCGTGCCACTGCTCGGGCGTCATTTTTTTGAAACTGGCGTCGCGGGTAATCCCGGCGTTGTTGATCAGGATGTGGATGCTGCCAAAAGCGGCCTGAACCGCTTCTGCTGCTTCGGTCACGGCCTGCAAGTCGCTGGTATTCACGCGGAAAAATTGAACGCGGTGGCCTTGCGCACGCAATTCCGCAGCGAAAGCTTCGCCTTTTTCTTCGTTGATGTCCCAGATGGCTACCGCAGCGCCTTCCTGCACAAAGCGGAGGGTGGTAGCCCTTCCTATTCCACTTGCGCCCCCGGTGACAATGGCGGTTTTATTGTTTAAACGTGTCATGGTCAAATTTTTATTGGCTGTATTAGGATTGTCTAAGACAGGTAGTAAAGGTACAATTCCTCCGGGACGCTTCTTTATCACCAACAGGTTCCTGGATGAAAAAACAAG
>JALHRK010000241.1 GCA_022841505.1 Saprospiraceae bacterium | reverse complement strand
GAAGTGATCGCCCAAATCCTGACCGCAATCGGTTTCTATTATGCACGAAATGTAAAATATCTTAATGCACCCTAAAATATTCAGAAAATGCCTTTTGTAAATTTGCATATGAAAACACTACTGTCTTTCTGCCTGATTTGTTGTGCGATTTTTGCATCCGGGCAATCCATAATAGAACTGGAGCAAAACCTCAAAAAAGCCAAAACGAATCAGGAAAAGATGCACTACAGTTTGGAGTTGGGTAAAGCTTATTTGCAAAACAATACCGGTAAAGCGCTTGAATACGGCAAACAAGCCCATACCCTGTCGCTGCAATTAAAAAACACCGGCATGTCAGCACAATCCGCTTACCTCGTTGCGGAAGCTTACGAACGTACCGGCGACCGCGAAAACTTAGGTGCATGGCTGCTCACCGCCTACAATTTTGGCAAACAGGCCGGCGATTCTGACCTTATCATCAAAAGTGTGAACAAACGGGTTAAATTATCCTTTGATGCGAAGAAAGAATACAAGGCAGCCTACCTGATTTACGAAGAAGCCTTCGCTTATTTCAACCAAAAAGGAACCAGCATCAGCGATCTTGAACATAAATACAACCTGCTGGAAATCCGCATTAACCGCCAAAAACACGACCTGAGAAAAGAACGCGATTCGCTGAAGTCTGAGGTCAGCACCCTTTTTTTTCAATGCGATCAGCTCAGCAACGAAACGGCAAATCTGGAAGTTCGCTTAGCGGAATTGAAAAATGAAACAGCACAAAAATTGAACAAACTGTCGAATATAAAAAATGATTCGACAATAGTAGGAGATTCGCTTTTGGAAGAGGCCAACGTCAAGCTGGAAGAAGCAAAAACCTTGTCCACCTACGTTTTCATTACCGCCGGCGTAGAGGCCTTGCTGGCTTTCCTGGCACTCTTTTTTTTCATTTCCGGACGTCGGGCAAAGCGCAACATTAAATTAGTAAATAAAAGTGTGGCAGATGAAAAAATGCCTCCGCCAAACGAAGTTATCCCGGCTGCAACCGCCCCTGTTGCAAATCCTTACCAGATCAATAAATCCAGATTGATTGCCCGATTGGTCAACAGTGAAGGAATTGCTGCATTCAGAGCGCTTAATCCAACAGTAACTGTCAATAAATTGCATTATTTTGATCCGAATGAACAGTATGACCTATTGCCCGCGGCGTTGCAAAAACTCTACAATACCATAGTCATTTCTTCAAAAAATGGAGTTGATTCATTGGAAATCCTGTACGAAAGCATGAAACGCAATCCATCTGTGGTTGCTTATGTCCAATACGATCAAAAATATGCACTTTTTTCTGAACCAGCCGTTCCATCCAATGCCTGGTGGTTCCCGGCTATCGAATACGATCCTGCTTCCATTGAAGCCAATCAGTACGATGGAAAGAGTGTCAAAATAGCAGTGATAGATACAGGGATAAAACACGCACACCCAGATTTGGATAACGCTAATTTTAAAGAGTCCAATTGCAGAGACTTTATGAGCCTGAAATGGAATGCATCAGGCGAATTGACAAACCCCGATGGAGAATTGATAACCGACGCGGGCGACAAAGAATACCATGGAACGCATGTGGCCGGCATTATTGCTGCCCAATTGAACGACAAACTAACCGTAGGCCTTGCTCATAAGTCAGAGTTGATGAATTTGCGCGCCTTCCCGGACGCGAATGAAGTGATTTTAGCCGTAGCCATAAAATATGCAGCGGATAACGGGGCAAAGGTCATCAATGCAAGTTGGGGGTCAATGGTCACCTCCAGGAATCCCAAGGCCGGGAGGGCTTTAAAAGAAGTGATAGATTATGCGTGTTCAAAAGGAATCATTTTTGTGTGCGCGGCAGGCAACGACGGGGCAGATATCATAAATTATGTTCCTGCAAAATTTGACAATGTGATAGCGGTAGGCTCCGTAGAATCTGACGGACATGCCTATAAAAGAGCGCCATCATCAAATTTTGGTAAAAATGTAATAGGCGCGCCAGGGGTTGGGATTTTATCTTTGGATGCCTATAGCGATCATGCCATGAGGTCGCTCGATGGAACCTCTATGTCTACGGCCTTTGTTTGTGGCTTAATTTCAAAAATGCTTGATAAAGCATCAACACACCTTAGTCCCTCCTCATCCGACAATTTAACGGATACAGTACGCGAACTAATTAAGACCAACCCGATTCAACCTGACCTTTATGAAAAGGCAATTGATCTTGGTCTGATTGATGTTAAAAAAACGCTGAACAGTATTCCCGCTATCTTATCGGATTAGAAATAAACGAACCATCTATTCCATTAGTGCCAACAGCAGCCTCACGATCATCATCGTGGGGCTGTTGTCATTTCAGGCCGTTCTGTCTCCCCTGATCCGGGGATTGGTGGGCATGGGTAGGGGGCCTAATTTTGTATTGTGTTATGAATAATTTTAAATAAACCAAAAAAAAATCTTGCCGTCATGCAAAAGACAAAATTGCCATTAAGCAGCCTGACACCAGGGAATGCTGAAAAATTGGATGAAAACACTAAAAACAACTGTGGAAGAATCAGCGCCGAAGTAAATGACAAATTGCTTCAACAATTCGGTGCTAAATTCAATTTGTTGCAAAAGTGTACCGACTGTGAAATTTTGAATCCCGGATGGCCAATAATCAATTCACCGGTTGATGCCAAGCTGCTTAATACAGCCTACAATGGCGCGAATGGCATTTTGCCGCAAGGCGCAACTGATTTGCATTGGGAAGCGGGAGAAGGAACTGCCACCTCATTGCCTGCTGCCTGGATCCCCGCATGGGTATTTGATGGAAGTACATCTTGGGTTGACAGCCCCTATTCGAATGCAGATTGGATTTCTTTTTACAGTGACGGTTCACATGATGGCGAAAGAGATTATTATTTCCGATATCGTTTCTATTTGAATAGTGCAATTAATCCTAATCAATTTGCTTTGGAAATGGATTTCTATGCCGATAATTGTGTTCATGAAATCCTGGTGAATGGCGTTGCTCAAAGCACGCATCACCCCGCGCTGCTTCCTCAAACCCAAACAAGCCCTTATAACCACAGGGGGTTTGATGCTGGTGCACAAGTTCGCATATCGCTTTCTAATGACTGGAAGGCTTGCGAAAACGAGATAATCATACATGTCAAATCCGGTAGTCCATTAATTGGCTTTTTGGCGCAAAATGCTTTCAAATGTTATCCTTCAAATTTCCCGGAACTTACTCCATCCATCAATATCTCGTGGGGTGACAGCGATTGTGATTGCTTAGAGACCGATGATTTTGAAATCATGAGTATCTCTGTTTGCAATCCTTATGCAGGTATTTCATTCAATAACTTTATCATAGGAAAAATTTCAGTTGTGGATGAATTTGGCAACCCTGTAGCTACGTTGCCGGACGGCACGCCTTCTGTGGACGTGCATCCCATCGGGCCTTATTGTTTTGGGAGTATCGGACCCTGTACTGAAAAAGGTACTAATTGTGTCGCACGTGAATTTGTATTATTTAATCGGGGTGCAAAATCAGGTAAATATAAAATCTTAATTGAAGGGGTTTGTTTTGATGTTTGTAAAAACTACTCCCTGAATACCTGCTTTGAAATGAAATTGTGTAAAAGCTAAGGTTGGTATCCCCGCTGGCACGAAGAGCTTGTTCGGAATTCCGGACAAGCTCTCAACAAGCATTAAAATAACTAAGCTCAAACGAAGGTTTGGCAAAAATTATCACAAAATGCAAAACTTAATTAAAGTCAAAAAAATCTGGTTTATTCACCGTTTTATTAATGATGGCGCTATGTCCGGAAAAGCCTGTAGTATTATGCCTTTGCCGGTTTTGCTGGTATGCCTTCTGTTTTTATGCTCTTCCATACAAGGGCAAACCTGGACAGCGATTCAGGCACTTCTGGCAACTCGTGTCGAACATGGAGCAGCCACAGGTTCCGACGGAATTGTGTATATAGTTGGTGGAAAAGAAAATGAAACCAGCGGAACTCCTGGCATGGAAAAGTATAATCCTTTATTAGGCGGTAACTGGGTGGCTGCGGCAAGTATGAGTACTCCGAGAATCAGTCTTGCTTTCGTATTCGGAACGGATGGTTACCTTTATGCTATTGGAGGCAATGTTGGAAACACATCAACCAACACGGTAGAACGATATAACACAGCTACCGGTGCATGGACAACTATGGCGCCAATGAACATGAAACGCAGTCAATTGGCTGCGGCCGTTGGGCCAGATGGGCGTATCTATGCCATTGGCGGTTACAACAGTCCTATCGGAACGAGTAACCTCAATACTGTTGAAGTTTATAATCCACCTTCCACTGCCTTCCCACTGGGTCAATGGGTACCTGCTCCTTCCTTGATTACGCCTCTGGCGAATCATCATGCTGTAACTGGATTGGACGGGAATATATATGTATTCGATGGCGGATCCGGCAATAAATGGTTCGTTTTTAATGGAACCCAATGGACAGCCAAAGGTGCGCTGGATTCTTCTTTAGGCGGTTGCGCAGCCGTTACCGGGCCAGATGGCCTGATGTACCTGCTGGATGTTGAGCCGAATCTAATGACCGGCTCGAAGTTGGTTGCTGCATATACGCCCGATGGCCTTTGGGAAACACCTATTCCGAACTTAATCCAGGGACGCACCGCTCCGGGAGCAGGAACAGCAGCAGAAGGCAACATTTTTGTGACAGGCGGATACAGGAAGCTTGGGGGGATTTTAAATTATGCAGAAAAATATGGCCCTTTAAAGGCTCCTGATTTCGCTCCCAATTGTAAAGCCTTGTGGCGGTTTAATGTCTTGAATAACAATACCACTCCTGACAGTAAAGGTTCAAATACAGGAATAGCTGTCGGTCAACCTTCCTTAGTTAATGGAAGGGTAACTAAATCGGTAAAGTTAAATGGTTCGAGTCAGTATATTAAAGCAAATAATGCTCCGTCCCTTAATTTTGGAACTTCCAATATGACTATTGAATGCTGGATTAAATGGAGTCCTGTAAATGGCAATAAATCTGTTATTACAATCCTTGACAAACGCACTTTAACTGCAGGAAAATATAAAGGATATTCCCTGTTCATAACAGCTGCTGGTAAACTTGGCGTCCAATTAGCGAATGGGGTAACCTATCAAAATTATGTGGCAACGGAAACATCAGTTCAGGCAAACGAATGGACACATGTTGCCGCAACGATTGACCGCGACCCGTTAAATCCAGGTGTTACTCTTTTTGTCAATAGTGTAAAGGACAAAACATTTACGCCTTTGCAGGGTGATATTACAAATACTGCTCCTCTTAATATTGGAAAGCATTTATTCAGTAATGTTTATTACAAAGGAGAATTAGATGAATTAACGCTCTATAACAGAGCCTTAAGATGGGCAGAAATACGGGCAATATTCCTTGCAGGGAAAGAAGGCAAACTATAAACCATAAATAACCCCTTATCCTATAATTGTGCCTTTATCCGCGTGTCTGAGCTTTAGGGTTCGGGAGCAAGCCTTGCTCCTGGATCCTAAAGACAGGCATACCTCTCCCCCTCACCCTATCTCAACCTCCTCCCCCACCCCAATGTCTTCCAAAAAATATTCATCATGAGAAATAACAATCAGCGTCCCATCGTAATCATTGATAGCTGCCGTCAATATTTCAATGTTCTGAATGTCTAAGTTGTTGGTGGGCTCGTCCAAAATGATCAGGTCGGGCGCCTGATTGCCGATCGTCAGGCAACACAGCATAAGCCGCATTTTTTCTCCGCCGCTTAATGCACTGCAAGACTTATCCCAATCGTCTTTTGCAAACAAAAACCGGGCTAAGCGGATTTTGATTTCGTGTTCCTGCAATGCGGTTGTATTAAACTGTTGCGCCTGCTCGTAGACCTTGAGCTGGTTGTTTATGAGCGAGTAGTCCTGGTCAATGTACACCGCCCGGTTGTCGGCTCTGTAAACGGCGCCGGTTTTGGGTTCGAGTTCGCCCAAAATGATTTTGATCAGCGTTGTTTTTCCCGAGCCGTTCAATCCTTTGAGTGCGATGCGCGCGCCGCTTGTGAGCTGGAAACTTAAAGGTTGTTTCCAAAGCAGGCTTTCGCCGTATCCAAAGTTGATTTCCTTTGCGGTAAATAAGATTTTCCCTTTGTGCAAAACCGCGTTGTCGAAGCCAAATTTCATTTTGTCCGTGCCAGGTAGTGCGGCCCTCAGCTCGCTCAGGTCTTGCGCAATGGCGCCAATTTTTTCCGTGTGGACATCCTTGATTCGGGCTGTACTCTTTTCCGCATTGTTCCTAAGCGTATTCATTGCAATGGTTGGCACGCCAGCTTTTTCCTGCTTTTTTTTGCCCCGGGCATCCAGCTTTTGTTTCCGTTCCACTGTTTCCCGTTCTATTGCTTTTGCTTTCCGCAAAGCTTTTTCTTTGCTTCTCAAATCCTGATCCAGCGCGTTGCTTTCAACCTGTTTTTGTGCGGCATAAAAATCGTAATTGCCGCCATAAACGGTGACGCCGCGTTTGCTCAACTCATAAACCGGGTCGAGCAGGTTCAGCAATTTCCGGTCGTGGCTCACCACCACCAAAGTGCTTGAACTCGATTGGATGAAATCATACAGCAATTGCCTTCCCAAAGTATCCAGGTGGTTGCTTGGCTCGTCCAATAATACAATTTCAGGCTGGTGGATGGAAATTCCCGCGAGGAAAACCTTCGTTTTTTGACCGCCGCTTAAGGTATTCATGGACTGCGTCAAATCCAACCCTTCCAATTTCCAATAATTTAAGGCTTCCTGGCACCGATCTTCGATGGTCCAGTCGTCGTCGAGCACGGTCAGGTTAGTTTCGGTGACCTGGCCGTCCAATATTTCGTGCAGCGCGTTTAATTTAGCCTCAATACGAAGGGCCCGGGCAATGGTCAGGTCGTTAAACTGCCCAAACAATTGAGGGACGTAATAGGGTTTCGAGCTGGTTTTCACAAGCCCGGCTGATGGGAATAACTCGCCCGCGATGATTTTCAGCAGCGTTGATTTTCCGCTTCCATTGTTGCCAACCAAAGCAATTTTATCCTGCCTGCTGACCGTAAAATTCAGGTTGTCGAACAATATATCTTTGTTGGGATGGGAATACGCAATATCCTGAAGAATAAGCATAATTTCTTTCTTTAAAGCACTTGCCTGAGCGGCCCAATCAAGCGCTTAGTAAGGCAATAGCAGCAACCCCGGGTGGGTTTACGCGTTATCTTCTTTGAAAAAAATTAGCTCCTACATGGAGTGGTGGTTGTGGTTTATGGGGCAAAGTTAATTTATTTTTGCTCATGGTCATTAACTTTGCTTAAAATCATACCATGAGCAATTTTTTGGAATCGCTTTTTGGCAAAGCGGATCATCGCATAAAAATCTTCGAGGGCATGGACACACCGATGCCCAATTTCAAGATGGTAGCGACGCATGTCCGGCAAGGTCAAACACCCAAAAATTACATTCTCGACGATGGCAGCAAGTTAAAATCAATTGTGGAGAAATGGCGGTTCCAGCCGGGAGGCGAATTGCTTCGGTGCGGTTATGATTATCAAATCGTGGTTACAAACGGGGATGCGATCATCCCGATCTCCATCTGTTTTCTTTGCAAATCATTGGTTTTCAATTACTCGGAAGTGTTTATAACTTCGAAAACGCAAATCCTGGCTTTGCTGGAGGAGGATTTCAGGCCGGTGTGAGCAGGCTGTCCCAATTTTCCGGGATGTTCTTCAACGTTTCCCGGTTCGAAATACGGACGGAAGTCAGGTTGGTGAGGTTTTTCAAGCTGACCGGCAATTCCGTCAACTGCGGTGTTTCGTCGAGGTGCAATGTTTGGAGTTGCGCCAATTTGCCCAAACTATCCGGCAGCGATTTCAGGGCCGGGTTTTCGCTGAGGTTCAAAAATTCGAGGTTCGACAACTCGCCTATTGAGTCGGGCAGACTTTCAAAAATGGACTCTTGCAAAGCCAGCGTTTTTAAGCCCTTCAATTTCCCGATGCCATTCGGGATTTTTTCAAAATAATTTAAGCTCATGATCAGGGTTTGGAGTTGCGTCAGTTCAAAAAGTTCGTCTGGCAATTGCAGCGGATGCAAGGGGTCCGTTCCTGCCCAAATGATCAGTTCTTCGATATTTTTGCAAAGCCCAACCTCTTTCGGGACAGGGTTTACGCTCAATTCCAGGGTCTTCAGGTTCGGCATTTGGGCAACGATGGGCAATATTTGCGAAAAATCCTGCCCCATGGGATTGGAAAAAATCACTGTGCTCACTTCGGTCATCTGCGCCATTTCAGGGGCCACGCGGGTAAAGCGGCAGTTGGAAAAATCGAGCGATTTCAACTTTGAAAGTTGGTAAAATCTGGCAGGTAATTCCCAGCTTTTCACCCGCATATTCAAGGCTTCCAGTTCCGTCAAATCCGCAAAAGATTCGGGTAAGCTGACCTCAGAATCGCCCATCACAAGTAGCGACTTGAGTTTTTTCAATTGCCCCACGCTTTCCGGGAAGGCGCATGGCTTCGTCAGGTCGGTGATGGAGAGCGTTTCCAATTGGGTCAATTTGCCGAGGTTTTCCGGGATGCCCCCTTCTGTTGAGAAAGTGAGTTCCTTCAGGTTGGGAAAAGTAGCCAGCACCTCGCAAACGGCCTGAAAATCCAGTTTGGGGTTTCGTGCCAGTTTTGCAGTCTCCACGGCGGTCATTTCCGAGACATGATCGGGCAGTTTTTTGAGGTTTTTCCCTTCCAAATTCAGGTATCGAATTTTGCTGTAATCTTGCTTGGGGGTCGCTTTCCCCTTCTTTGGGGCCGTTTTTTTGAGGAGGAGTTTTTCCTGAAAAATCAGTTCCAAGCACCGGGTCACTTCTTTGAAAACATCCTTGTCACACTCAAATTCAACCGAAAATTCAGTCTCCCCAATCTGCTCCACGGCTTTGGGCGCCAATTGAACCTGCAACGCGTCTCCGGAAAGCTCAATTTTTTCGACGCCATTGACACATGCATTGGATTGGTCGTTCCACTCCAAATAATGATCTGCAGTTCCGGGGACGTTTGACAGGAGTAACGCCAGGCCTTTTGCAGCATTGCCGAAAAAGACGGTTTCCACTTGGTTTTGGCTCCAGTATTCGACGTTGTCAGCTTGAAACTTCATGTTGTTCTTAATGCAAGTGCGCAAATGACTATGGTAAATATGGATGTCATATAAGATATAAGTTAAGGAACATCGCAATAACAAGTTCCAAAAGTAGGAAAATGGCTTTATCAACTATCGCGAGCGGGGGATCTATTTCAACTGTTGGCTTTTCAGTTGGAGCAATTACGGCTTACTATGCCACTCAAAAAACACACCCTGTGGGTCTCTTTTTGCCCGAATTTCCTGCACCCGTTTCAGGTTTTCAGGTGTCAGAAAGTGGTCGGTGCGTTTGTGCAGGCCCTCGTCGGCCAACTGGATGCCCGATGAAAGGTGTTGCATTTCCCTGACCATATTGGCCGCCCAGAAATTGTATTTTTCGGTGTCCTTTGCGTTTTTCCAGGAACTGTACAAAGCAAGATAAATCTTATCTTCCACGCTGTAGGCCATATCAATGGTCAGCGGGTCAGGATACCAGTTGAGCCACAGGAAATGCGAAGGCGGAGGGGGCAATGTTTCGGCTATTTTTTTGATAAAAGGCAACAAATCGTCAATCGGCGCGTGCGTCCACATATTGTCTACGCCGTAATGGTAATTTGCGGGGTAGTGGGTCATGGTCGCCCGGTAAAAAACGTCAATGCCCGGATTGAAAGCGGGAGTAGCGATGATCGCTTTTTTCCGGATGGGGCTGTTTTGCATAAAGGCTTTGGCTGCTTCAAA
>JALHRK010000240.1 GCA_022841505.1 Saprospiraceae bacterium | reverse complement strand
CCTGCGCGCAGACGGGGGGCGGCTGCCCGAAGAGGCAGAGCAGGAGAAGGAATGAGATGCCGCGCGATAGATTCATGTCTTGGAGGTCATGGGTGTCTGTCTTTAGCGTCCGATAGCTACGTTATATTTCGTCCAAAAAACGGGAGTTTGCCACGCTAAGTTGGGGTAAATATAGGCAAACATTGGCGAGTCAAAAAAGTGTTTACTAAGTCAAACCGGGGTTTCACACACTCAAACCGGGGTTTCGTCAGCCGGTAGCAATAAATTTAAAAAATTGAGATTAATATTGAACCGATGGATTGAAAAGGTGAGAGGTTAAAAATTGCGCTCGAATATAAAATAACCCAATGACGCATCTGATGTTCCCCTTCTACCGGCAAAGAGACGCCATGGATTGCGGCCCTGCCTGCCTCATGATGGTGGCTGCTGCCCATGGTCGCCGCTATCCTTTGCCCTGGCTGCGCGAACGCAGTCATATAAGCCGGGAAGGTGTTTCAGCGCTGGGAATCATGGAAGCCGCCGAAGCAATCGGATTGCGTGCCATGACGGTAAAAGTTCCTTATGATCAGCCCCAAAGCCAGGCTTCGTTGCTCAAAGCGCCTCTGCCCTGTGTGGCGCACTGGAACCAGAATCATTTTATTGTAGTCTACAAAGCAAACAAACGCCATGTTTGGGTGGCCGATCCTGCGGTTGGAAAATTTAAAATCCCCCGGGCTAATTTTGAAAAATCGTGGTGCAGCGATGCAGGAAAGGGTATCTTGGTTTTATTTGATCCTACCCCTGATTTTTATGCGCATGAGGCTGCCGGGCAGGCTTCGCCGGCAGGATTGTCGCAAATCTTTGGCTATATACGTCCTTTTCGCCGGTTGATTGTTCAGTTGGCAATTGGACTTTCTCTGGGCAGCGTACTCCAGTTGATTTTTCCGTTCCTGACACAAAGCATTGTGGATTTTGGCATCGAGAACCGAAACATTGGGTTCATACACGTCATCCTGGCGGCGCAACTGATGTTGTTTTTCAGCCAGATGACGGTACAGTTCGTTCAAAGCCGGATTTTGCTGTTTATCGGCGCCCGGATCAATGTGGCGATGGTCAGCGATTTTTTGTCCAAAATCATGCGGCTCCCCATCGGCTTTTTTGATACCAAAATGACCGGTGATCTAATGCAGCGGATCGGCGACCAAACCCGAATCGAAACCTTCCTGACCCAATCCCTGCTGTCCATCTTGTTTTCAGTCGTCAATTTTGTGGTGTTCAGCTTCGTTTTATTGAACTACAACCTGTCAATTTTTGCTGTTTTTTGCGCCGGAGCGGCATTGTATGTGCTTTGGATTCTCTTTTTCCTGCGTCGGCGCAAAGAAATAGATTACCTCCGGTTTCAACAGGCCGGTGAAAACAGCAATACCCTGATCGAATTGATTCAGGGCATGCAGGAAATTAAACTGCAAGGCTCGGAACGCAAGCGCCGCTGGTTATGGGCTGGTATTCAGGCCCGGCTGTTTCACATCAATCAAATGTCGTTAAGTTTGAGTCAATGGCAGGATGCCGGTGCCGGATTTATCAATCAAAGCAAAAACATCCTGATCTCTTTCCTTGCTGCCAAAGCAGTCATTGACGGGCAAATGACACTGGGCATGATGCTGGCCGCCCAATATATGATCGGCCAGTTGGATGGGCCGCTGAACCAGTTTATTGCGTTCATCCGTTCTGCACAAGATGCAAAAATCAGTTTGGAACGGCTGGGTGAAATTCAAAACCAGCCCGATGAAGACAGCTTTATTGCCAAATCTGGCGCCGGAAGCAGTATGGATGCCACTTTAGATAAAATGCTAAATGCCGGCGTTCAATTTGATAATGTATCTTTTCGATATAATCCGTTGACGGAATACGTGTTGCGCGACATTCACCTTGCTATTCCTGCGGGCAAGGTGACGGCGATTGTCGGCACAAGCGGTAGTGGTAAAACGACTTTGCTTAAATTATTGCTCGGATTTTACCAGCCAGAAAAAGGCGCCATCCGCATTGGGAAAACGGGCTTGCAAAGTTTTACGCCTTCCGTATGGCGGCAACACTGCGGGGCGGTCATGCAGGACGGGTTTGTTTTTTCGGATACCATCGCGAACAACATCACAGAATGCGACGAATATCCCGACCATGCGCGGCTGCAACACGCCGTGGAAGTCGCCAACATCCGTGAATTTATCGAAGAATTGCCGTTAGGCTACAATACCATGATCGGAGCACGGGGCAATGGCATCAGCCAGGGACAACGCCAGCGGCTGCTCATCGCCCGAACCGTGTATAAAAACCCCGATTTTATTTTCTTCGACGAAGCGACCAACGCCTTAGACGCGAACAACGAACGCGCCATTGTCGAAAACTTACAAACCTGGTTCTCCTCCGGCGCGCAAGATTACGCCCCTTATTTCGGAAAAAACGGAAAAAAAACCGTGGGCGTCGCGTCTCCTCTCCCCTTGGGGGAGGCTGGGAGGGGGCTTTCGGGGGAGGTCGGGAGGGGGCTGAAAACCGTCGTCGTCGTTGCCCACCGCCTCAGCACCGTCCGCCATGCCGACCAGATTGTGGTATTAGAGAAAGGCAGCATCGTAGAAACCGGTACACATGAAACATTGGTTCAGCAACAAGGCGCCTATTATCATTTGGTGAAAAATCAATTGGAATTAGGCGGGTAAATCGCCTCTAAAATCAGGAAGCTATGAATGTATTTGAAGTTTTATTCCACTTCCAGCACTTAGATTATCTCATTCGCAACCGGGCTACCGGCTCGCCGGATGAATTGGCCCGACGCCTGGGCGTTTGCAGAAGAAAAGCGCTCCGGCTGATCGCTCAATTGCGCGACCAGGGATTTCCCGTTGCTTTCGATAAGGCAAATGCTACCTATTATTATACGGAACCTGTAGTCGTCCGCTTCGAGGTCTTGGTGGGAAAAGAGGCGCTCGTGAAGATACACGGCGGTACGCAGTACTTTTTTTCAAAAAAATTGGAGGGTGCATATTTTTGGCACTGGGGGCAGGCATCTTTGTGAGGCTATCGTTGCTTTCCGATCTATGCGCGCAGGGGAGTGGGAGAGCCGGGGGATGCTGAAAACCCGGCTTTTGGCAGGAAAAAAGAGTAGGCATTAACCTAATAATGATTATGTCATGAAAAAGGATTTTTTAAAGCAATTTAAAGGCAGTCTGTTGAACCAGGCTCAAATGAAAAACATTTCGGGTGGGGACAGTAATATATGCCATACCCATTGTGATAATTGCGGCTCTCTGGATATGTGTTGTCCCCCTAAGGGTTGCTGCAGAAAGGTAAACCTTTGTGGAAACGGGAATCCAGGATATGAATGCAAGTCGGGTCCATGCCCTGATGGTGGTGGAAGCTAACCAAAGGCCAGAGCAGACGAGCCATGAAAACCTGTGATATGGTTTAGTCTTTGTCTGTCTGTATAGTAGAATTCATTCTTAGAACGACTCGTTGTGATAAGCAAAATTCGTGGTGTTTTCATGCTCAGGCTATAATGCCTGAATTTATGTGTCAGGTGAGTCGTTCTTTATTCAAATCACACAGCAAGGTATAATTCTGGCTGGAGTCGATATTTTAAAAGAAAAATACAGATTGCACGTTTTTGGCACTGAAGAAGCCTTTTTTGTGATGCCTTCATTACTTCTAATTTATGCGCACAGGAAGTGAGCAAGCCGGGGGATGCTGAAAACCCGGCTTTTGGCAGGAAAAAAGAGTAGGCATTAACCTAATAATGATTATGTCATGAAAAAGGATTTTTTAAAGCAATTTAAAGGGTGTCTGTTGAATCAGGTGCAAATGAAAAACCTCGCAGGAGGAACGGGAGGAATTGGAGACTGTGAGAATTGTGATAATTGTGGTGTTTTAGATAGATGTTGTCCTCCTAAACACTGCTGCGCAAAGCCAACGATCTGTGGTAACGCTAATCAGGGGTATGACTGCCGTACAGGTCCATGCCCTGGCCCCGGGGGATAAAAGGCCAGAGCAGGCATGCTATGAAAGTTTGTGAATATGGTTTAACTCCTGCTTTGTAAAACAGAATTCATCATATAAATGACTCACCCTGACAGCCAAAAATTCCTGGCATTTCAAATGCTTATATTTGAAGGTCATGTGCCGGGTGAGTCATTTCTCAATTAAATCAGGTAACAATGCGTGGATTGAAACAGGCTCTTATTTTTTTTAGCATCGCGTTTACAATACCTTTTGCAAAGGGGCAATCACTTCTAATAGATTTAAAAAAAGGGATAGCTCCGGAACCAACTGACAAAAGCCAGTTTTGGCTCTATCCTTTAGAAACCAGGCTGCAAGGAGTACCTTCAGACCTTGATACTGTCGCATATTGGGTGTTTCCTTTCTTAAGTCAGCGGTTTTTATATGAACAATATAATTATGGCCGCATTTATGAATCTTTCAATAGTATTGATATTTCCAAAGAAAGTATAGAGAAAGCCAAAATTTATTACAGCAATCCATCAAACAGCATAGACATAAAATATAAAATGTATGGGATAAGCGGATTTAAAAATAAAAAAAAGGTAATTATAGTAGACAGCAACAATAATGGAGACTTGAGTGATGAAACAATAATTGAAATAGATACGACTTCTCTTACTTTGTATGAAAAGCTGGAGTTTTATACGCAAACTCCATTATTCGTGGTGCATTATGAAATACTTACAAAAGAGGGTAAAATCTTAAAAAGAGAAAAAATTGTCAAAATACAGCCATTTGTTAAGTTAATAAACCCTTATAATCAGGCATTGGAGGATTTAAAGTTTGGTTTGGTTACTCAGGAGCAGTTTTCCGGAACCATTGATGTTAATGGCAAAAAGTATAATTTTTTGATAGATGGATGGACTGAAGATGATGACATCAGTTCAATGTTAGCCATATTTGAATATGGGCAATATCAAAAAACTTTAAGGTATGGCGCTATTGGAGAAACGGTGAAACTTGGAAATACACTCATAAGATTAGACTCCATCAATGTTGAAAAAGAAACATTATTTGCCTCGATTCTGGGCAATTTTAATCCGGAGGCTGTTGGCAACCAGGAAGGCATGAAGGCGCCCCGCGTATCCGTAAAAGATTTAAACGGCAATAGTTTTGACACCCAAAACCTTAGCGAAAAATACATCTTCATGATTTATTGGGGTACCTGGTGCGGCCCCTGCAAAGCGGATCATCCTGAATTAAAGCTCCTGTATGACACTTATAAGTCTCAAAACATCCAGTTTTTAGGTTTTGCAGTGGACAACAGTGAAGATGGGGTGAAAAAATACCTCCGGAAAGAAGGAATGGAGTGGCCCAATGTATTCGTCAACATGAATGCAAAAAAAGAAAGCAGTTCTATTATTGAGGATTATCACATTCATTCCTATCCAACCTATTTTCTTATTGCGCCGGGTGGAAAGATTTTATCCAAAACCGGTGATTTGAATTCCATAAAAAATAAACTTCAACAAAACATAAAACAATGAATTCTGCCAATCACATGCCGAACATTATTTACCACTGGTTGAAAAAACAGGGAGTAAACCTTGACAGGCAAACACTGGAAGCAAGTCTTTCCAATCATCCTTACTACCCTTCCGTTTTTTCTGTTTCCGACACGCTTTCTGACCGCCTTAAGATTACAAATTATGCCATAGACATTTCAAATGCGGGCAGAGAAATGGCGGCTCAGATTCCTACTCCCTTCATGGGATTATTGAAAAAAGACAGGCAATTTGTCATTGTAAACCGGATTGATGATCAAAATGTAGAATATTTTGATCTGGTTAAAAATCATAAAGTAAAAAGATTCCAATTTGAAGAGATCTGGTCAGGCATTTCATTAGTTGCTTTTCCGGATGAAAAATCGGGATTGGCAGCCACACTGGAATTAAAAGCCCAGAGGGTGATCAATTTTTTACTGGCAGGAGCCATTGGCGTGTTGCTGTTGTTTTTACTGTCTTATACCGTGCAAACATCGGGCGTTCTCAATATGCTGTTGCTGTTAGGCATCAAGTTAGCCGGCCTGGTGGTCACAATTTCTTTGTTAAGAAATGACTACCAAAGAGATAGCAAGTTGATTAATTCGATTTGCAAGTTAGGCAATAGTGACTGTGAAGATGTGATAAAATCCCAAAACAGCAAGCTTTTGGGTGGGGCATTAAGCTGGGCGGAATTAGGGTTTGGCTATTTTTCAGGAGGTATTTTATTGATTTTACTGAATGTGGCCAACTATGAATCTTCCCTGCTTTTATTCGCATTGAATGTATTTGCAGTTTTGTTTTCGTTCTACTCGGTTGCCTTTCAATTATTCGTTGCCAAAAAAGCCTGTGCTGTTTGCCTTTCCACCATTGCCTTGTTCTGGATAGAGTTTTTCCTTATTTATGACTTTTTCCAGCTAAGCAGTTCCTTTTCTTTTTACCTGCTGAGCAAGAGTCTGATCATTTTTGCTCTTCCTTTTGTGGCCTGGCAATTTATTAAGTTTTTTTACAAAAGGGACATGGAAAACTCGAAATACAAGCAAGAGCTGTATGCCATGAAATATATTTCAGAGATTCATGATGTGGTGAAGAAAAAATTACCGGATACAACCCAATCTGATTCTCCGGGCATTGTTGTGCAAAACAACGGGGATGAGCATGTGATTACGGTCATAACCAATCCTTTATGCGGACCATGCACAAAAACACATTACGACCTTCAGGCCATTTTGGCAAAAGACTTGCCTGACACCAGAATTGAGGTGGTTTTCGGAATAAGCCCTCAGGATAAAAGCTCGACAGCTTACTTTGTCAGCAGGTTTTTATTAGGAGTGTATCTGAAACACGGTAGGCAACAGTTCATCAATGGAATACGCCAATGGTATAAATTAAAAACAAAGACGTTCGAAGCGCTTGAAAAAGCCCTCCCCCTTGCCATTGATAATGAAACTGCCGATATTTTACTGGAGAAACATGTTAACTGGTGTGACAAATATGGAATAAATCAAACTCCTACTTTGATTCACAATAATTACCAGGCACATGCCATATTTGACCTGAACGACTTAAGGCTTTTCATGATGAACAATGAAACCGAAAGCATCATCACGGCTCCTGCTTACTAACGAATTTTAGCAAATGCCTGACCCTTCTTCTTCCAACCTCCACCTCAACGAGCGCGAGCAAATCCAATACCTGCTTGGCAATGCCCCCTCCTGGATGTTGCGCTACGGCATCACAGCAGTAGCCGCACTGTTTACCTTTCTGCTCGCCCTGAGTTATTTCATTCGTTATCCGGATATTGTGGAGGTTAAGGTCGTGCTCACGACGGCGCACCCACCGATCCGTGTCGTGGCCAATGCAGGCGGGCGAATTTTGGAACTGTTGGTGAAAGACGGGCAGGCGGTGGAGGAAAACGCCTTGTTGGCCGTTATTGCCAATCCCGCCCGACGGCAGGATGTGCTGCGGTTAGAAAAGTGGCTCGATGAAACCGGAGGCTACGGAGCCGCACTCCCCGGAAATTTAGTGCTGGGCGATTTGCAAGCCGCGTATTCCGCCTTCAGTCAGAACTGGAAAGCTTCCCGGCATTTTCAGAAAAATAATGGCGCCGCGATGAAAGCCGCAGCGCTGCGCCGGCAAATCGCGCAAATGGAAACCATGAACGGCAGTCTGATTCGCCAAAAGGCCATTCTCAGTGCAGAATTTGACCTGGCTGGAAAAGAACGCCATCGCCAACAGCAGTTGTTCGCCGAAAAAATCATCTCGGAACAGGAACACGAAAAAATGGAAGTGGCTTTCCTTCAGCAAAAACGCCAGCTTGAAAACGCCGATGCCGCATTTATCCAAAACGAAATACAAATCCGCCAACTCGAAAGCCAGATCGCCGATCTCCAGCTTAACCGCAGCGATACAGAGGCCAACAACGACCGCACCCTTAACGAAGACCTTCGCCGTCTACAAAGCGCCATCGCGGCCTGGAAACAACAATTCCTCGTCATCGCGCCAATTGCCGGAACGGTATCGCTGTCCAAAATCTGGAGCGAGCAACAAAGCGTTGGTGCAGGGGAAGAAGTGTTGGCCATCGCCCCGTTGCAAAACACAACTGCTCTTGCAAACGAAATCATTGGCAAAGCGACTTTGCCCGTTTCCGAGATCGGAAAATTGCAAAACTTATCTCTGGAGTCAAGGGAAGGATTTCGCACAATTATCCGCTTAGATGCTTATCCTGCCCAGGAATACGGCATTTTGGACGCAACCATTGCTAATTTGTCTGCCGTGCCGCAGGAAGAGGCTTATCAACTCGACTTCCGTTTCCCTTCTGGGTTAACAACCAACTATGGCAAAACGCTCGCCTTCCGCCAGGAAATGACCGGGCAAGCCCGCATTATTACCGAAGACCGCCGGGTATTGGACCGAATTCTGGGACGGTTGCGGGATCTGGTGAAGAATCAATAGTTTTATTAGAGCTTGTTGGGGATTTTCTGATTGAAATATACACAAACATTCGCGAGTCAAAAAAGTATTTACTCAGTCAAACCGGGGTTTCACATGCTGAAACGAGGGTTTCGTCATTTTTCCTGTATCTTTTTTAAGGTCTTAAGTTAGGATTAGAAGCAACGGAATGACGCTTACGTTCCGGATTTACAGCATAAAATTAAAGCCATATACCGGCAAAGAACCTTAAATCAAATTAAAAAAAACAATACCATGAAACCCAAAAATGTCCCGCTTTTATGTTTCTTTTTCTGCATTTCGGCTCCATTGCTTTCCGCTCAAAACCTCGTATTCAATCCCGGTTTTGAAACACACCAGCCGATAGATTGCGTGGGCTGTGCAGCTAACCTTAAGCCTATGACTTTGATGAAAGGATGGAAGAATTCAGGGTATTACGTTCAATTGCATTCCACAGATTATAAATACAATGGATCTGAGACAGGTTGGGGATACAGTGCAGAAAAATTTGCGCCATTTAAAGGGAAGGCGGTTGTTTGTTTGCCATTTCTTTGTGGAGCAGGCGCAAGAAAACCAGAGGGTGAAGCCGGGTATCTTTACCGCAACCTGAATGCGCCATTAGAAAAAGATAGCATATACGCAGTGTCGTTTTGGGTGCAAATCCGGAATAATTTCAATAAAAAGGATCATGCCCGATTTCCTTTTCTGAAAAATTTTGCGATTTCTTTTTCCGATAAGGATTTTCAATTGGCAGGAGTTCACTGGCCTTTGCTTATTAACGACAGTCCATTCAAAATGCAGGAATTGGCTATTGGGGAGTGGATGGAGGTTAAACATTATATCCGGCCTACCCGGCGCCTTGATCGGTTGATTATTGGTTGGATGCAGGACCCTTACCACCTTGAAAACCTTGGTGAAAAAAAATTTAATTTCCGGTTTGAGTATTTATTGGATGAACTTTCGGTTATAAAAGTGCCTGAGCCGGATGAAACCATTGCGAAGCAAGCTATTGACTATCCTTTTTTGCAGCGGCCTGCGCCACCGCGGCTCCCTGATCCTGAGGTCGTTTTAGCTGATCATACGGTTCATTTCGATTTTACTTCGCACGCACTCAGCCTTTCTGAGCAGCAAGCTTTGGATAGCGTTGCCGCACAGATTCTTAAAATACGGGAAGGGGTATTTGAGATCATTGGGCATACGGATGATATTGGTTCAAATAACGAAGTATTGTCCCTCCAGCGCGCTGAAACTGTGAAATCTTATTTAGTCAAAAAAACCGGATTTTCGGATTATCATTTTCGGATTTCAGGGAAAGGAAGCTTAAAAGCAGTGTCGGATAACCAAACCGAAAAAGGGCGAGCATTGAATCGTCGGGTTGAGGTGAAACAAAGTGAATTAACCCTTTCGATGGTTTTTTATGAAAAAGCATCCCGGGCTGCGCTGAATGGACAACCTGATACGGCATTTTATTATTT
>JALHRK010000239.1 GCA_022841505.1 Saprospiraceae bacterium | reverse complement strand
GCCCGCAAGGCAAATAATCTGCTTCCAAAATCGTCGTGCAGGTCGTTGACAATCTGGCTTCGGATAGCATATTCGCGCCGTATTTGCCAGATCCTGAACCGATAAGCGCCGAATACCAAGCCACCCACCAGTATTGCCACCAGCGTGCGGAACCACCAGGTTTGATAATATTCAGGTAAAATGTGAATGACTACGCTGAACGGTTGACTCCAACTGCCGGCAGGCGTTATTGCCTGAACCCTGAGGGGATAATGCCCCGGGGAAAGGCGCCTCAGGATGAGTTTACTGTTTGCGTCCGAATACTGCCAGCTATTGTAGAGCCCGGAAATGAGGTAGCGATAGCGAACTTTATCTGCATTGAACAGTTCGCTGGAAAAAAAACGGATTTCAAGTGAAGTTTCAGATGGAGGGATCGGAATGACCTCGCCTGCTTGGGGAATCCATTCCAGTGGAGAAATTCCGGTGGCGTTGGGCATTTCTACAATCAGGGAAACTTTTAGGGGGCGGGCTGTAGCAATGATTTGTTCCGGCTTGAAATGTGTGACGCCATTGACCCCCCCAAAATATAGCCGGCCGTCTTTGCCCTGGTAAGAGGCGCCGGAATTGAACTCATTATCCGCCAGCCCGTGTTCCTGATAAAAATTATTAAAAAATCCGGCCTTGGTATTCAGGCGGCTCAACCCGTTCAGCGTGCCAATCCACAACAGGGAATCGCGGTTGCTTCCCAGAATGCTGTACACAACATTGTGCGCCAATCCGGTATGATAAGTAAACCATTGCTCCTTACCAGTTTCGGACGATAACACGGCCAAACCTTGCCCATCGGTTCCAACCCAGATGCGTCCGACGCGATCTTCGTACAAGGTGTTGATTTTTAATTTTTTAAGCGAAGATGGAATGGTAACCGTATCTTGTTTAAAAGCCCCTTTTTTTGAGGAAAGGAGCCGGTACAATCCTTTTTCGGTACCAATCCATATACTGCCATCTTTTGCTGGCAATATCGCCTTAACGGGTATGTCCGGGTTTGACAGGGCGTAAGGGGTCAGGGAAATTTGGTGCAGTATACGGCCATCAGAAATATTCAGGCAATAAACTTGCTCAATGGTTGCGGCAAGCCAGGTGGCACTGCCCGAGCGTGCAAAATCATTGACGAAAGACAACGGCGGTGCATTGGTATGAAAATCAAGCACCCGAAGGCTCCGGCTATCAAACAGATGCAATCCATTAAAGCGTTCTAACGTCAGCCAGTACTGGTTGGCGCCGGTTGCCACTATATCCAATACCGGCTTTATTTCTGGCATTTTTTTTGATGAACCTTTTTTGGGGTCGTATTTAAACAAGCCAGCATAGGTGCCAACTAACAGGCAGCCTTCTTCATCCTCCAGCATAGAGCGGATACTGGCGGCTTTTGAAAAATCAAATTGCCGGAACCCCGCTTTCCTGATTTCATTGACTATAAAAACCCCAACGTTGGTTCCCAGCCAATAGGCGCCCTGGCTATCTTTGGTACACAGCCTTAAAATAAGGCCCCGCATCGAGCCGGGCAGGGTGGGTTCGTCCAATTTATTGAGATATTGCTGCACGGCTCCCCAGTGGGGCAGTATATCTGTTAACCGTTCTTTTTTCATGCGCACAAAGCGCGCTGCTTTCCTGTTGATCTGCAGGCGAATTCCAACCCCGGTTTGCCAGTACAGCGTCATGGAGTCTCCCAGGCTGTTTAACATTCCCGGCGATTGCTTGCTGAAGGGCGTTGGTATATTGGTGGGCCCCTGTTCTTCATTATGAATCAAAAAATTCAGGGATTCCAGCCGCTTGCCGCGAATGGCAAGCAAGCCGAGATCCTGGCTGTTGGTGCGCAGGTAAAGGGTGCTGTCTTTGTTAGAATAGCAAATACCTCTGACGGTTTGAGCATATCCCGGGGGCAATTTGAACCACTCGGTTGTTTTTCCTTGATCCAGCAGGTAAATAACCGTTCCTGCAAGCAGGAGCAACCTGCCACCCTTCAACCGCTCCATCAGGCAATTGGGTTGTCGGGAAATGGAATCCGGGATGCCCAGTTGACTTGGCGACACGAGGTGAAGCCTGGAAGGGCTCAGGACCAAAAGACCGGCATCGCTGCAAACGAAGAGATGGTGTGCATCGTCTTCCGCAACACTCCTGATGCCGGAAGTAGGGAGCAGTACCGGACTTGTGCCGGAATTGGAATAAATTTTCACCTCACGGCCATCATACCGGTTTAATCCATTACTGGTTGCAACCCAGACCAGGCCTTGCTTATCCTGGTAGATGTCTTTGACGTCCCGGGAACTCAACCCTTCTTTCAATCCCAGATAACGCACTGCATAGGCCGGTTCTTCCTGCCCCTTTGCCGGGTTGGCAAACAGCCAGAAGAGCAGCATTGGTAAGACCAAAAACCGATGCCGCTGCAAAAATGGGCAGCAGATGGGAGCAAGTAGCAATCCTGGCATAAGCGCTTAGGTTGAACATCTTAGAGCTTGTTCGGGATTTCATGAACAAGCTCTTAACCGCAATGTACAGGCACTTTGCGATTTTATTCAGGAATTTTTCAGGACACCCGTACCAAATCCTGTTTGGGTTACGCCGAATACTACATTTTTATGTAGTCGTTACATTACATTTTCATGTCGTTTTTTGATTAAATACGGGTCAGGTGCTTTAAAAATTAATATTTTGCATTACTTTGCACCCAAGTTATTTAGGCTACTACACAAAATACCTGTTATTCTTACCATCCTTATGATTTCGATCAGGCTTTGAGCTTATCAGGCGGATTTTACAGTCGCTCCGCCCTTATTTCATCCATTTGATTTTTTAATTTATATTATGATTTTTTTGATTGTTTATTGTACGAGCAATCAAAATTTAATATATTTTAATATTTAAAAAAAATACATATTTAAACTCAGCACTTTGAAGCGCTGAGTGAGAATGTCCAAAATATTTCCAGTTTTGCTCAAACAAATTTCAACTTCTCATGAAACACATTTACGACACTTACCACAAACCCTGTTTTCTGCTTACTGTAGGATGCTTAAATCGTTCCATTTTAAATCCCTGATGGTCACCGCTAAATTATTGCTTCCCACCCAAAAATGATTCCGTTTTGGGGTTCCGCTTGCCGGGCCTGTGGGAGTGGCATGTGCCCATTGTTGTGTATCAATTTCTCTGAACGTTTTAACCTATTCTGGCATGCAAGCACTAAAAGAGTTGGTCTTATTGCTCCAGCAGCACAATTTGCATATTTTGAGTACCCCTAATGAGCAAAATTCTAAATTAGGCGCCTTTTATGAAGGCATATTCAAAGGAAAATTTAAAACCGATGCAGATGCCTGTATGGCGCTGTATAAGGAAGACCCAAAAAGTTCAAAGTACCGCAAACTAAAATCCGATCTTCGGGAAAAGTTGCTGGAAAGCGTGCTTCAAATTACGCCAAACCATGCACAAGCATCTGACTATCAAAAAGCATACCATGATTGCCACAAAGAATGGCTGATCGTACGCGTCCTTACCGGAAGGAATGCCAATACAGCAGCCATCATGCTCGCAAACCGGCTGATGCGCCAGGCAGAGAAATTCGACTTCACCCTGTTGAGCATGGACGTTGCTTCTTACCTGCGCATACAATATGGATTGCGGGAGAGCGACGACCACAAATTCCAGGAAGTCAACCGGAGGTTTGCTCATTACCGAAACGTTTACGACGCAGAAAGCTTAGCGGAAGAGTTGTACACCCAATTGGTTGTGGGTTATGTAAACAACCGTTCGGCTCAATCAGAAGTGCACCTCAAAGCCGTGGAATACTATGACCAGGTAAAAGGACTACTGGATCAATACCATACCTACCGGTTGCATTTATATGGCAACCTGATCAGCCTGATGCGCTTCACTTCGGCCAACGACTACCCGCAAACCCTGGAGAACTGTGAAAAAGCGATCCGGTTTTTTCAGGCCAAGCCCTACGAAGCGCGTGTTCCGCTGCAAATATTTTATTACCAGCGGTTGATCTGCAACATCCAGCTCCGGCAATTCGAAGCAGGGCAGGAGTCGGCTCAATATTGCATGAACCTGATGAATGAAGGCACCTTCAACTGGTTTAAATACAGGGAATTGTATTTTCAACTTTCCATGCATACCGGCCGCTATGAAGAAGCTTCCAAAACCCTGCACAGCACGCTGAAAAATCCAAGATTTGAATTCCTGCCCGATAACGCCAAGGAGTTGTGGCGCATTTACGAGTCTTATGTATACTATCTGGGTATCGCCGGCAAAGTTAATCTGCCTCCAGGTTATGTTTTTAAGCTGGGCAAATTTGTAAACGAAACGCCCATCTTTTCCAAGGATAAAAGCGGTTTGAACATCTCCATTATTGTCGTGCGGCTGATGTTGCTGCTGCAGGAACGGAAATACGACAAGCTGCTCGACGAAGTTGAGGCGATTGATCAATACGCTTACCGCCACCTCCGGGGGAAAAATACGCAGCGCAGCTATTTCTTTATTCGCTTGTTGCTGCAGATTCCGTTGGGGGCATTTGATCCCGGTATGATTTATGACAAAGCCCAGCGCTACCTGACCCGGTTGAACAATACACCGCTTCAGGTCGCGAATCAAACGCACGAAATTGAAATATTGCCTTATGAGGATCTATGGCAGTTTGCCTTCGATTCTTTGAATATCGCTAAAGTAAGACGCATGGCCAGATGATGCGACAGGATTCATGATGCTCCTGAACCGTTTTAACTGACACACAATAATCCCCCCGGTCATTTTATCCAGTAATGGGAAATTAAAGTTTTGCATCATGAAACAGATTTACACTTTCTGCGCCCTTCGCAGCAGGGTTGATCAAAAGTCAGCAGCCGCTATCATTGTTGATACGACTACGGCCTGAGGTTGTCCCGCCGGTCTCCCTTTAACCTGCGGCATACCAGATCAACCATCTACCCTTTCCGGGAGGCAGTATTTTCTGCCTCCCGTTTTTTTTCCTGCAATGAATTCGGTCAATCTCATTTCTTGATGCGACACGGCATCTGTTGTCGCTACAATAAATTTTGACTATTATATATATGTAATTTATTTTAATTATATTATTCGTTGTGATTTTATTTGTATTCATGGTTTTTTGTATGTTTTTTTTCTTAATCCAAAAGACTTCCCGGTAACGGAAAGGCTAAATAAAAAAGTAATTAAATAATTGATATTAAATGAATTAAATCAAAAAAGAGGTGCGGGTTTATTTAATCAAAAGGTAACAAGAGGCGGGTTAGTGATAAGGCGGTAACAACCCCGCCGGGCGATCTTTGAATGGCAATAACAAATAAAAATAATTTGCCATGAAAAACATCTGCCCACAACAAAAGAACACTTCGATGCAATTGGCTTCTGGCCGCAAGGGCATCATCGTTGACACAACCATGATTTAATTTATACTTCACGCTGCTTAGTTTTGTGCCTTGCCTTTAGCCTAACCATAAGATTCGCCGCGTTCAGTATGACAAAAAAGGATTCGCACCTAACGGTGCGAGGAATATTATCTCTTACAAACAATTATATGGTCAAACACGAATCCGGCCCTGCATTCAAGATAGCCGATTTATGGAAAGAGGGATTGAACCGGGAAATAAACGCAGAGGTTGTATTCGGCACACCGAGTAAACATTGTGCCGGCGCCGGCATTTGCATGGTGTCTATCTCCAGCGCACGAAGCCGGATCATTAATTGCCCTTGTGTCCCTGTCTGGATTTCCAGTTCTGGTCCGCATTCGGTGCAATTCAGGTTTGAAAAATCCTGCCTGCACCCAAATATTGCGGATGAGCGGTTTAGCCAGCAGGGTTTTACGGTTGAGGAAGCGTTCCGTTTGCCCCTGCGCCTGGTTCGCAAATTTGGATTGATTTCTCATTGGGGACAGCCTGGAATTTACCCCGTTATCGAACAGGAAAACGATTGGCTGCTCCACTTTCGACTGGTTTAGCGTAAAAACAGGAGGTTTTTACCTCCATTTTCAAAAAAATATCTGATCATTTCCCGTAACAACACCACGCTTTTTGTACAATGTTAAACACTTGAAATTTAATTATTTAACCCCAAATCCAAATGGAATGTTTCAACCGATTGAAGGTAACATTCTGCGTTTTTTCGATTATTGATCCAACGCCGCAAGCTGCTACTTTTGATTTGTGAAAAGAATTAGGTGATGAGTGCCCCAAAAAAATCATCTGTACGCAGAGAACTACCAAACAAGGCGGTTACCAGGCCATTTGCAACAGCCTGGCAAAAAGATTAAATCAAGTTTTTTAATACGGGTTTCGAAGGTACACAAACTTGAGGCCTGATGCTTGAAGCACGCGCTTCAGTAGGTGTACCTTTTTTGTTTTTTTTAACCCAATCCTGTTTAAATCCCTGTTGATCAGAAAATTATGCCATCTATTTTAAAGGACGCGCGCCTTTAACCGGAATTCCCATGGACGGCATGTAGCAACGCATTGAATTGCCGGAGGCTTATCCTTTTGGTTCCGGCCTGATATTATTAATACTAATAACGAATCATGATGCAAAATTTACTGCACGGTTCCTCCTTGGAAAGCAAAAGGAGCAACTACATGCTGCATAAACCACCCCTGCTGGCGCTGCCACGCGGGGATAAGTCGTTTATGCCCGGGCCATGGCGCCTGTCCACAAACAAAATAGCCTGGAGCCTTGTCTTCGGGCTTTGCCTGTTTTTTTCATCGGCACTTGAAGCACAGTCAGGAAAAGCCTTCCGCGATTTTGACGGCAGCGGCGTTCAAACCGGCGCAGAACCGGGTGTGCAAGGCATTGCGGTTCGCTTGTATGCGAACGCAGCGCCACCTGCCAAAGACCAGTTGATTGGTGTAACGGTTACCGGTGCGAACGGAAGTTACAATTTTGGAACTTTTGTCACCAGCGGACGTGCAGCCAACCCTGGAGAAAAGTTGAGGATCGAATTTCAGATCCCTTCCTCTTTCCAGTGTTCGGTTGCTGAAACGGTTGATTTTCCGGGCATTTCCGGCAATGTTTACGGCTCCAGTGTCCAGTTCATTGTTGGACAGCAAAGTGGCGTAAATTTTGCCATGAACTATCCCGGGCAATGGGTGGAGACAGCCAACCCGGATGTGTATTTGCCTTGCTATTCTTTTGGAGACCCGAACCTGGGGGGCAACGCAGGTACTGCACCTTCTTTCATCGGGTTCAAGTTTTTAGACTCCGGTATCCCGGTTGGACACAGTGCAGCGAATGACATTAATGGCAACCCGGTTACGCCTTCCGCGCCGAACCCTAACGCCCTGGCAACCATCGGGGAAGTAGGCTCGCTCTACGGGGTGGCATTTTCCCGACAAGCTCAAAAAGTTTTCACTTCTGCTGTATTGCGCAGGCACTCTGCGCTTGGGCCAATGGGTTCCGGCGGTATTTATCTGATAGATCCCTACAGTCCGGGTGCGGATAAAACAACTGATTTCATTAACCTGGATGCCATCGGAATTCCGACTCAAAATTCAGGGGGCTCCTATCCGCCTAACCCGGGAAACAATACCAGCCCGGTTAGCGATTACATTGGTACTGCTGCGGAACGTGGCCTTGGCATAAACCGCAATACCCCCAGCACCGACTATGCAGCAGGCGACCAAGTCGGAAAATTGTCTATTGGCGATATTGATATTTCTGACGATGGCCGTTACTTATATGTCGTTAACCTGTATGACCGGCGCATTTACGAAATAGATCTTATTGATGCCGGAAACCCGGAGGCGCCAACCTTAGCCAACGTGGCTTCGCGCGTTCGGAGCTGGCCGACACCAAATCCCGCAACAACTGCTTCGCAGGGCGAACATCGCCCCTGGGCTTTAAAATATTACCGGGGTAAACTTTATGTAGGACTTGTATTATCAGGCCAGAACGCCGCGGGTAACGTAGTCAGCCCGGTAACGGGGTCTGGAAACAACCAGGTTGGGACTGATATACGCGGATTCGTTTTCGAATTCGACCCGATTTTGGAGACGTTTACGGAAAGATTGAATTTTGATTTTGACTATGGCCGTGAACGCTCCTGGATTCCCTGGGGCTACAGCGCGGGCAACCCGAGCCGTTATTTTTCCGGCCAGGAAAGAGAAGTTGCTGAACCCATCGTCGCAGATATTGAATTTGACGACCAGGGCAGTATGCTCATTGGCATTTTGGACCGGAAAGGGCACCAATATGCCATTAACAACAACAACTACAATGGCACTTTGGTAGACTATGAATATTCCTCTGCCGGTGAATTGCTGCGGGCAAATGTGTCACAAAATGCGAATGGTTGCACCTATACCATTGTGACCCGGCCAGGCACTACAGATTATTATGCGGATAACGTCCACCACCCTGAATCCGTTCAAGGGCCACTGGCGGTATTGCCTGGCGGCGGGGATGCCTTAGCCGTTTTTCTTGACCCCATTGCAATTCGCTCGGGTGGAACGATTCGATTAGACAATGAAACAGGCGCCCTGGTTCCAGGTTCTGCCTATGAAGTATTTGACGACCGGTTTACCCTTGCTCCGGGTAATACCAACGAAGCAACGCCCAGTAAAGCCAACGGCTTGGGCGACGTAGAACTGAGCGGTTCAGTTGCGCCTTTGGAAATAGGTAACCTTGTTTGGGCCGATAAAGATGCCGACGGCATTCAGGATGGCGACGAACGCGGTATTGCGGGTGTAACCGTCCAGCTCTTTTTAGCTGGAAACCAGATCGGGCAAACTACGACCAATGGAACGGGTAACTACTATTTTAACGATAGCAATGTGAACCCTGCCGGCGGTGGCGGTCTGGATGCCAATACCACGTATACCATCCGCATCCCTGCCAGCATGTACTTCAATGGAGGGGTAGACAACTCTCCCCTGCAACGGACTTTGCTCACCCTGACCAATGCCGCAGGTGGTGTTGGTTTGGCTGATTTGAGCGATAATGATGCCGGATTAGTTGGTGGTTTGGCAGAAATAACTGCGACAACCCAGGATTTTGGCCAAAATGATCACTCTTTTGATTTTGGCTTTATTCCTGTTGATTATGGCGACCTGCCAAGTCCCATGTACCCAACAAACGTTGCGAACAATGGGCCTTCTCACCTTTTAGGTACGCCTGTTTACATGGGTACTACGGTGGATTACGATTTGAACGGCAATCCTGATCCCAATGCTGGCGGAACCGGCAACGGTGACGACGGCGAAGTTGGCGATAACGATCCCGGCGACGATGAAGATGGCGTGGTCAAACCTGCGATGATTGAAGCAGGCCGCCCCGCTGCGTTCACGGTGAATATTGTGACGAATACAACAGCATACGTATATGGGTTCATAGACTGGAACAAAGACGGCAACTTCAACGGCACTGAAGAAATTAAATCTGCCACCGTTAACACAAGCGGCCCGGTTGTCCTGACCTTCAACGTGCCTTTGAATGCTGTGTTAAATATGGATCTTGGCGCGCGTTTTCGCGTGGGTACAGTAGAAAGTGAAGTGAATTTACCCATAGGAGCTGCCAGCAATGGCGAGGTAGAAGACTGTATGGTGTCGGTCATGGGCTTCGACTATGGCGACCTCAACGACAGTGCCCCCGGTACTGCGACAGGAACGCCTGCAAACCATGAGACGTTGTTTGCAGACAACGGCGCACGACATAAAATTGTAACGGACGCAAACAACAACGTCCTCCTGAAAATTGGGGCAATTGTTGACGTAGAAGCTGATGGCCAATCATCACTGACTGCCGGCCAATTAAGCGGCGGCGATGATGCAGGCTCCGACGATGAAGATGGATTGAATTATGCAACACTGCCCCTGTTTATTGTTGGTCAGACCGTTACGCTTTCCAACATCCCCGTGATGAACATGACCAATGCAAACGCTAAATTGACCATCTACATTGATTTCAACAAAGATGGCGATTTCAACGATGCAGGTGAGATGTTTACC
>JALHRK010000238.1 GCA_022841505.1 Saprospiraceae bacterium | reverse complement strand
CAAATACAAAAAATAGAGTATATAAATAGTGTGTTTGGACCCAAGTTCGAAATTTTATACAAGACTAAAAATGGGGAAAAGCGGATAAAAAGTATATGGTTGCGAAAAGATTTTAAGGAAATCGAAAATGCAAGAGAAATTATGGCTATTGAGAAAATGGGGCAAATAAAAGAATAAAACCGCTAACAGGTTCACGCCCCGCTAAACACTTCAATAGTATGCAACTACACCAGGCAAAACGCCGCACAAGCGAACAGAAAGACAATCCTCCATCAATCCCCAAACTCAAAAAGCCCGTTCAACTCCAGTCGAACGGGCTTTTTGATGATAATCTGGTGGACGGTAGACGGTGGACGATTGACGGCGGCCATCAACCTTTTATTGACCATTGATAAATGTAATATTTTGATGTTGGTACCCGTCCACCGTCTACCCTCCACCGTCTACCGCATTCCTAACCGCCTCCCCGCTTCCGCGTCGTCTTCGTCTTCGTTCGAGTGGCGCCTACTTTTCCACCATTTTTGCCTTTAGCGCCAACCTTAGTCGTCGTTCTTTCCTTCGTCACCTTACCGCCGCCTTTGCCTTTCACGGTAGTAGACGTCGTCGTGCGCTTCCCGGCCACAACTTTGCCGTTTTTGCCCCGTGCAGCTACAACGGTCGTCGTTCGGGTGTGAACAACTTTTGAGCTGGTGCGGCGCGGCGCATACACGGCGTGGGCGCGCACCACCCGGTGGGTTGTTACCACGTGGTAGTGGCGGTGAAAAGGCCGTGGGCGCACATGGAATACGCGCCAGGGATGCGGGCGCCAGGGGCGGAACCAGGTAGGGTAGTAGCGCCAGCGCCAAGGGGAAGCCCAAACCACGTACCTCGGACCGTAAATAAAGCGTACGCTCGGCCATAGCCAGACGTTGACCACGATGCGCATGTTGGCGTCATAATCCACCGACGGGCCGCCTTTGCCGCCTTTTTTGCCTTCCTCTGCAAAAGGTTCGACCAGCAGTTGCTCGCCGTAGAGGTCTTCGTCGCCGACGATTTGGAGCACAGCACTTTCTTCCCCGTCTTTTTCAATTTCAATGACCGCGATGTCCTGTGATTCCGATTCGCTGACCACCGCTTGCAGCACGATGGCGTGTACGTCGCCTTCTACATTGTCAATGACCCGGATGTAGTCAATTTCCCCGTCTTCGTTCAGGTCTAAGTTGTTGACGTCGTTGTTTTCCGAATTCAGCATTTTTTCAAATGCTTCGGGCGATTCAGCCTTTTTGAACAGTTCCACAGCCCCTTCTAAGCTGAAGTGATCGCCGGGCAAGCCGGTGCTGTCGGCGGGATCAACGTCCTGTGCAAAAGCCGGAAAAGTCATTGCGACAATGACGCCGGCGGCCCAAAGCCGCATAATTGAGCGGTTAACCATAGTTGATGCAATTTTGATGAAATGAATAGATTCATCGGAGATGAAGCGCGGGAATTTGACGAGGAGAAGCGGGGAGGGTTTAATTTAGGGGTGGTTTTTACAAGACAATTGATGAGAGATGATTGATTAATGAGGATTGATGATGTGGAATGCCATATCATTTGATGTTTTTTGGGTCGTCTCGTGCCCATTTTCAATCATCAATCATGTAATCGTCAATCATCAATAAAAAAAGACACCCCGTTCCATGCACGCAGCACAAACCGGGGTGTCTTGTTTTTTGCGAAAAGCAACTTATTTCTGCTCTTCCCCCATCTCAAAAGTATTGAGAAACGCTGTCGTAAAATTGCCGGCGCGGAAATTTTCGTCGCGCATAAGCCGCTGGTGGAACGGAATGGTTGTTTTGATCCCTTCTACCACAAACTCGTCGAGCGCCCGTTCCATTTTTTTGATGCACTCTTCGCGGGTACGCGCCCGGCAGATGAGCTTGGCAATCATGGAATCGTAATAAGGCGGAATCGTATAGCTGGCGTATACATGCGTATCCACGCGCACCCCGTGTCCTTTTGGACTGTGGAAAGAAACGATTTTTCCCGGGCTTGGGCGGAAGTTATTGAACGGATCTTCCGCGTTGATGCGGCATTCCATTGCGTGGGCGTTGGGGAAATAATTTTCTCCAGTGATCGGTTCGCCTGCCGCAATTTTGATTTGCTCCTTGATCAAATCGTGGTCAATGACCTCCTCCGTCACCGGGTGTTCCACCTGGATGCGGGTGTTCATTTCCATGAAATAGAAGTTGCGGTATTTATCCACCAAAAACTCGATGGTGCCTACGCCTTCGTAATTAATACATTGACCGGCTTTCACCGCTGCTTCGCCCATTTTTAGCCGCAATTCGTCGGTCATAAAAGGGGAGGGGCATTCCTCCACCAATTTCTGGTGGCGGCGCTGGATGGAGCAATCGCGTTCCGACAAGTGGATCACTTTGCCGTATTGGTCGCCCACAATCTGGAATTCGATGTGGCGCGGTTCTTCGATGTATTTTTCAATGTAGATGCCGTCGTTGCCGAAAGACGCTTTGGCTTCCTGGCGGGCATTGTTCCAGTTGTTCTCAAAATCCTTCGCTTCCCAGATGATCCGCATGCCTTTCCCACCGCCGCCTGCTGTGGCTTTGATGATGACCGGGTAGCCGATTTCTTTGGCCACCTTCATGCCGTGCTTCACGTCTTTGATCAGGCCATCTGAACCTGGAACGACCGGCACTCCAGCTTTGATCATCGTATCTTTAGCGGTAATTTTATCGCCCATTTTACGGATCTGAGCCGGTGTCGGGCCGATAAATTTGATGCCGTATTGAGAACAGACTTCCGCGAAAGCGGCATTTTCAGCCAAAAAACCATAACCCGGGTGGATCGCGTCGGCGTTGGTGATTTCCACAGCCGCCATGATCTTTGGAACGCTCAGGTAAGAATCGGCAGAAGCGGGCGGGCCGATGCAAACGGCTTCGTCGGCAAAGCGCACATGCAAACTTTCCCGGTCGGCAGTTGAATAAACCGCCACCGTTTTGATGCCCATTTCCCGGCAGGTGCGAATGATGCGCAGGGCAATTTCGCCGCGATTGGCAATGAGTATTTTTTCAAACATATTTTACAAGATTGGTCAACGAGCATGTCTCATAAGCGGCAAATGGCAAGACCTACCCTTGCCTTTTGAGACTCCCTCAATGATTAAGGCGTTGGCAGATTAACCTTTCGGATCAACCAGGAACAAAACCTGGTCGTATTCTACGGGCTGAGCGTCTTCCACCATTACTTTTACAATGGTGCCTTTGATGTCCGACTCAATTTCATTGAACAGTTTCATCGCCTCGATGATGCAGACGACAGAGCCGGAATCAACGGTGTCGCCAACTTTCACCAGCGGTGGACGGTCTGGCGAAGAAGCGCGGTAGAACGTACCGACCATCGGCGAGCGGATTTCTGAATAACCTTTTGCAGGTACGTCCGATTTGGGCGCAGCTTCCGGTTTATCCGCCGATTGCTGGGGTGCAGCAGCCGGTGGCGGCGCAGTGGCAGCCGGTGGCGCGTAAGAAGGTTGTACGGCGCCGGTATTCATAATCGGAGGAGGAGGCAAAGGGGCGCCCATCGGCCCTAATTGCCTGCCCGATTCATGGAAACGCGTGCGAACAGTCAGTTCAAAATCGCCGTTTTTTAATTTGAACTCTGTCAGTTCCGACTTGTGAACAAGCCTGATCAATTCCTGTATCTCTTTGAATGTCATCTTGTTATTGTTTTACACGTTCAATATAACTCCGGTCGCGGGTATCCACTCTGATGAAATCCCCCTGGTTGACAAATAAGGGTACGCGCACTTCTGCGCCAGTTTCCACAGTGGCTGCTTTGAGGGTGTTGGTGGCCGTGTCGCCTTTCAGGCCCGGTTCGGTGTAGGTGACTTCCAAAACCATGTTCGAAGGCAATTCTACCGACAGCGGCATTTCTTTATCTGCATGGAAAAGAATGATCGCAATGGAGCCTTCCTTCAGCAGGTCGGCGTTTTCGATCATCCGCTCCTGAAGCGCCAACTCCTCGAACGATTCATTGTTCATGAAGTTGTAGGTCTCACCGTCGTTGTAAAGATATTGATATTCACGTCTTTCTACACGAACTGTATCAATTTTATGCCCTGCGGGGAAAGTATTTTCAATTACCCGACCGGTAGTCAGGCTTTTTAGCTTGGTGCGCACAAAAGCATTGCCTTTGCCGGGCTTTACGTGCTGAAACTCCACGATGGTGAAAATATCGTGGCTGTATTCGATGCACAGGCCATTGCGAATATCAGAAGTAGATGCCATGATAATTAACGAATATTTGAGTGTTTTGAAAATTATTGTTTTTGCCTATTGCCTCTTGCCAATTTGCCCTTTGGGCGACCGCAAGGGTCGCCCCTACACGCCCCATTTCACATAAACCGCCCCCCAGGTAAATCCGCCGCCAAATGCGGTCAGGATCAGGTTATCTCCTTTTTTGAGCTGGCTTTCATAGTCCCACAGGCAGAGCGGTAAAGTAGCCGCCGTGGTATTGCCGTATTTATGGATATTGACCATTACGCGCTCCATCGGAAACTTGGCGGAATTGGCCACCGACTCAATGATGCGGATATTGGCCTGGTGCGGCACCATCCAGTTTACATCGTCAGCCGCTAAGTGGTTGCGCTCCATGACTTTAAGCACCACGTCAGCCATGCCGTTGACCGCAGCTTTATAAACCGGGCGGCCATTCTGGTAGATGTAATGTTCTTTGGCGAGCACGGTTTCAGCCGTCGCAGGATGCCGCGATCCGCCGGCTTTCTGGTACAAATAGTATTGCCCCGAGCCATCGCTTTTGAGGTAAGAATCCTGGATACCGTAGCCTTCCGTATTGGGTTCCAGCAAAACAGCGCCGGCGCCGTCGCCAAAAAGGATGCAAATAGACCGGTCTGTATAGTCTACAATGGACGACATTTTATCCGCCCCGATGACGATGACCTTTTTGTGCGTGCCGGATTCCACAAATTTGGAGCCCGTGGTGAGCGCAAACAAAAAACCGGAACAGGCCGCGCTGAGGTCAAAGCAGAAGGCATTTTTGATGCCGACTGCATCTGCCACGAGGTTTGCGGTGTCAGGAAAAAGCATATCCGGTGTGACCGTGGCGCAAATTACCAGGTCAATTTCTGATGGATCGGTATTTGTTTTTTCCAGCAAACCCCTGACTGCTTCGATCGCCATGACCGAAACACCCTGGCCTTCCCCTTTCAGAATGCGGCGCTCGCGAACGCCCGTGCGCTCCACAATCCATTCGTCATTCGTATCCACCATCGTTTCCAACTCCTTGTTGGTCAACGCATAATCTGGTACGTAACCGTGTACGCCTGTAATGGCAGCCTGAATTTTTGACATTGTTTGATGTTGACGTTGTGCAAAAAACGCTGCAAGGTAAGAATTTTTCAAATGATCACTCCCCGCTTGATTTTACACAACTGCATAAGCTGTTTTATTCTGCGATTAAAAATCTGTTTCATTCCCTATCTTTGCCGCCGCTAAAGTGGCCGGGTGGCTTCAAATCACCCGGTCACTCCCAACACAAAATAAAAGCATTATGTATCGTACGCACAACTGCGGAGCGCTCCGCATGGAACACATTGGTCAGGAAGTAAAATTGAGTGGCTGGGTTCAGATTGGCCGCGACTTTGGTGGGCTGACTTTTATTGACCTGCGAGACCGCTATGGCGTTACGCAATTGGTTTTCAACATGGAAGACGATGCGGCTTTGTGCGAACAGGCCCGCAAATTAGGCCGGGAGTTTGTGATCAGCGCTACCGGGCTCGTGCGCGAACGCAGCAACAAAAACCCCAACCGCGCCACGGGCGACATCGAAATCCAGGTCAAACAATTGGAGATCCTGAACCCGTCCAAAGTGCCGCCATTCACCATTGAAGACGATACGGACGGCGGCGACGACCTGCGCATGAAATACCGTTATTTGGATTTGCGCCGGAATTCGGTTCAGCAAAATTTCGTTTTCCGCTCCAAACTGGCGCTGGAAACCCGCAAATACCTTTCAGATCACCAGTTTCTTGAAATTGAAACGCCGTTTCTCATCAAAACGACCCCGGAAGGCGCCCGCGACTTCGTGGTGCCAAGCCGCATGAACCAGGGGCAGTTTTATGCGTTGCCGCAATCGCCGCAAACGTTCAAACAAATTCTGATGGTGGCGGGTATGGACCGCTATTTTCAGATTGTGAAATGTTTTCGCGACGAAGACCTGCGCGCCGACCGCCAGCCGGAGTTTACCCAGATAGACTGCGAAATGGCGTTCGTGGACCGCGAAACGGTGCTGCAAACGTTTGAAGGTTTGACCAAACACCTGTTTAAACATACCCTTGGCATTGACCTGCCCGATTTTCCGCGCATGAACTACGACGAAGCCATGCGCCGCTATGGTTCTGACAAACCCGACCTGCGCTTCGATATGGAATTCGTGGAACTGACCGACCTGGCTCAGGGAAAAGGATTCCCGGTGTTCGACGCCGCTGAATTGGTGGTGGGCATCTGCGCGGAAGGGCAGGCCGCCTACAGCCGCAAACAAACCGACGAACTGACCGAATGGCTGAAGCGCCCGCAAATTGGCGCTAAAGGTTTGGTTTATGTGAAATACGAAGCAGACGGCAGCGTCAAATCTTCGGTGGATAAATTTTACAGTCCGGATGATTTGAAAGCATGGTGCGAACGCTTTGGCGCAAAGCCCGGCGACTTGCTGCTGCTCTTGTGCGGCGAAGCTGAAAAAACGCGCAAACAACTCAACGAACTGCGCCTGGAAATGGCCCGCCGCATGGGCCTGATGAAAGCCGGCGATTTCAAACCGCTGTGGGTGCTCGATTTCCCGCTGCTGGAATGGGACGACGATTCGCAGCGCTTCTACGCCATGCACCACCCCTTCACCGCGCCACTGCCGGAAGACGCTCCTAAAATGGCTTCGTCTGACCGCAATGAACTGAAAAGCATTCGCGCCAACGCATACGACATCGTTTTAAACGGTTCGGAAATTGGTGGCGGCTCGATCCGTATCCACGACCGCGACCTGCAATTCCGGAACTTCAGCCTGCTGGGCTTTACGGACGAAGAAGCCGAAGCCAAATTCGGCTTTTTGCTCGGCGCTTTTGAATTTGGCGCGCCTCCCCATGGTGGTATTGCCTTTGGTTTCGACCGCCTCTGCGCCGTGATGAACGGGCAGTCATCTATCCGCGACTTCATTGCGTTCCCGAAAAACAACCAGGGCCGCGACATGATGATTGACGCGCCGTCGGCTATTGACCAAAGCCAGATGGATGAGTTGGCGCTGGTAGTGAAGGTGAAGCCAAATTAGCAAGTTGGCAAGGGGCAAGTAGGCAAATTGGCAATTTAGGCAGGGTTCCTAAAAGGCTTGCCAATTTGCGTGTTTGCCTACTTGCTTATTTGCCTTTTGCCAATTTGCCCCTTTATTTCAAAACAGCCAACTCCGCTAGCGTAATCACTTTCACCAACTGCACACTATCACCTGCCTGCTGCTGATAAACAGCCATATCCCCCATTTGCAGTTCCGGGCCAGGGCCATTGACCGGGAAGGAATGCGCCATGAACAGAATGGGGCGCTGGGAAATGGGTTGTTCGTTGGCCAAGGCGATGGTGCGCTCATAGCGGCCATCCTCTCCGTACACAGTGAAAGTCAGCGCGGGAGAAGTGGTTATGGTCGCTCCGGTTTCCATCAATTCCGCTGTTTGGCGGCAACGGCAAAATTCGCTGGCGATGACCGTTCCGAACGTGCAGTTCAGGTTTTTGAACGCGCTGCCCAGGTCCCGGGCCTCTTGTCTTCCGGCGTTTGAAAGCTGTCGGGCGACCGTCTGATCGCAGGATTTCCACCATTCCGGCAAGGTAGAATTGAAATTATCGGCGCCCAATGTGGCATTGGTGTGGCGGAAATAGAGGACATAGCCGCCTTCGCGGATGGATTTGAACAGTGGCGCATGTGGCGTCACGACCACTTTGCGAGAGACGGTGTTTTGTGCATTGTTCGGATTCGTTGCCTTCACTTCAAAAACCCCGGCAACGTCTGGCGCGGTGTACAATCCGTCCGTAGTAATCGTGCCGCCGGTCGTTTCCCAGGTGGCAGCAAGGGTTGCATGAAAAGCAAACGTTTCCCCGGGTTCCAGCAGGATGTTCTCTTCCGGTGAAACCAGCAACACGGAATCTCCCGTATCATCGTCTTTGCAGGCCGAAAAAGAAAAAAACAAGCACATAAAAAGGGCGGAAATGCAACAGGTTCGTGTCATTTTTGTTGGATTGGTGTTTGAAATACTTCACTGCACAAGCTTTGTTCGAACTGCTCACAAACCTATAAGGTTTTCAAAACCTTATAGGTTTCAAGTTTATCAACGATCTAAGGATCGTGTTTAGAGCATGTTCAAAATTCCATCAATCGGCTACAAGCGGGAAATTTTGTTTTATACTTCGTTAGATTTTTTCAACATAGCTGCCGGCTATGTCTGCAAAAATCGAAGATTCGACGTAGTCAATCTGCCTTGTCTAAAACAAAATTTCCTCGCTCTCGCTCGATCATGGAAATTTGTACATGCTCTTAATTTAGCAAATTTCCTTACTTTTGCGGCGAAATTCATTCATCGCATAAAATAAAATGCATGCAAGCTATAGAAAAAAAGCTGTCCTTCAAGGTTAAAGACATCTCTTTGGCAGAATGGGGCCGCAAAGAAATTGAATTGGCTGAAGCCGAAATGCCAGGCCTGATGGCTTTGCGCGAAGAATACGGCGCTACGAAACCACTGAAAGGCGCCCGCATTGCCGGTTGCCTGCACATGACCATACAGACCGCAGTACTGATTGAAACCCTTATTGAATTGGGCGCCGAAGTTTCCTGGTCGTCCTGCAATATTTTCTCTACTCAGGACCACGCTGCCGCAGCTATTGCCGCAGCCGGCATCCCGGTTTTTGCCTGGAAAGGCATGACAGAAGAAGAATTCTGGTGGGCGATCGAACAAACGATCTATGCGTTTGAAGACGATAAGCCGCTGAACATGATCCTCGACGACGGCGGCGACCTGACGAACATCGTCCTCGACCAGCGCCCTGAACTGGTTGCAGGCATCCGCGGATTGAGCGAAGAAACGACCACCGGCGTACACCGCCTTTACGAGCGCATGGCTGAAGGCACGCTGCCTATGCCGGCCATCAACGTGAATGACTCGGTGACCAAATCCAAATTTGACAACAAATACGGCTGCAAAGAATCCTGCGTGGACGCCATTCGCCGCGCAACCGACATCATGATGGCGGGTAAAGTAGCGGTGGTTGCAGGTTATGGCGACGTTGGAAAAGGTACGGCTGCATCGCTTCGCGGCGCCGGCTGCCGGGTGATTGTGACGGAAATTGACCCCATCTGCGCACTCCAGGCGGCTATGGACGGCTACGAGGTGAAGAAAATGGTGAACGCCATCCCACGCGCCGACATCGTGGTTACCGCCACCGGCAACTGCGACATCATTTCGGAAGAGCATTTCTACCTGATGCGCGACAAAGCGATCCTTTGCAACATTGGCCACTTCGACAACGAAATTGACATGGCCTGGTTGAACCAAAACCACGGATCTTCCAAAATCAACATCAAGCCGCAGGTGGACAAATACACCCTCAACGGCAAAGACATCATTGTGCTGGCTGAAGGCCGCCTCGTGAACCTGGGTTGTGGCACCGGCCACCCATCATTTGTGATGTCGAACTCCTTCACCAATCAGGTGCTGGCGCAGATTGAGCTTTGGAAAAATGCGGATCGCTACGAAAATAAAGTGTACACCCTGCCCAAACATTTGGACGAGCAGGTTGCGCGCCTCCACCTGTCGAAAATCGGCGTGGAACTGGAGGATTTGAATAAAAAACAAGCCGATTATATTGGTGTAAAAGCGGAAGGCCCTTATAAGCCTGAGTATTATCGGTATTAGACACGAAGCCTGAAGGTGACACCTTTCCAAAAAGGTGTTACCTTTCTCGAAGACACGAAATCCGAAGGTGACACCTTTCTAAAAGGTGTTACCTTTCTCGAAGAGACGAAATCTGAAGGTGACACCTTTCTAAAA
>JALHRK010000237.1 GCA_022841505.1 Saprospiraceae bacterium | reverse complement strand
GGTTGTGTGATGGTTGCGCTGGCCGTGCCGGTGCAACCGCTTCCGCTGGTTACGGTCACCGAATAGGTTCCAGGCGCCAGATTGGTTCGGTTTTGCGTCGTTGCGCCATCACTCCACAGATAAGTCACCGTTGGAACAGCGCCGTTGACGACAATTGTAATAGAACCGTTATTGAGCCCGAAGCAAGTCACGTTGACCGCCGTTGGAATGACCTGCAATTGTGGTGTTTGCTCCACGCCATCGCTGCCGGTGGCAACGCAGCCATTCGCATCGGTTACCGTAAGCGAATAAGTTCCCACCGCCAGGTTACTGATCGTTGCGGTTGTACCACCATTGCTCCAGAGGTAAGTAAACGGCGCAGTACCACCGCTAACCGTGGCCGTAATCGAACCAATGTTTTGGTTGGAACAAATGATGTCGTTGACCGTAAAGGTGAGGTCTAATTCCGGAATTTCACTGACCGTAATGGTTTGGACGATTGCGGTACAACCATTGTTGTCAGTCACCGTCAGGCTGTAAGTGCCCGCCGGGATATTGGTCAACGCCGAAGTTGTGGCGCCGGTATTCCAAAGATAAGTATAAGGTCCTGAGCCACCTGTGACGATCGCAGTGGCCGAACCAGAATTGGTGCCACCGCAATTGATCAGCGGGGTATTGACCGTAACGCTCAATTGTGCAGGCTGGCTAATGACCACCGTTTTTTGAGCCGTACAGAAATTGGCATCGGTCACGGTTACGGTATAAGTGCCGGCTTCAAGCCCCTGGGCTGTCGGGCCGGTTTGGCTATCGCTCCAGTTGTAGGTATAGGGCGGTGTTCCTCCTGTTGCGGTTGCGGTCGCGCTGCCGCTCTCATCCCCAAAACAATCTGCATTGTTTCCAAGAACGGTGAGGTTGAGCACAGGCGGTTGCGTGATGGTAATGGTTTCCGTCAGCGTACATCCGTTAGCCTCCGTCACTGTCACCGTATAGGTTCCAACCGTAAGGTTAATGATTTCTTCAACGGTTTGGCCGTTGCTCCACAGGTACGTGTAAGGCGCTGTGCCCCCTGTAGGCGTCACTAAAATGCTGCCGGAGTTTCCTCCAAAACAAAGTACGTTGCGCGGGATCACGGAGATCGAAAAGTCGGAAACAACCAAAATGTCTGTTTCGCCCGTAGCTGTACAGCCATTGGCGTCTGTTACGGTGACCGAATAAGTTCCGGTACCTAAATCTTCAATAGACTCGCTGTTGGCGCCTGTACTCCATAAATACGTATAAGGTTGCGTGCCTCCCGTTACCACAACGGATGCAATGCCTTCGTCTTCCGTGCCGCAAACGACCTCGGTAGATTCGATGGTCACCACCAACTGCGGCGCCGTGTTGATGGTCACCGTAGCCGTTTCGGTACAACCATTGGCGTCTGTCACCGTCACGGAGTAGCCGCCTGCAGGCAGGTTGCTGATGGTGGCCGTGGTGGCGCCGGTATTCCACAAATATGTATACGCAGGCGTGCCACCTGCCGGAATTGCCGTAGCCGTACCGGTACTTGCGCCAACACATACCAGCGCACTGGCATTGATGGTGACCGTAAGATCGGTGGGCTGCGCAATCATGATCGTTTGAGAAACGCTGCAATTGTTGGCGTCGGTCAGCGTTACCGTATAGCTGCCTGCCGGCCGGTTACTGATGGTTGCCGTGGTTGCGCCCGTGCTCCAAAGAAAAGTGTAGGGAGTGGTGCCGCCCGAACCGGTCGCGGTTGCGCTGCCGGTACTTCCGCCAAAGCAAAGTACGTTTTGTATGTTCACGGTGACGTCTAAGTCGTCAACAACATTGATGTTGATGGAACCGGTTGCTGTACACTGGTTTGCGTCGGTGACGGTGACAGAATACGTGCCTTCTACCAGTCCGGAAATGGATTGGGTGGTCGCACCGTTGCTCCACAGGTAAGTGAATGATGGGGTACCACCGACAACCGTGGCTGTCGCAGAGCCGGTGTTGCCTTCGCCGCAAACCACCGTCGTGCCGCTTAAAATGACACTGATCGCAGGCGCTGCCTGGATGGTGCGCGTGGCGGTAGCTGTACAACCGTTTGCATCAGTGACGGTCACGGAGTACGTGCCCGGGCCGATGTTTTGCAGTGTTTGAGCAGTAGACAAGGTGTTCCAGAGGAAATTGAAAGGCCCCGTGCCGCCGGTGACGACCGCCATGGCAAAACCATTCGTTCCGCCCTGGCAAACGAGGTTGGGGGCCATAATATTTACAGAGACGTTCGGCGGGGCGGTGAGCGTAACCGAACCTGTAGCGAGGCAACCATTGCCGCTTGTGACGGTAACGCTGTAAGTGCCAGGCGCCAGTCCGGTGACGGTTGACGTCGTTCCGCCATTGCTCCATAAATAGGTGAAAGGCCCTGTTCCGGTGACGATATTCGCAGTGGCTGTGCCATTGCTGACGCCGCAGGTGGTCATGTTGGTGCCGGTGACGTTGATCTGGAAGGGTTGGGCAGCTGCTACAACTGCGGTTGCCGTACCGGTGCAACCCACTGCATCCGTGACGGTAACCGTATAGGTACCCGGCGGTCGGTTGGTCAGCACCTGGGTGGTACCGCCTGTATTCCAAAGATAAGTATAAGGTTGTACGCCGCCGGATGGATTGGCCGTAGCAAAACCATTGTTAAAGCCGGGGCAGGTTTCCGGGGTGCCCAAGGCTCCGACCACCAGATTCGACTGAGTTATTAGCGTAACCGATTGGGTCTTCGGGCATCCAAGGGCGTCGTTGACGGTCACCGAATACGTGCCGGGGCCTAAGTTTGAAATGAATGGCCCGGTCTGCCCGGTGCTCCACAAATAGGTGAACGGAGGCGTGCCGCCGCTTGCCGTCACGCCGATGCTGCCGTTGGTGAAGCCGGTACAAGTCGGATGGGTCGCATTGACGTTGATCACGATTGGCGGTTTGTTGCCAACTATGCCCGTCGCTACGGCGGTACAGCCATTTTGGTCAGTCAGGGTGACGGTGTAGGAACCCGGTGGCAAATTGTTTTGTGTTTGGGTGGTGGCGCCATTGCTCCACAGATAAGTATAAGGTGGCGTGCCGCCTGCGGGATTGGCCTGCACCGATCCGTTACTGCCATTGGGGCAGGTAACGCCGGTTGCCGTTACGTTAACGGTTAATGGCGTGAGGTTGATCGTTATACAGTCCACAGCGCCGCAATTGTTTTGATCAGTAACCGTGACGCAATAGGTTCCGGGGGGAACCGAAATGACCGGGCCATTGGCGCCGGTACTCCAGTTGTAACTATACGGAGGGACGCCACCGCCGCCAGTCGCCGTAACGGTGAACGGAATGTTGCAGGTCGTCGCCTGAAGATCTACCGTCAGCAAAGGCGGCTGGGTCAGGGTGACGCTGCCATTGCCTGTGCCGATCACGCCCGTTACTGTAACGGAATACGTGCCTGCGGTCAGACCAGAAATCGTGGGTGTCGTTTGCCCGGTACTCCATAAATAGGTGTAAGGGCCTGTGCCTCCAACCGGTACTGCCGTAATGCTGCCGTTGGGAAGGCCGAAGCAGGAAGGCTGTACGGGATTGAAAAAAACGTTGATCTGCGCGCTCATTGTAGGGAGCGATAAGCAAATCAAAGCGGTAACAAGCAGGGTAGAGCGCCTGAATGCGCTGTGTTCCCTCCATTTGAAGCTGGATAATAATTGTAAAGTTGTACGCATAGTGGATGTATAATTTGTTAGTACAAATCAAAAAAAAATTGGGAGGGAGTTTCGTTGTTGTTTAAGTGTGCGCTGCAATGAACAGCACCACTAAGAGTAACATTGGTACAAAAAAATAGATGCTCCTCTCTGTTGAACACAGAAAGAAGTTCTGAACGAAGGGGCAATAAGCTGGTTTTGCAAGGCAATGCGCTGGGTAGAACACGTGCCGGGGGTTGCAAAATTGCTTATTGTTGTGAGAACGGTGGGGACCAGAAAAATTCTCTTAGTAAGTTTATCTCCTACGGGGACAAATAAACGACATTTTGCGCAAACCAACAAGGATTACAAATAAAAAAGTCGCATCACAAAAAAAGTGATACGACCTGCTACTAACAAATTATAATCCCATGAGTTGTTGGCTAAAAAGCCGATATCTTAAAAAAGCTTTTGGCTTGGAAAAAGTTCATTAAAATTGGCAGAATTTACTGCTTTTAAAGCCCTTATAGAACAGATAAGGGACACTTTTAGTGTACCAAATGTTCGTTTTTAACATTTCTTTTGCAAAAAAGACAGGAATTGTTTTTTTACAACGCCCTGCTCGCGCTGATGCTCCACCTCGCGTGTACTATTCCTCCGGGTTTCACCCGATTATGATGCATAAGTAAGGGCTTGACTTTAGCGCCAAACCCTCACCTTGCAAGCCTTGCCAACTTGCGAATTTGCCCACTTGCCCTTTCCCCTACAACGCCTCAATCACAATCGCAGAAGCGCCGCCTCCGCCATTGCAAATTGCAGCCATGCCAATTTTGCCTTTTTTATGGTGGAGCACGTTGTTGAGCGTGGTTACGATGCGCGCACCGGAAGCGCCGAGCGGATGGCCGAGGGAAACCGCCCCACCGAACACATTGACGCGGGTGTCGTCGAGGCCCAGCGATTTGCTGAACGCTAAGGTCACCACGGCAAACGCTTCGTTGACTTCAAAATAATCTACGTCTTTCAGTTCGATGCCCGCCGATTTCAGGGCCATGGGCGCTACCTTAACCGGCGCTGTAGTGAACCATTCCGGTTCGTGCGCGGCGTCTGCAAAACCCAGGATGCGCGCGATTGGCGTTAAGCCGAGTTCCTTCATTTTTTCTTCGCTCACCAGCACCAGCGCTGAAGCGCCGTCGTTGATGGTGGAGGCGTTGGCTGCGGTGACGGTGCCGTCTTTGGAAAAAACCGGATTGAGCGCCGGGATTTTGTCAAATTGGACGCGTTTGTATTCTTCGTCTTCCGAAATGACGACGGGTGCGCCTTTGCGTTGCGGCACTTCTACGGGCACGATCTCTTCTTTGAAATAGCCCATTTCCGTAGCCGTAGCCGAGCGGCGGTAGGATTGAATAGCAAAGGCGTCCTGCGCTTCGCGGCTGATCTCGAATTTCGCAGCGGTCGCATCGGCGGAAACGCCCATCGCCGTTTGGTTGTATACGTCTGTGAGGCCGTCTTTCACCAAGCCGTCCACGATTTCGCCGTGTCCGTATTTAAACCCGTAGCGCGCTTTGGGCAGGTAGTACGGGATTTGGCTCATGTTTTCCATGCCCCCGGCGACAACCACGTCGCGCATGCCGAGCATGATGCTTTGAGCGCCCAGCATGATGGCTTTCATGCCCGATGCGCAGACTTTATTGATGGTGGTGCAGGGCACGGTATTGGGCAAACCTGCAAAGAGGGCAGCTTGCCGGGCTGGCGCCTGTCCGAGGTTGCCGGAGCAAACGTTGCCCATAAAGACTTCTTCCACCAATTCAGGGGCAATTCCTGCTTTTTGCAGGGCGCCTTTGATGGCCGTGGCGCCAAGTTGCGTGGCGGAAACATCGGCTAGTGCACCGCCGAAACTGCCGATTGGCGTGCGAACGGCGGAGGCGATATAGACTTTTTTCATGGTTAGAGCATTTTAATTAGTGTCAGTCTTTATAGTCCGATAGCTGCGTTATGTTCTTTCCCAAAATCGGTCATTTACTTGGGTATACTCCCGCTTTTGGGAAAGAACATGCCTTGCTCTCGAACTCTAAAGAACAGACACCTCACTAAATGAACGGAAACTAATCAACTGCAAAAGTCTGCTTTTGTAGCCAGACTTAGAGGATTGTGTGCAGAAAAAATACGGAGGCGGTCAGCCTGTGCCGAATTTGCTGCAATGCAGCGTAAACGCTGAAAGAGCGGATGTGGTTCAATGAAAAAGGGTGGTTGGTCAGCCGCTTTTTTTTCTCTCCGCCCATCTCAAAAAATCAAAATAATTAAACACCCGTCGCTCTTCCGGGTCGGCTTTCGCCAATTCCAATTTGCCGTAAAGGCTGGAAAATAACTCCTTTTGCCGTTTGCCCTCCGTTGCATTGATGAGTTTTTTCAGGAAACTGAACAGCAGTTTTTCGGTTTGGTAGAGGCTTCCCTTCATGCCGTGTTGGCGCTTGACGGTATTGATCAGGTATTCCAGCAGGTCGTAGTGCCCCAATTCAAAGTGGGTGAGCAATTTCAATAAATTGGCGAAGCGCAACAGCTCTTCCACCACATCGCGCAGCGGCTGTTGCACCACTTCATTCAGCCAGGTGAGGGCGTCGTCGTAGCGTTTATTTTCAAAATAAATATAGGCCATCAGGTAGTAAAACGTGAGCTTGTGGTGCAGCGCCAGCCCTTTGCCGTAGCGGTTGAGGCCCTCCTGTATGGCGGGCAACCCGTTCAGCGCCGCCCCGAAATGTGCCTGCCCGACCCAGGCGTTCAATTCCAGCAGGGTACTCAACTCGAAGATCTTTTCCGACAGTTGCGGGATTCGCCGGAATTCAGGTCGCTGGGGTAGGGCTTTCAGTTTGGCAATGCCGTTTTCCAGCGCCTCGTAGCGTTTCAACTGGTGGTTGTCAATCAGAAAATTATTGAGGGCTGTGAGGTAGCGGCGCGGGTATTGCTCCATTAAAAAAGGATGGTCGTCCAGCACTTGCAGCAAATCGCGGTTGCAATCGCAGGCGGCTTCTGCGTTACCGTTCATAAAATGCCAGGTAGACATCGCTTTGTAATAATCCAACTGTGCCCGCAGGCTGAGTCCTGCATCAGCAGGGGCGATTTCCAGCAATGGTTCGAAGCGCTCCGGGAGCGAACGTTCGCGCACGGCCACCTTTTGGTAATGCAGTTGGGCAACGGAACTGCTCCAGCAGGCGTAGCGGCCCTCCTGGTTCAGGGAGTCCAGTGCCCGGTTCCATTCGGCTTCCCAATCGTCGAGGTCTTGGGCCGTTGCACCTTTGTAAAGCGTGCGGTCCATGATGGCGCGTTCCCGCTCCAGCAGGTCGGGCAACAGGCGGAACAACTCGCAGGTGTAGATGTCTTTTCGCGCTTTTTTGAGTAGTTTTTTGGATTGACCAATCAGTCCCTTATCCAACAGGATATCGGCTGCGTGGAGGTTTTTTTGTACCTGCGCTTCCATGGAGTTGGCGCGGTGAAACCAATATAGGCTCTCGACAATCTGCTGGTGCAGGTAGCGCTTGGCCACGGGGAGGTATTGCACAAAGCTGGTGTCGCTCAGGTTGAGTTTTAAGGCAGCCTCATCGTAAATAGCCTGTCGGGCAACGACATCGAATAGCGCGAGGTAGTTGTTTTGTTCGCCAATGATGTGCCGCGAAGCAAACTGCCGGAAATAGCGTTTTTCGCCGGAACTGAGCGAATGAATCAATTCGTGAAGATCGTTGCTGGCTGTCTTCATTTAGACTTTTTATTTATGAAGGATTGTTTTGCCAAAAAGTACTTTAAAATCCCATTCACAAATTTAGAAGCTTTCTTTACACATCACCTGAATTATCTTAAAAATAGACATCAAAATCAATCTAAAATCTAATGTCTAACGTCCCTTGTCTTTCTACTTTCTACCCTCATCTCTCTACTTTCCACTTTTTACTTTCGACCAATAAATCATTTGTCTGCCCCCACTTTTCATGCCAACTTGCAGCCATATTTGACAAACATCACTTTAAATCAATAAAAAGATGCAAAAAATACTGCATATCCTTCTCCTTTTGCTCGCCTTTCACGTCACCAAATCAGGCGCGCAAACCCAGGATGAACGCTGGACGAGTTACCTCGCTCCAGGCCTCGTCAATGACTATCTGGAAGAAGGCGACAAGCTCTATGTGGCTACGGACGCCGGCGTTTTTGTCATGGATAAAACAACCCGGACGGTGTTGGAACACTGGACCAAGCGTTCCGTAGGTATTCCTTCCAACCGGGTGGAATCCATCCGCAGAGACGCTGCAACCAACCGCATTTTCATCGGCACTTACGACATTGCCGCGCTTACGGTTCAAAACCCTGACGGCAGTTGGGAAAACATCCCTTACCCGGAGGCATTGACGGTTAATAATATTGGCAATCCGGTAATGACCTATTGCTTAGAGTTTGACGATCAAAACCGCGCCTGGGTTGGTACCAGCCACGGCTTGATGCGCTACGAAGAAACTGCGGGAGAAGGCGCGTGGACGTTGTTCAACGAGGAAAATACCGGCGACTTTCTCCGCAGTGTGTGGGATATGGCAAAGACTCCGGATGGACGCCTGCTTTTTGGCAGTCACCTGCTGTTTGGCACGAATGGAGATGGTATTGAATTGCTGTCGCCGGTCGGCCCTAACAACAACCCTTTCAGCGAACTGTTTTCTTACAGCGACTCCAAAGTACACGCTCAGGCAGATGGCACGCTTTGGTTTTTCACGGACGTTGGTTCCTATGGCCGGTACGACGGCAACGAATGGCATGTGGTAACCAGCGCGGACCAGCCGGAAATTACTTTCCACAACCTTGGTTTTTTGACGGAAGATGCAACGGGCGCCCTTTGGGTAAACCTCGGCTGGCAGGGATTTGTACGCTACGATGCGGTGAACGACACTTGGGAATTTGCCGAACCTGTAACAGATACCCAGGTAGAAGCGCCCTCCGGACTATACTTTGCTGAAAACGGCCCGGTGCTGTTTGAGCAGGGAAAAATGGAATGGCACGACGCTGCGGGCGCAGTACTCGAAACAACGAGTCTTGGGAATTACCCGTTCGACGGCCTCGTCTGGCGCATGGAAGCCGACCAGGAAGGTAGCCTTTGGAGCTTAGAGTCGAACCACACCGGACGCTTGCGCAACTTAGAAAGTGGCGCTGTTATAGACGTTTCAATCAACGGTGAACCCGTTTACCTCAGCGATTTCGCTTTTACAAATGAAGGAAAACTTTGGGCCATCAGTGGCAAACGCGTGATCCGGCAAACAGAGAGTGGTTGGGAATATTTTGACTACACCAACTCCGACCTGCCCGATTCTTACGGATTCAGCCATCTGACAATTGACAGCGACGGCCGTGCCTGGATTGCTGTGTATGAAAAAGGACTTTACCGCTACGATGACGCCAATGGCTGGAAACACTTTAATCACCCCGCAATTGTGCAAAACTTTGTCATTGACCTGGAAGCCGGACATAACGGGCAGTTGTGGCTCAGTACCTGGTACAACAATGTGGGGACCCGGCTTTTGCTGCTCGATGGCGAAACTTTGTCGGTCTACAACCCGGAATTGGGCAGCAACTACTGGTCGCTCAGTAAACTGAATTTCGACGAACAGACTGGCCGGCTTTACGGCGCCGGATCAGGGTTGGGCTACTGGCAGGACAACGCCTGGCACGCCATGGAATTGCCGGTGGACCTGGGTACCAACCAATACCTCTTCACGTTAGAAATAGCCGGCGACTTCATTTATGCCGCTACCCGCGAGAGCCTGATGTTGTTCGACGGCAGCGAGTGGCAGGTATTTACCCCCCAAAATTCGCCTTTGCAGGAATACGATTTTTACGACTCAGGCCTCGATGCCCTCAGTGGACGCATCTGGGTAACGTACAACAGCATCCGCGCGGTAGATGTCTACCAGACCGATTTTTTGGTTAACACAGCCACTCCGGGAAATCACCTCAACCCATTTATCGTAACCCTTTCTCCTAACCCCACTACCGACTTGGCCATTATAGCATATGAATTGCCAAGTGCCTCAGCCGCCCAGGTAACGGCCCGCATCTATAACCTTCAAGGCGCGGTATTGCGTTCGTTTGAGTGGGATGGCAGCGCCGGGAAATACCGGCAGGAGCTCAACCTCAGCGGATTGGAAGCCGGCGTTTATTTGGTGGAAATTGTTGCAGGGAAACTGCGTAAAACCTCCAAGCTTGTTAAACACTAAAGAGTGTCTCTCCATTTAGTCGGGGTAGCTTTCGAATGAGTTTAATGCCGGGCGGAGCCCGACAAATAAAGCACGCGAGGCGGAGCCACTTATCCTGTCCCATAACGCTGGAACCCCTTGTATTTACTGAGGTTGCGGGCGGTTGATTTTAAGGTTATATATTTTATTATTCTTAAATTTAAAATTTTGC
>JALHRK010000236.1 GCA_022841505.1 Saprospiraceae bacterium | reverse complement strand
GGAACGCCATTATTATAGGTTGTAATGACAATTCCTCCCAGTACGTCCAACCCGACAAGCCCCAGCAATCCGACTTGTTCAACCACAAATCCTACGTCATTGCCGGCTGGAATATCCGATCCTCCAATGACCAGGTCAACCCAGTTGGCTTCGAGGAGCAGCATGGCGTCGGAGGCAAAATCTGTCGTATCTGAATCTATGACATCGCTCACCGGATCGAAACCGGGATTGAGGCAGGTGACAATAAATAATTCACAATTGGTGGTAGCTGTGGTGCCCGGAAAATTGGGGGTGGTAATCGCCGTGGCGCAATTGTAATTGCAACCGTCCACTTCTTCGTAAGCATAATAAATACGGAAAGCAGAAAGCAGGCTGGAACTGGCCACGCCAGTAAAAACGAGTTCAACTTCATCGAAAGACAGCGTGGTCAGGAAGTCGAGTCGCCTTTTTTTCCCGGCCCCGCTGAGCAGGTTGAGTGAAATAGCCGGACCGCCTCCGCCCACGCTGGCGGTTTCCCGCAATTGATTGTTGAGATACGTACGAATTTGCAGCGAATTCAACACATCCGCGCCCAGCAAACCGCTCAGGCTGTTGGTGATTTCAACCACAAAACCGGTTCGCCGGCCAGCCGGATAAACATTGTTCTGATCTTTAATGGAAAGGAGGGAAATCGTTCCAACTCCGGTAACATTGGTGAGCCCAATTTCCGCATAGTTCGTTAAATCGCCGTCAATCGTATTCTGATAATCCGGCACAGTATTCAGTAAACCAGCTAATCCACCGGTAAATTTGTCTACAACGACCCCTTTACCGGTAATCGGGTTGTTGCAATCTGCGGGGGGAGGAGCAGCCAAATTGGCGAAAACCTGATTTACAGGAAGCAATGCGCCAAAAAACAGAAAAGTAGGCAAAATTAAAGCCAACTCTCTGAAAGAGTGCGTTTTGTTTGTGGACGGACAGACTGGCTTATGATGCCATAAGGCATAGAATGCCCCTGTCACGCTTGCGTAAATTTGTTTCATATGCATGGATTAAAATTTGTTTCTATAGAACATAACAATATACCTACAAGGTGGTACACCATCTTGTTCCGGTCAAAAGTCAGCACAATGCAAAGCAATGCCCGTGCTTTTGAACATTTTTTCGACAGCTGCAGGAAGCGTCATTCCCTTTCAGGCAAAGCCATCCCTGGCAATACCCGGCGCATACCGATTACCCGATTTGTGTTTGTGTCATAGTTTTTTTGATACCCCCAAAGGAGGTGAGAAATTTGCCTGGACCGCTAAGAGCAGGCGCGCTCTTTAGTCAGTGGGCTATTTGCAGCCACGGTAAAGAGCGTTTTAAGTAAATCGTTTTGTTCTGGCAACTACATGAGTTCGTCATGCAAGAAGCCTTCTAACGTGCAAGATGTGTGTGGATCGAGGATAAAAACTTATTGGTGTGAAAGCGTAAAAATGTGAAAGCGGTCTGGCCGTGATAGGTAACTTACTAAAAAATGATCCCCGATTAATTGTAAACTTAGTACCGCAAATTTACGGCATTACCTATCATAAGTCAAGGAATCTTAATAAAAATATAAAAATAATTAATCTAATAATACATTAAATGTATAAACAGTTATTGCAGTGCGGTTAAAATAATATATAGTAGATTGTTTATGTTTATTTTATACAGATGAAATAAATTAATTTTATTCATCCTCCTCTTCTATATCTTCTTCACTCAAAATGCCCAATTTGACCATTGCGCGCTCCGAAGCGCTTTGCTCCGCACTTTTTTTGTTAAAATCATCCGCTGTGGCCACTTTTTCATTGTTGATCAACACCGCTACTTTGAACCGGTCGCGTTTTTCAAATTTGTAACGCGCCATCAATTTGTAGGCAACCGTGTGGCCGTTTTTCTGGCACCATTCCAGGAGCTGGCTTTTGTAGTTGTCGTCGAAGCTTTCCAATTCTTCCACGTTGACGTATTTGCGGAGAATCTTCCGGACAACAAACTGCTTGGTGAGGTGGTAACCACATTCCAGGTAAATGGCGCCAACCAGCGCTTCTACCGCATTGCCCAGCATGGAGCGACTCAGCCGGGTATTGTTGTACTCCGCCAGAATCATATCCAGCCCCATTTTGTCGCCGATCTTGTTGAGGGCGTTGCGCTTCACGATTTTGGAGCGCATTTTCGTCAAAAAACCTTCGTCGCTGTTGGGATATTTTTTGAACAGGTACTCTGCAACGATGGTGCCCAGCACGGCATCGCCGAGGTATTCAAGGCGTTCGTTGTTCTGCATGGCATAAGCCTTATCAGAAGCGGAAGAACGGTGTGAAAAAGCCAGTTTAAACGTGGTCAGGTTGGCGGGGGTAAAGCCAATGAGGGAGCGTAGCCTTTTGGCCAATTCCTTATCTTCAGATATGAAGTAGTTGTAGAATCTGAATATGAATCGCAAGGCTTCTCCGGTTAAATATTAGGCTTCAAAATGTTTAAAAATGACCGACGAATTGTGTCCGCCGAATCCGAATGTATTGCTCAAAACAGCCCTGACTTTGCGCTCCTGCGCCTGGTTGAATGTAAGATTCAACTTGTTGTCCAGTTCTGGGTCGTCCGTAAAGTGATTGATCGTAGGCGGAATAAAATTGTGCCCCATGGCCAGGATACAGGCAATCGCTTCCACTGCGCCCGCAGCGCCCAGCAAGTGACCAGTCATGGATTTGGTAGAGCTGATGTTCAGCTTGTAGGCATGTTCCCCGAATACTTTTTGAATTGCTTTTGTTTCAGCGATATCGCCAAGCGGGGTAGACGTGCCATGCACATTAATATAGTCAATTTCCTCCAGATTCATTTTTGCGTCCCGAAGGGCCATCTTCATCACATTTGTAGCGCCCAATCCTTCCGGATGGGGAGCCGTGATGTGGTAAGCATCGGCTGTCGCGCCAGCGCCAACCATTTCCGCATAAATTTTGGCGCCACGCTTCACTGCGTGCTCCAGTTCTTCCAGGATAATGGCGCCGCCGCCTTCGCCCAATACAAAACCATCGCGATCGAGGTCGAAAGGACGGGAAGCCGTTTTATAGTCGTCATTCCGGGTGGAAAGCGCTTTCATGGCATTAAATCCGCCAACACCCGCTTTCATCACCGCTGCTTCAGACCCTCCCGAAACAATAAGGTCATTGCGCCCCAAACGAATGGAGTCGAATGCATTCATGAGCGCGTGAGAGGCCGATGCACACGCAGATACCGTCGCGTAGTTGATCCCGCGGAAGCCATATTTTATGGAAATATGACCCGCTGCAATGTCGGAAATCATTTTCGGAATCATGAACGGGTTATAGCGTGGCACCCCGTTGCCCAAGGTGAAATCTTCGATTTCTTTTTCCAGGGAACGCAAGCCGCCAATGCCGGAACCCCAAATGACGCCTACCCGGTCAACATCTAAGGTCGAAATATCCAATCCGGAATCAATTATGGCTTCGTCGGCGCAGACCATCGCATAGATGCTGAAGTTGTCTAAGCGACGCACCTCGCGGGGATCAATGAATTCCTCCGGCTTTAAATTCTTTACCTCGCAGGCAAACTGCGTTTTGAACTGGCTGGCGTCAAAATGAGTGATCGGATTAGCGCCACTTACGCCATTTTGCAAACCTTCCAGGTATTCCCGGACATTGTTGCCAATGGGCGTAAGCGCTCCTAAACCCGTTACGACAACTCTTTTCATTGAGCGTAATTTTTTGGCTTCTCAAAAAAGAGGAAAAACCCACAAACCGGAAACAGAAGCTCACAGTTTGTGGGTTTGCGACAACGGATTCCCTGAGGTCTCCGCCGGTTGGGCATGAACATGACCGCTACTGGAGCTGCGACTCTAAGTAGCTGACGGCCTGTCCGACCGTTTGGATCTTTTCAGCCTGTTCGTCGGGAATGGAAATATCGAACTCTTTCTCAAATTCCATAATCAGTTCTACCGTGTCGAGCGAGTCAGCGCCGAGGTCATTGGTGAAGCTGGCTTCAGAAGTTACTTCCGATTCGTCAACGCCCAATTTGTCAACGATGATCTTACTTACTCTTTCTGCAATGTTAGACATGGTCTAATCCGCTTTATAGGTTTACGAAATGATGGTGCAAAGTAAAACAGAAGTCAACGGATTAACAAAGTTTTGTGCAGCAAAATATTTTATAAGGTTCGCTAAGGCATGGAAGTATGCATTTCCGGCGTTCCTTTGCGGTAATATTTTCCATTATTCACTCACTATACTGACTTATGCGTGTCGTTATCCAACGGGTTTCGGAAGCTTCGGTGGTCATTGATCAGCAGGAAAAGGCGCGGATCGGCGCCGGTTTGCTCCTTTTAGTAGGGATAGAAGAGGCCGACACCGACGAAGACATCGAATGGCTTTGCAAAAAAATCATCCAATTGCGGATTTTTAATGACGAAGCCGGCGTCATGAACCTTTCAGTCACAGATATTGGCGGCGCGCTGCTGGTGGTCAGCCAGTTTACGCTCCACGCAAGCACCAAAAAAGGCAATCGCCCTTCTTATATCCGGGCTGCACGCCCGGAAACGGCGATTCCAAGGTACGAACAGTTCGTCGCGTATTTGCGTGAAACTTCTGGCCTGGACGTACAAACGGGTGAGTTTGGCGCCGATATGAAAGTCAGCTTGCTCAACGACGGCCCTGTGACCATCCTGATAGATTCTAAAAACAAAGACTACTAAGCCATGACCATCTCCGAAGCGCAGCAAACCGTTGATCGCTGGATCAACACCATCGGCATCCGGTATTACGGCGAATTGACCAATATGGCCATCCTGACCGAAGAAGTGGGCGAAGTCGCCCGCCTGATGTCCCGGCTCTACGGCGAACAATCGTTCAAAACGGAAGCCGCCGCCGCAACCGCCCATGAAGACCTCGCCGACGAAATGGCCGATGTGCTTTTTGTGCTCATTTGTCTGGCCAATCAAACCGGCGTGGATCTCACCACGGCTATGGAAAAAAATCTGGCCAAAAAAACGCTGCGGGATGCCGAACGCCATCAAAAAAACGAAAAACTAAAATAACAATGACCTGCCCGTACTGCAACAGCGCTCAATCCCTGCTTCTGGGGCATGTGTACTGCTCCCGGCAGAACACACCTATGCAGGAATTGGACACGGGTACCTTGTTTATTAAAACCAGAAAGCTGGAAGAAACCGCCGACCACGAATCCCGGTTATCCATCCGTCTGATGCTCAACGGGCAGCAATACTATCGGCTGGGCGCCCACGACCACCTCGTGACCCCCAAAAATTACCTGTTGGTCAACCAGGGGCAACACTACCGAACCGCGTTTTCCGGCGAAACCGAACAGGAAATGATTTTGGTGGCTTTTCGTCCGGGGTTTGCAGAAAGCCTGTTGCATTCTTTTGTCAACCCGCAGGATAAATTGTTGGATGATCCGTTCTTTGAACCCCGCCAGCCGGTGCAGTTTTTTGAAAAAACTTACGATGCCGACCCGCTGATCTCCCACTTGTTTGCGCGCCTCCATTGCCTGATTGACGAAGATTTGGCTACCCGGAAAGAAGCGGACCTTGACGGCATTTATACGGCGCTGCTGGTGCGCATGCTGGAAATACACCGCAACCTGAAAGGAGAAATCAATAAAATTGGTAGCGTAAAAGCGGCTACCCGGGCAGAGTTGTTCCGGAGGCTGAGCGTTGCAAAGGATTTTATGGACGCCCACTTAGATCGCCGCATCCACCTTGAAGAAGTGGCCCGGGTTGCCTGTTTGTCGCCACATCATTTCAAACGGGCATTTAAAACGCTGTATGGGCAGCCTCCCCACCAATACCACGTTGGCCGGCGCCTCGAATTTTGCAGGCAACAATTGGCCCAATACCCCGCGTCCGTAGCTGAAATTGGCAGACAAGCCGGTTTTGAAGACGTCAGCTCCTTCATCCGCCTGTTTCGGGAGCGCTATGCCTGTACGCCGGCAGTTTATGCCACCCTGAAAAAATAGCCTTTTTCGCATATTCCGACAGTCGCTCCCGTGCGTAATTTTGCGGAAAATGATGAAGGCTATGAAATTACGAAACACCTGTTGCTTATTCCTCCTCCTTTTTTTTGTGAAATCACTTGCACAGGAGCTCCCGCGCCGCGCATTCATGGGCATTCGCATGGAACCCGTAACCGAAGATGTGCAACGCGTCATGAAACTCCCCGCCGTGAAAGGCGTACTCATCCAGCAAGTCATCGCCGGATCCACTGCCGAAGCCGCTGGTTTGCAACGCGGCGATGTGCTCCTGGAATTGGGTGGCCGGGAAGTGAATTCGCCGGACGAAGCCGTGCGGATGGTCGGCGCTTACCGTGCTGGGCAGTCGCTGCAATACAAATTGCTCCGCGCAGGAAAAACGCTGGTGCAGCAAACGACCATTCAAGGCCTTCCCAGCGAGTCTTACCCTGATCTGGAAGTGACTTACAGCTCGGTCAAAGCCGGCGACGCGCAGTTGCGCACCATGGTGACCAAACCTAAAAACCGCGGCGGTAACCTGCCTGCGCTGTTGTTTATTCAGGGCATTGGCTGTTATGCTATGGATACGCCTTTTGATACGCTTCGAACAGAAACACAACTGATCAATTACATTGCCCGGCAGGGTTTTGTCGTCATGCGGGTGGATAAATCCGGTTTGGGCGACAGCCGGGGCGCTCCCTGCGAAACCATTGACTTTTATACCGAACTGGAAGGTTACCGCCAGGCTTACGCAGCGCTTCGGGCAGCACCGGATGTGGATGCGTCTAACTGTTTTTTATTTGGACACAGCATGGGCGGCCTCATGGCGCCTTTGGTGGCAAAAGACCATCCGGTGAAAGGCATTGCCGTTTATGGCACCATCGGCGTCAATTTTATGGAATATTTTACAAACACCCGCCGCACCATCGCCCAGGCGCTCGAATTGGATGCCGCCGAATCGGATTTGTACGTGAAGCGCGAATCGGCCTGCGCTGCCATGCTCCTCAACGCAAGGCTGAGTCGGGAAGAAGCCATAAAATTAGACGAAGTCTGCGCCGGCGTATACGACATTTTGTTGTTGAGAAGCGACGCTTACTGGCGGCAGTTGTACGACCTGAACATTCCGGCCCTCTGGCAGGCTTACGATGGGAAAACATTAGCCGTTTGGGGCAGTACCGACTATATTTCCGCCCGCCGGGAACACGAAATGATCGCCGAAACGGTCAATGGCAGCCACCCGGGCAACGGCACTTTTATGGAAATCCCGAACACCAACCACGGCATGTACCTCGCGGCTACTTTCCCGGAGGCGCGCAACAATCCGGGGCCTTTCAACCCAAAAGTGGCCGAAGGGATCGCCGACTGGCTAAAAAAACAATTGCCCTGGAAAAAGACTGCGCAGCCTTCCGGCAAAAAAGAAAATGTCCGGGAAGTGGTTTGGATGGACGGTGTCGAAAATGCATATCCCCGCTCGTCGCAGGATGGCGCTCAAATCCTTTTCCAAAGCAACCGCAGTGGAAAATGGCAACTTTACCTCATGGACGCAGACGGCGGTAATGTGCGACAACTCACCCAGGGCGATCACAACAACAATTTTCCAGACTGGTCGGCAGACAATCGCAAAATTGCCTTTGTTTCTGATCGGGACGGCAACGAAGAAGTTTATGTGATGAACCGCGACGGCAGCAATTTAACGCGGTTGACCAACCACCCTGCCCGCGATATTCACCCTTATTTTGCACCCGACGGCAAAAGTTTGCTGTTTAATTCCTCCCGCGACAACGCCAATAGTTTTGAAATTTATCAAAGCGACCTGGGGGGCAAAAATCAAAAACGCTTGTCAAACACCCCGGAAGTGGAGACCTGTGCCCGCTTTTCGCCCGACAGCAAAAAAATTCTGTATTTAAAAGGTTTCCCGGATGGCAGCGACGACATCTTTGTCATGAATGCCGACGGCAGCAATCCAGTCAACCTCACGCAGACGCCCCAAATGGAAGGCTGGCCAGCCTGGTCGCCAGACGGCAGCAAAATCATTTTTTCCTCGCGCCGAAACGGGGCTTACCGCCTTTATGAAATGAACGCGGACGGCAGCGATGTCCGACAGGTCAGTTTTGCCGAATCGCCCCGTTACGATGCACGGGCGGGATATGTCGGCGCTGGAAATCAGGTGGTGTTCAATCGGCAAATGGACCGCACCATCGGGATTTATATATTGAATCTCGATAACGGGTAATTCAGGCAGGAAAAAGCTACCATTGCATTAGGTAAACTGAACAAGTGATGATGAAGAGCATAATAATAAATTTCAATCGTACTTTGTTGCTGCTACTCCTGGGTTTCCATTGCAACGCCCAAAAAAGTACGCCTGCTGAGGCTTTCCGCCAATTGATGGCCGATTTTGACGAAGGCTACGCTGCCCTCAACGTCCCCGCTCCAAATTTTGACTTCAAAACAGAAATCCAGGCCATTGGCGATCTGGTTCATCTAGACCAACAACTGGCCTTTTTTGAAAACATGAAAACCCGGTTGGCGCAGGTGAACCGCACAAAGCTCAAGGCGCCAAACCGCCTGCATTACGACCACCTCGATTTTGAAATCCGCATGAACCTCGATCGCTTAGCCTGGGAAAAAGCCTGGCGCACCCAACGCCCCGAGCCGATGCCTGGCGACGGCCTCAGCCAATTGCCTCCCGGGCGTTATCAGTACCGCATTCGCTTCTACACGGGTGTTGATATTACCCCGGAAGCGCTTTTTGCTTTTGGCGAACAGGAAGTAGCCAGGGTGAAATCGGAAATCAAGCGCTTGCAAGCACAATTGGGCTACGCGGCCGACAGCGCAGGATTTTACAGCCATCTCCAATCCGACACCTTCTACCTCACCGACAAAGCAGCAATCTTGAGCCGCTACGAAGCCATGAACGCCACAGTGCGCAAAAACCTTGGCAAGTTGTTCGCCGACACGAAAGTTTCTGACATTGCATTCATGGAATGGCCCAATGCCGGGCCTTTTACGCCGCCGGGGTATTACAGTCCGGCAACCGATAATCCTTATGGTGCGCCGGTTTTCCACTTTAATTTCCACGATGGCCGCCACAACCGCCGGGCCATGGACTGGCTTTTTATGCACGAAGCCGTTCCCGGGCACCATTACCAGTGGTGGCTGCGCGAACAATTGCCGGATCAACCCGCTTTCAAACGCCATTTTTACTACCCGGGACATTTCGAGGGCTGGGCGGCGTATGTGGAATACCTCGGAAAAGACGTCGGCCTTTACCGCGATGGCTGGTCAGAACTCGGCAAGTGGGAATGGGACCTCGTGCGCTCTACCCGCATCCTGATTGACGTAGGCATCCACCATTTTGGCTGGACCAAAGAACAAGCCATCGCCTGCTGGAAAAAATACATCTCCGGCCAGGATGCCATCGCTGAACGCGAGGTGGTGCGTTGTACCAATTGGCCTGCGCAGGCCCTCAGCTACAAAGTGGGCGCCTGGAAAATCGAGCAGATGATTGCTATGCTGAAAAAGAAGTATCCAAAGCAGTTTTCGTTGCCGGCTTTTCATCGGGCTTATTTGATGACGGGGCAGGTACCGGTGGAGGCGGTAGAACGAAACATCGAAAAAATACTTTTTGGAAACTGATGGTGTCTTAACGAAAAATCGAAAATACTCACTTTAAGAATCGCCCCATTTTTGTCATCCCTCCTTCCATTCTCCGATTATTTCCCTGCCTTTACCGATTTTTCAAAAAAACGTGGTAACATTGGCCGATATTGGGTAATTGTTATGGATTACTGGTTATTAGTTATTGGTATAATGGGCGGATTGACTGGAGATTTTGTCCTGGCGGCCATCCGGGGTTGCACCAGTAACCATTAACAAATACCCAATGCCCAAACTTATAGCGACAAATGCAGGAATTTTTATCGCTCTATTCTAAAATAGAGCACCCTACCCTCGAGATGGTCTTGTTCACCTTCTTGCTGGCCTTTTTGCTGTCCGGCCTGATTGCGTTCACTTATGAACGTACCTCGCCGCACACCATCCGGAATCCCAATTTCATGCAGGCGCTGATTTTGAGCGCGCTGGTGGCCTCGACCATCATGCAGGCCATCGGCGAC
>JALHRK010000235.1 GCA_022841505.1 Saprospiraceae bacterium | reverse complement strand
GATTGAATGGATCATTTGCGAAAAAATCGGAATTGCTTTCAAATGCTGCATCCCGGTCGCTCCTGGAAACTGTCTGGCGCTGAAAGTCGTACCGCAGCGCGCCGCGTAGTGCAAGGCCTTCTGCAATCGGCATCTCAGCCGACCAACCGGCATGAAAACCGGCCAAATTTGCAGGGAAAGAAGCAATGCCGCCAAGTTCCGGCCCATGGCGCCAAACTGCGGGAAGTTTATCTACCGGGATGGCCGTTGCGTTCATCGCGGGCGCTTCAACAGGCAAAGCCGCGAGTTCAAGACCCGGTAGTTGGAGCGCAACAGGATATTCGGGTACGAACCCGGAGTTGGCAGATTCGCTTGCTAAGGCTTCTGCTGCAACAACTCCATTTTCAGCAACGGTCGTGTTGGTCGTTAACAGGGTACCTTCTTTAGCAGAAGGGAGCGCGTCGGTTTTTAAAAACGGGCTATTGGCCTGAGTAGATTTGTGCATTTTCAGCGCCTCAAACCGGGTTTTGTTGTTGGAAGGCGCAGGGTTTAAACCCGAAATTGCGGCTTCTCCAGATTGCTCTGACACAAGAGTTTGTTGTGTTTTTGCGTCCGTTTGTAGCGTTGCAGTGCGTCCCGTTTCCGGTATGAATGCAGCCTGGTTGTATTCCCCGTTGAGCGCTGTATTACCGGAAGGTGCCAGCGCATTGTCTGAAGCAAGCCACCAGATTCCCAGTGTGGAAAACAAAAGGGTGGCTGCAATTCCGGCAGTTTTTGACCAAATCCAGAATATCGGGCGCTTGCGGCGATCCTCTGCCACAGGCATTTCTTCGTCCAACAGCAGCCGCATCTTTTCCCACGCCTCGTTGGCCAATTGTTCGTTTATGTCGTTGTTATCCAGCATAGTTGGATTGATTAAAGTCCATGTTAATCCACTGTTTCAATTTTTTACGGGCTGTAGCAAGGTGCCATTTTGAAGTTCCTTCACTGATGTTGACCCGCGCTGCTATTTCTGCATGCGACAACCCTTCGATGGCATACAGCATGAATACATCCCGCGTTGCAACAGGGAGTTTTTCTACTAATTTGAGTACATCCTCAATGTGCAGGCGGTTGAGTGCCGATTCCTGTACAGGAGCATCGTGGTCTGCTATGTCCAAAAAATAAACTTTCTGAGTCGTGCGGCTTTTAAAATGGTCGGAGATACTGTGATAAACGATCCGCCTGATCCAGCCTTCCAGCGACCCGCTGAAGGTGAAGGTGTGCAGTTTTTTAAACACCCTCAAAAAACCAGCATTGACAATTTCCATAGCAGTCTCCCTGTCGCTGGTATAGCGCATGCACATTTGTATCATGGTCTGGAAGAATTGCCGGTACAGCGTCTCCTGCCAGATCCGTTCATTCCTGATACACCCTTCTACCATTTCTTTCTCGGAATACTGCATGTTTTTCGTTTATCCTAAAATAATAAACCTACCCGGATGATCAACCGTTGATAAAGCACATCCCGTATCTCAATATCGCCGTTGAAAGTGAAGTCCCTGCGGAAATAGGCTTTCTGAAATTTGTAGCCGATGTCCGCTGTGAGGTTGCTGCGCTTTTTGGCGTTGAATCGCAAACCGATCGCTGGATGCAACATCCAGCCTCCACGCGCTTCCGTTATGAATTCTTTTTTATTGGTGGTCATGAATCCATAACCTGCGCTAAGGGTATAATAAGGCGCTTTGATCTTTTTATTGAAATAGCCCCTGAATTCTGCGAAAACCGGGTAGATGACTTCGTCGTCGTCCGTACCATAAGTCTCGATGCCAACCCCAAGGCCAATCCCAAGCCAGCGGGAAAACTGAAAACCGCTTACATTGTGAAAACTCAGGCCCATTTTATACTCATTGCCCGAACGGGTATTCAGCGACCCGAGCATCGTGGCATTGTAAAAACCGCGTTCTTTGAAATTGTATACCTGTTCTTTGGGTTTGGCTTTTGCCTGTCCGTTGATTAATTCATCGTAGGAATTGGCTTTTGGCTCCCGCACGTCCTGAACGATTCGGGCAATTTCAGAGTCAATGATTACGATTTCTTCGCCGTTCTGCAACCTGAACTTTAGGGTAGCGCCTTGTTCATAATTCACAATCAACCCCTTGAGCACGCTGCCGTCTTTCAGGTAAACCACATCGGTAAGTTCCTCCTTGTCCGATGAGGCTTTGTTGTTTTTTTTCCTGCCGCTGTCCGCCTTTACAATGCGCTCAATTTTATCTTCTTCCAGAACGACCACTTCTCCGTCGAAGAGTTGGATGCGCACCATGCCTTGCGTCTCGTCATAGCTGAGCAAATCACCGCGATAAACGATGCCGTTTTTCATGTAAACGGCATCTGTTTTTTCGCGATTCCCGGTTTCCTGTGAAAAACCGGCTTGCTGCACCAGCACCAGCAAGTTGAAAACGAGGAAGCCTAATAACCATTTTTTCATAGACTTAAATATTTTGGATACTGCCTAAGACCTTGTTGGAGAATCCCAAACAAGCGCTTATTGTTGCACCGGAATGAGGCTTAATTCCCTCGGTTGCGCAGGATCCGTATAATCAAACTGACGCAATCCGTCTTTCCCTACAACTATGGCTAATTTTTTATCGCCTAAAGTTATCACATCAAACGCAAAAAAATCATTTTGATGCGACAACAGGCGCTGATCAATTTTCGACCATTCCGATGCATCGAAAATTTTAAGCCCCTGGTTGCCTTCGCAGAGGAAGAGATTGTCCCCGCTGATGGATAAACCGTGCGGGTTGTGCATAGGATAGGACTTGAGCAGAACCGGATTGGTAATGTTGGTAATATTCACCACATCTAATTGATTGGCAAATCCGGTGCATTCAGTGCCATCCCGCAGTGTTACATACGCCGTGTTGCCGCTTACATAAACCGGATCGCAGGCGCGGGCATGCGCAAAAGCAGCAAGCTGGGTCGGCTGATCGGGGTTGCTGTTGTCGTAAATGAACATGCCGCTGCTGGAGCCAATGAACAGTTTGTCCTGATAAGGGAAGATGGTTTCAATGCCCCAACCCAGGTTTACGGTATTGTTTAGCGTTGCACAGCCTTCTTCATTGAGGCCAAACACTTTCATGTCGTAATTGCCTACAGAATACAGCCGGTTTGCCGCTAAGGTAAAGCGGGCCATGGAACCGCCAACTCCGGCAGGAGCGTTGTTGGACTCACTGCCAGAAGCGTTGCTGTCGAATGAAGCATTTACGAAAAGGACATCCCTGATGCCCGGTTTTCCCCAGCCACCAAAATCATCGTAGTAATAAACCGGCGAATCGCACGGGCGTTCCACGGTTTCATTTGTCGGTTCGTAATAAACCAAATAGCCGAGGTCTTCATACAAGGCAAGCGGATCAAACATGTCGTTTGTGCGGCAAACCAATTGTACAGACTGCGGATTGGAAATATTGAGGGATACAAGGTCAACGTAACTGTTGGCGTACAGGATATTGCCGCGAACGGCCATGTTTTCGCAGCCGGGTATTTTGATGAAGCTTACGTTTGTCGGGTTGGATGGATCAGAATTGTCAATGACATGAATGCCTTCCCGTTGTTCGGCCACAAAAAGGTAGTTTCCATACACGTAAATATTGCCGGGTTTTTTCAGCGTTCGGGGCGCTTCGGTGCGCAAATCGTTCCGGACTTCGTCCATTTTTACATAAACTGGTTTGTACACCAGATAGGTCAAAGTAGATTCACACTTGTCTTTAAGGCAACCTGAAAAGGTGACCAGGATGGCTGTGCCCAGCACAAGTGTCAGAAAAGCGTTGAATTTCTTCATGTCACAAATTTTTATTGGTTGGCTAAGTGATTGATTCGTTGCCGAATTGCATTTCCAGGCTTCGGTTTTCTTTCAATAGTACAAGACCGGATTGAAACGACAAAAGGTTGGGCAATTGGTGCTTTTTTCTTTTTTTTGCAGGCAAATTCATACAGGAGTATAAAGTCATCCAAATCTACTCACTAATCAATCAAACCGATAAATATTATGCGCAAACATTTGTTGCTGCTTTGGGCGGTATGGGCGATAACGTTGCCCCTCTTCGCTCAGTTGACCATAAAAGTCACGGCCATACCGGCCAATACGCCTCCCGGGGCACAAATTTATCTTGCGGGAACGCCAAACACCTGGAACCCGGGAGATCCGGGCTCCATTCTTGCACCGGCCGCCAATGGCGCCTACCAGATTGTTCTGAATGTTGCCGCCGGGGAAGTCAAATTTAAATTTACCCGGGGAAGCTGGGCGACCGTAGAAGGCAATGCTGCCGGGAGCTACCTTCCCGACCGGATCATTCAATACAACGGCAGCGCCCAAACGGTGAACCTTACCATTCTCAGCTGGGAAGACCTCGGCTCCGGCGGCTCGGGTACGGCTTCTGCCAATGTTTTTGTCCTCGACGAAGACTTTGGAATGCCGCAGCTCAACCGCAACCGCAAAATCCTGATTTACCTGCCACCGGATTACGCCACTTCGGGCAAGCATTATCCGGTGCTGTACATGCAGGATGGCCAGAATCTATTTGATGAAAACACCAGCTTTTCAGGCGAATGGGAGGTAGACGAATCCCTCAATGAGCTATTTGGCAACGGCGACGACGGCGCCATTGTAGTTGGGATCTACAACAGCGCATTCCGCTTAGACGAATACTCTCCCTGGGTCAATCCTCAATATGGCGGCGGACAAGGCGACGAATATACGGACTGGATGGTGGAAACGCTGAAACCTTATGTTGATGCGAACTACCGCACCCTTTCCGGCCGGGAACACACCGGGATTATGGGTTCTTCCATGGGCGCTCTGATTTCTTTGTATGCAGCCATCGAACACCAGGATGTGTTCGGAAAAGTTGGTATTTTTTCACCTGCGTTCTGGTTTGCCGGTAACTCGGCGTACACGCACGTCAGCACAACCGGAAAGGAACAGCATATAAAATTTTACCTGCTTGCAGGGGATCAGGAAGACAACGGTTCTGTGGTGGAAGACCTCAACGCCATGTACAATACGCTGTCGAACGCCGGGTTCACGGATGAAGAGCTGTTTCTGCTGACGCACAATGACGGACAGCACAGCGAGTGGTATTGGGCACGGGAGTTCCCGGATGGCTACGAGTGGTTGTTTTCCAATTCAACTGCAACGCCAACCGGAGAAGAATCCCCGGTTATGAGGGTCCGGATTTCTCCGAACCCCGCCGACAGTGTGCTTCGCCTCGAATTGCCCATAGGTTTGATCGAGCCAATGCTCCAGATTTATGCTTTTGATGGCCGCCTCATCCAGCCGCCAACCTTGATTCGGGGCAACGAAGTCAATGTATCTTATTTAAAAAGAGGAGCTTATATTTTTAACATCCTTTCAGAAGGCAGGGTGTTGAACAGCCAGAAAGTCGTTATTGCAGAGTAGGCTTTTTGTCATAGTTCAATCATTACAGCCAGTAGCGCCGCCCTTGGGTGCTACTGGCTGTGCTGTTTATATACGATATTTTTTTAACTTTTAAGCCGGTGTCTTGCAGTTTTTGGCACGATGTTTGGACTGATAATCAACGTCAGATTATTTATTTTTATAATTTGTTAATTGAAAATGAAACTTATTTCAAAATATTAGTAAAATAGTAAATATGAATTGCTCCACACTATGATTGGTAACCTGCCAAATTGGACCGAGGCAGGAGCACCCCTTTAAAAACCGCATCCCAAACTGATTCTGGAAAATCGGGTAGCTGATCCGCCACAACGCTGTGCGGACTGGCCTGGGAGCCTTGTCTCCTGATCTTGCTTTTAAAGCGGTGCTTGCTTTACAGGCCTGAACCCGGTATGCCCACTTCAAACTTGAATGCTTTACCGCGCAAAGCGTCATTGCCTTGCCCTGGCGGTTCTATGCCCGTATTGAATTTTTAAACAATTGATTTTCAATAAAAAAACTTGAAACACATGAATCAGGAAGCACTACAACAACCGACCGCTAAGCGTAAATTGCCCTTGGAAAGTTTGTTTTTAGCCATTGTCATGGCCATTGGGGTGGCCGGCATTTACGGCCTGTTTTTCCAACCCGAAAAAGGAGGGCAGCCGGAATGGAAAGCTCCTGGCGCGAAGATTTCTGCTATTTATGGAGAGTAAGCAGGCAAGTTGGCAAATGGGCAAGGGGCAAATTGGCAAACTCGCCAAGGATCTCCAAATTGTCATCCAATACCTTCTGTTTTTTCGGGAGATTTGCCCCTTGCCCTTTGCCCCTTACATACTTGCCCATTTCAGCGCATAAGCAAGCCCGATGCCAAGGTAATTGCCAATAGCATACCCCAATAATCCGAGGGCAATGCCCGGAAAAATCATTTGCCGGTTGTGGATGGCGCTTGCAACCTGTCCAATAAAAGCCGGGCCGAAGATGCCAGCGGTTGAACTGATCAAAAAAGTATCGCGGTCAATGCGGAAGAAGCGGCTCAGCAGCAGGTGAAAAGCAATAGACAGTGGCAACGCTATGGCCGTAAAAACCAAAATGCCGACACCTTTATCGAGTACCTGGCTGAAGTCGGCCTGAAGGCCGAGCGCCACACAAAACATCAACAGGAAATATTCGCCGGTTTCGTACACGCCAGTCCAGCGTTTAACTGCGGGCAGGAAAGCGGCAGCAATACCGAAGGTCGTGAGCATCAGCATCAAAAAAGCGGTATGGTTGATGTCTTTAAACACCAAATAGCACAGCCCCAGCGATGCCGCAACAATGACCAGCGTTAGTGAAATTGCTTTCAAACTGTCTTGCAGTCGTATCCCTGAATCGGGTTGCACTTCAGCATTTCCGGAAGCCTCCTCCACATCAGAGAAATCGGGGAGTATACCTTTAAGCAACCGGTGTGCGACGGAAGTCAGGATCACCAGCCAAATGCCCCCGCAGACGATATCGGCCGCATTTACTAAAATAATGGTTTCCCGGGTGGCGCCAAGCGCGATGCCAATGGCCTGCATATTGGGCGTGCCGCCGGTGTACATACCCACCAACATCCCGGACAACATCCAGGGCGGGGCTTCCTGAAGCGGATAAAGGAAGGTGGTAAGGCCGGTTCCGATCAGCCCGCCAATCACGCAAAGACTGAATGCCAGTATAGAACGGCCTGCATAACGGATGCACCGCTGAATATCAGTCGTGTACAATAGAATTGGGATAGCCATCAAAATAGCGCCATTCATCCAGTATTCAGAGATCTTGTCGTCTAAAGACAACAAGTGGGTGTTGCGTAGCAATATGCCGAATAAATAGCAAAGTACAATCGGGCTGAATACATCGGGCAACCGGGTTTTGCCAAGTCGGATGGCAATAGCCGGCCAAAACAGGATCAGGATGGATTGCAGCATATATGTCAATTTTAGTCCATTTAGTCCGTGTCTGTGCTTAGCTATCGGACTCTAAAGACGGACACCGTTTTATCCCATCCGACTTGCAGGGTCGCATCATAAACCCCCGGATGCGCGAGCAACCAATTGGCCAACGCGCTCACCACCTGGCGCTGAATGGCCCGTTGCAGGGGCCTCGCACCGTAATTTTTATCGAAACCAGTTTCCACCAGCCGGGCCACAACGGATTCATCAAATTCCAGCACAAGGCGCCGTTTTGCAATCCCTTCTCTTTTTTTCAAAGCCTCCAGCTCTTTCAGGGCGATCAGACGGATGTCGGCGACAGAAAGCGTATTGAAAAGTACAATGCCGTCTATCCGGTTGATGAATTCCTGGCGGAAATGCCTGGAGATTGCCGACAAGTAGATGGTATCATCCGGCGTTGTTTCTGAATAACTGAGCGAACGCCGGCCCGACGCGCCAAGGTTGGTCGTCAGGATGATAATGGTGTTCCTGAAATTCGTCACCCGGCCAAAGGCATCCACCAGCAAACCTTCATCCAGCGCATTGAACAGGGCGTCAAATACAGACGAATCGGCCTTTTCCACTTCGTCGAGCAGGATGACGGAAAACGGTTTTTCACGGACTTCGCGGATCAATTGTCCGGGGGTATTGCCTTCGCCGATCAGCCGCCCGATTTGTCCGGGGTATTGGAATTCACTCATGTCAATCCGAATCAAGGGTGAATTTTTTTGCCCTTTTCCGAAAAAGTAGTCGGCCAAAGCCTTGGCGCTTTCGGTTTTTCCAACGCCGGTCGGGCCGGCAAAAATGAGCGTGGAAATGGGTTTATAAGGATTGTTCAAGCCAGCTTTATACACCTTGACCAGGCTGCAAAGGTGATCTACAACCGAACGTTGTCCGATGATTCTGTGTTCGAAAAAATCCCGAACCTCCCGGACGTTCAACAACTGATCGTCGCGGAGGAACAATTCCGGCAGTCCGGTTTGCCGGATGAATTGGGCAATCAGGTCATCTTTGCTAACCACCGTGCGTTCATTCAACTGTGCTTCACTGATGCACTGGCCTAAAAACTTGATCCCCTTGCCGGGAAAACTTTCATAAGGATAATACCGGAGCATGAGCCTGAAAGCCAGCTGAATGGTCTGGGTTTCGATCCTGACGCCATAATTGTTGCGGCAATACTCCGCAAAACGCTCCATGATGGACAAAACTTTTTGCTCCGGGAGTTCCGGCAAGTACACAACCTGGCAAGCCTGAACAAATCCTGGCAGCAGGCGCTGCATGCTTTCCAGCTCCTGCGGCGTGGCTTCTCCGATGATCTGAAGTTTTCCCTGTTGCAAAAATGAAAGCAAAAAGGCTGCAATACTTTCATTTACGCTTTGGCCGCCCGTTTGAAACAACCGCACAATGTCTACAATCCAGAGCATTCCTCCTGCCGACTGGAGTTCATCCACCAGTAATTCGCAGGTTTCCTGCCATTCTCCGAGGTATTTGGAGCCTGCGGTAATGCGTTGCGGCATCAGGCGCCAGAAGCTTAGCTCCTGCCGTTGTTTTTTGGCCTGATTGGTTGCCATTTTAATAACCTGGGTCAACACGGCGCTTTTTCCGGATCCTGGTGCGCCGATAATCAGCAAATTTGCCCGGTGGTAAATCAATTTTTCATGCGCTTCGGCTATTTTGTCCTCCATCTCCCAGGCAACTTCCAGGGTTGCAATTCTGGTTTTTCCGGGCGCTTTCGGAAAGGGGTATTGCTCGGCCAGCCGCGACAGGGTAGGAAATTCGCGCCGTTCAAAAAATGCGCCCCATTTATATTCCCTGAAAGCATTGATTTTCAAAGAAATGCTGTCTAAATAAGGCGCAGGGTAAGACATCAGCCGGTATATTTTTTCAGGTGGAAAGCTGTTAAGGCGGTTGATGGCCATATATTGGAGCAACGTGTCAAATTGTTTTTCATCCTGATAACGGAAACTTTCGTAAATCAATGGAAGGAAGCACTCGTTGTAACCATCTTCCGTAGGCCCGTATACCACAGGAATCGGCACCTGAAGGTGCTGCGACAACGGATACGTGCCCGACAATTCGCCCCGGTAGGTGGGTTGAAGGGAAGGTTTGATGACTTTAAGTTTTGCTTCGAGTAGGAAAGACTCGGGGTAGTCTCCATGCTTTTTATACTGTTTGTACAGGTAATCGCTCAGGGTCGCTTTTACCTGTTCAAGATCGCGTTCCACGACTTCGTACTCTGTCCCGACAAGGATACCCAGAACGGCTTCTTCACTGATATTGAAGCACAGCAGGGGGTAATTGATTTTTTCCATGGTTAAAATTTGGGTAAATTTGTTTTTGCGTCTAAAGTGACGGATAGACTACAAAGCTGCGCAAACAAAGGGAGATGTTGTAATTTCATTTTCAAGTTTTTACATTTTTAGTCACCTTTGGCGGCAGAAGGTTGTTGTACTAAAACAGCCTCTAAGAAAAGCATTTCCGTCGAATCGTCTTTAAAATAAAGCCGTATTTATGTCTAAAACACCCGTTTACCTTGTCGTTTTCCTGATTTTTGCTGCCTTCCAGACGACTTTAGGGCAGGATTTTGAACGCCTTGACATTCCATTCCGGGTTGAGGGTAAAATTTTGGCGTTCCCCCTGGCTGGCGGTCTTAACGCTCCTCAACCTTCCGCAGCAGACCTGAACAATGACGGCCTTCTGGATCTTTATGTGTTTGACCGGGAAGGCAACCGCCAGCTCACGTTCATCAATACCGGAGTGTCCGGGGAGACGGCTTATGTATTTGCTCCGGAATACGCTG
>JALHRK010000234.1 GCA_022841505.1 Saprospiraceae bacterium | reverse complement strand
CCTGGTTTCATCGCCTGAAACGCTTCCTGCTGGCGGTTTCCTGGGGCGGGCACGAATCGCTGGTGTTGCCAACTGCCGGTTTTTATAAAATTCCGGGCCGCCCGGATTCGCCACACCCGTGGAATTTGGTGCGGTTTTATATTGGGTTGGAAGATGTGGATTGGTTGATTGAGGATTTGGAGCAGGCGTGGTCGCCAGCTTTAGCTGGCTGACCTTATGCAAGAACAGCAATAGAAAATCGGTGGTTCTTAGCCACAGGTGGCGGAGCTGTCAGCATTTTTTTTTCTGTTCTCTCTTTTGGTCTACCAGCTAAAGCTCGTGACCACGCAGATACGTAAACGGAAAAGCGTCCCAACTATCTACCAAACCCGCTTTGACCGGATTATCCAAAATATAACTAATGATGCGCTCAAATTCGATCGGGTCACGAACAAAATGATCATAGCTTTCTCGCTGCCAAAATTTCCCGGCACGACCTAATTGCTGATTGCAATAACGGGCAGAAGCGCCTTTAATGCGCATCATAATTTTGTCCAAAGGCTCAAAATCCAGACTTTCCCAAGAAGAAAAGTTAAACATTTCCGGAACTTGAAGATTGGTATCAATCAGGATATGCACATGATTCGACATGATGCAATAAGCAACCAGGTCGTATAATTGTCCGTCGAAGCGATGCAGTTCGTGGGCGACAATTTTGGCAATTTCGGGTTGTTGTAGAAAAATTGGACCTGATTGTGAGTGATCTAAGAGTGCGTCGTATTTCGCAAACTGGCGCTTGCGTTCGTCATAAATAAGTTGGTTCGTCAATGATTTGGAATCGCGATAAAGGGCAGCAAGGGCTTGTTCGTATTCATTTTTCAGGTGTAATAGTTTTACATTCGGAATGGAACCATGAAGCCGGAAGGTGACGAAGAAAGCGGAGCCGATGGGCTGGATATGGGGGAGGTTGCGCCGATAATGGGTTTTTATTTGATTGGTTTTCATAAAGCTTCGCTTTTTTGCATGGTGGTCAACAGCTTTAGCTGGTAGACCTTAAAACTATAAAAGAGCATAATAGAACGGCAAGTCTATTTTTATAGTTTGCTGTTCTCGCTTAAGGTCTGCCAGCTAAAGCTGGCGACCACGACCACGTGCTACCAAATTCAACAACAGCAACAGCGTCGTAAACACGGCAATGCGGGCAATCAGGTCGCCCCAAACCACATAAACGGTAACCGCATCGTTGAGTAAAATGGTATCGCGAATGACGGCTGTTTCGCCATAGCGGGTGGGTTGCAGGATATCGCCGCGTTGGTTGATGAAGGCCGAAATGCCCGTGTTGGCCGAGCGGGCGATGCTGCGGCGCGTTTCGATGGCGCGCAGCGAGGCAAATTGCAGGTGCTGCCGGTGGCCGGGCGTGTCGTCCCACCAGCCGTCGTTGGTCATGATGAAAATGGCCTGGGCGCCTTTTCGGACATAGCCGGTGTAGTATTCGCCAAAAACAGATTCGTAGCAGATCGCCGGCCCGATTCGCCCGGAATTGCTGGCGAAAACGTCGCGCTCGGGTTGGGTGCCCAAACCCGCCGTCGTGCCCCCGAGGTGATCCACGGCAGCTTCCATAAAAAACAGAAATTTTTTAAGCGGGAATTTTTCGGGCCCGGGCACCAGCTTTGATTTTTTGTAAACCGGCACTTCCTGCGTGTCGTTCGACAATTGTACCGCCGCATTCAGGGTTTCAAAATACACGGTTGCAGCGCCCCGGTTGCGCGTGCGCACAGCGTCGGAATGCGGTTCGCCGGGTTTAAAATCGTGGTAAGCTTCCAGGCCGGTGATGATTTTCAGGTTTGGAAACTGCTGCATGAACTGGCGCATGCGCTCAATCGGGCCATATTCGTTGATCCGGGAGGTTTCCACAAAACCAAAACTGGTTTCCGGGTAAACCACATAGTCGGTCAGCGAGTCGGTCAGTCGGGCCGTAAGTTCCAGAAAATGGTCAATCTGGATGCCTTCCGGGATGTTAAATTTTTCGTAGTGCGGCTCGTAGTTGGGCTGCACGACCACTACTTCTGCCGGTTTTCCCTGGTCTTCGTAGCCTGAATACCGCCACAGCGACCACAACGACGGCAACACCATCAAAGCTGCCAAAATTGCCCATTGCCGGCGGTTGGCGGCCTCTCCGTTGCGGTGGCGTTGCCATTGCCGAAACAGCAGCACGTTCATGATCAAAATCAGCAAACCGCCACCAAATACCCCCGTGTATTCATACCACTGCACCCACGCCGGAAATTGCGCAAAGCCATTGCCTAAAGTCAGCCACGGCCAGGTCAGGTCCCAATTGAGGTGCAGGTATTCAAAAGACAGCCAGTAGGCGATCAATGGGAGGTAGCCCAATTTGGGTTTGGCTTTCCGGGTGCGGTGGAACAGCCAAAAAACGACCGCCATAAACAGGGAATTGGCCGCGATGGCAAAAATGCCGGCAGCCATTGCCGAATTGGCCACCCACCAGGTGGTAAGGATGTTCCAGGTGACAAAAGTAAAATAAGCAGAAGTAAAAATTTTCCTGCCCGCCCTGGGCTGCCCGCTGAGTTCAGCCTCCAAAACCAGCAAGGGAATGAACCCGACAAACAGCAAAACGGGAAAAGGAATGATCCCGGGAAACCCCAATCCAAGCAATACGCCACTTGAGGTCGCCAAACCCAACCGCCTCCAGTCCGGCTCACGACCGGATATTTTTGAGCGAAGCAGCACGCTGCCCAACACCAAAAATGCCCAGGCCGAAACAAAAAGAACCAACGGCCGATGGCCCCAGAGTTGCTGTTGTGCCGCTAATTGGTAGACGTCGTAGCTCAACCAGATGGTTAGGATGAGTGTAATCGCGAGGATTGGGAGAACGAGGGAACGAAGTTTCACGATTTTGTTGAATATGCAAGTGGGCAAATTAGCAAGGGGCAAGTGGCAAACACGCAAATTGTCAAGGGGCAAATTGGCAAACTTAAAGGTACTTTTTTGCCTACTTGCCTTTTGCAAATTTGCCTACTTGCCTCTTGCCTTTTGCAAACTTGCCAATTTGCCAACTTATCCATTACACTCCCAAAACCTTCATCCACTCCACACAAGTCCGCACCTGCGCTTCTGCGAAAAGATCCTGGATTTCATCGCTCATCAGCAGGGTCGCATCATCGAAGTTGTCAAAAAACAAATGTTCGATCAGGATGGCCGGCATCTTGGTGTTTTTGATGACGTAAAAATTGGCTTCCCGATCCGGGTCGCTGTCCGACTGGTCAGGGCGGTAGGTGATTTTACTCCCCAACAATGCCTTGACATTATCCCACAGCAAGGTGGCGACGTCGTCCGATTTGGTTTTGCCGGGTGTGGTATAGACCTCAAAACCGCGGGCGTTCACTCCGGAGGCATTGGAGTGGGTTGAGATATAGAGCGTGTTTTTATATTGCTTAAAATACCAGTTGGCCGTTTCTACCCGGTCGGCAAGCGGCGTATCCAAATATTCATGGGCGACGACCACGTGCGGAATGCCGAGGTTGCGCAATTTGGCGGACACGCGGGTCGTGATGGCGCGGTTAAAAACGCCTTCAAAAAACCAGCCCCCTTTGTGGAACGTGCCTCTAGTATGCTGGAATTGCTTGCTTGGGGCGGTCGTATATTTTCCGGAAGGATCAACGGCGCCATGGCCGGGGTCTAACAATACACAGAAGTCAGTCATCATGGAATGGATCTTTTTTTATTGTGATGAATGCAAAGATAGGCGGGAAACAAACTTTCTGCCAAAATATTTGCTTTTTTGTAAAGGCTTGCTACATTTGTTTGAATATTCTCTCTGTTGTGAAGGCGATTTGATCAGCTACTTTTAAAGGGGCACATTTGTTCGTTTTTTCTTAAAAAAATTGGCTTTAAGGGAAACCTTTGGTTGGAATTCCCGTAAACAATGCTGTTTTGGGTTTGATCAATGGATTTTTAGGTCAACCATAACCGTCTTTCCCTTAGCCGATCATAAAAAATTCATTGCGCCGGATATTCAACGGCTTTCCACTTCACTTGAAAGTAAAAGTCACAGGTTGTCTGATTGCTTTGGAAAACATTCCTCCCATTTTCGCACAGGTATCACTACACAACAAAAAATTGGGTGCTTCGCACGCAAAGTTCTTTTCGTTGAACCACAAGGATCGCGTACGGCAAATGTGCTGCTCGCAGCCCGCTTCAACGCATATATCCTTGGCATATATTTTGAACATATATGGGAGTTGTATATTTTTTATTATCTAAATTTTCGAAAATGAAGGCACTTTTCCGATTCACTTTAATGGCCTTTTTAGGGCTATCTTTTGCAGTTAATGTAACTGCACAGTGTACCAGTAGCAGCAATTTTGGTAATGTTGCTGCACCTAGCATCATGGGTGTTCCAGTTAATGCGACTACTTGTGCATTTGGTGGAGAGTACTCTACTTTTACGGGCACAACAGCAGGAGGTTCTTACACATTTTCTGCCACAGGTGGCACAGGTAACTTCCTGACCATCAGGCAGACAAGTGGTTCGGGCACACTCATTACCTCTGGTCTTTCTCCTGTTACGGTGGCCTCCTCTCCAGGTGGTACCATTGCAGTTGTAGTACACACCTCTGCAGGTTGTGGTACTGACATGACATGTCACACAATAACTGCAGTATGCAATTCCTGTCCTCCTCCACCCCCGCCCCCGGCCAACGACGAATGTGCAGGTGCTATAGCCCTTACCGTAGGTACGTCTTGTACCTTTACGCAGTATACAAATGCAAATACTACTGGTTCTGTAGGCCCTCCCGCACCGGGTTGTGCCAGCTATTCGGGTGGTGATGTGTGGTTTAGCGTCGTAGTACCTGCTGGCGGGCGATTGATTATTGATTCCAATACCGGCGTTGTAACTGATGGCGGCATGGCTATTTATTCGGGCAACTGCGGCGCGCTGACGCTTATTGAATGCGACGACGACGACAGCGCCAACGGGTTAATGCCAAAGATTGATCGTATGGGTCTTACTCCCGGCTCTACAATTTATATCCGTTTCTGGGAATTTGGCAATGACAACCCCGGCACCTTTAGCATTTGCGTATCTACGCCTGCTCCGCCGCCATCCAATGATGATTGTGCGGGCGCCATTTCCCTTCCTGTGGGTACTTCCTGCAGTCCCATCCTATACACTACTGCTGCTGCTACCAGCTCGGCAGGTCCTCCGGCGCCGGGTTGTGCTAACTTTCTGGGCGGCGATGTCTGGTTCAGCGCAGTAGTGCCTGCAACCGGCCGCATCATCATTGACACCGATGATGCTGTTGTTTCTGATGGCGGTATGGCCATTTATTCGGGCAACTGCGGCGCGCTGACGCTTATTGAATGTGACGACGACGACAGCGCCAACGGCCTGATGCCTATGATTGACCGCTCGGGTCTTACTCCCGGCTCTACCATTTACATTCGTTTTTGGGAATACGCCAATGACAACCCGGGTACCTTCAGTATTTGTGCGTACGCTCCTGCACCTCCCTGCAACGCCCCTGGTACGCCCTCGGCTTCCAATGTTTCCACCAACAGCGCTACCCTGAGCTGGGCTGCTGCTCCCGGCGCTACGCTCTACCGTTACTCTTCCGGCACAGCCGGCCATGTATGCGGTACAGGCTCGCTGACTACAGCAAGTACTTCGGTTAACCTGACAGGGCTGACACCAAACACGACCTACACCTTCTGCGTGCGTACGGATGATTGCGGCGGCGGATCTGCCAGCAGCTACCTCAGCACCACGTTCACTACGGCTCCATTGCCCAACGACGCCTGCGCAGGCGCACAAACCATCACTTGCGGCAGCACCACCAACGGCAGCACCGTGGGCGCGGCTTCCGATGCGGCGGTTGGTTCTTGCGGAATTGGCAACGGCGGTACGCCCGGCAACGGCGTTTGGTACAAACTTGTGGGCAACGGCGCCCAGGTTACAGCCAGCCTTTGCGCATCGGCTTATGACACCAAAATCCACGTTTACACTGGCAGTTGCGCTGGTTTGACTTGTTTGGTGAGCAATGACGACAGCCCAACATGCGGAACCACCCGCTCGCAGGTAGTCTTTAACGCCAACGTTGGCACAGACTACTACATTCTGGTGAGTGGCTTCGGCACCAATACCGGCGCTTTCAGCCTGAACCTGACTTGCCTCTGCGGACCAGCCCTCGGCGCTCCCTGGACAGTGACGAACATCGGCGCAAGCAACGGCGGCGCGATTGAAAATGTTTGCGATGGCACGATTGACGTGAAAGCGACCAACTACGGCTCGCCAACGAACGACGTTCAAACTTATGCATGGCAGCAACTCTGCGGCAACGGCTTCATTAAAGCAAAAGTAGAGAATGTAACCAACGGCGGCTGGGGCGGCATTATGTTCCGTGAGAACAATGCAGGCGGTTCCAAAAAAATTGCCCTGCGCACCCAATTGACTACGACGGTTGTCCGCGACCTGCGGGCCACGACAAACGGTGTGATGCAGCAGCAGAATTTTCCAAAACCCAACACCCCGCAGTGGTTGCGCCTGACGCGCACCGGCAACGTTTTCACGGGAGAAACTTCTATCGACGGCGTAAACTGGGATTTCACGTTCACCTTGAACTTAGTTTTGCCAAACTGCATCGAAGTAGGTCTGTTTGCGCAAAGCATCAACGTGAACACCACCTCTACGGCTGTCTTCAGCAACATTATGGGCGTACCAACTTCTCCTCCGGTTATTCCTCTGGTAGATGGCAGCAACGGTGGCAATGTGGAAGCTCAGGAAGTGCTCAGCCTCTTCCCGAACCCGGCTACTGACGAGATCAACGTGAAAATGGAAGCCTTCTACGGCAAAAATGTCACGATTTCGGTACAGAACCAACTCGGCCAGGTCATGCTTCAGCGCGACATTGACGAGGTACAGGACGCAACCGAACGCATCGAACTGACGAATATGCCTTCCGGCATCTACACCCTGACACTGCGCACTGCCGGGCAAGCGCCGGTGAGCAAGCAGTTTATGGTGGGAAGCCAGAGGCCGTAAAGGGGGGTGAATTGGTTGAATTGGTGGTGTGTTCGTAAAACGATGAGTATTTCGGATACAACAAATTCAACAAATTAATAAACAGGGGCGGTCGCATGCGCGGCTGCCCCTGTTTGTTTCGCACAACGTTTTTATTTCACACCACGGCTCGTCCACCTTGGCCTGTATGACGGGACCGGAAAAGCGGCGGGAACCTTCGGGGCTTTGCCCTGCGCGTTTTTTGCCAATTTTATGGCTTGTGTGTAAGTGACACTACCTTTTAGCGCCGACTTGCGCCACTGCATTCCAAATTCTGCGACAGCAGCCGACCAGCCAAAATCATCACTGGTTTCGCCTACCTTCAACGGTTTGTCCAATATTGGGCTACACTGAATCCAGGTAACTAATTTCCGACACGTTCCTAAGAGGCATACGTTCGTTCATTTTTTCTTAAAAAAGTTGATTTTCAGGGAAACCTTTAGCTGGCATTCCCGTAACTAATGCAGTTTTGGGTTTGATCAATGGATTTTTAGGTCAACCATAACCGTTTTTCCCTTAGCCGATCATAAAAAAATTCATTACGCAGGATATTCAACGGCTTTCCACTTCACCTAAAAGTAAAAGCCACAGGTTGTCTGATTGCTTTGGAAAACATTCCTCCCATTTTCGCACAGGTATCACTACACACCAAAAATTTGAGCGCTTTGCGCGCAAAGTTCTTTTCGTTGAATCATGAGGATCGCGTACGGCAAATGTGCTGCACGCAGCCTGTTTCAACGCATCCATCTTCGGCATATATTTTAAACATATATGGGAATTGTATATTTTATATCATTCAATTTTTTTTCGAACATGAAGGCACTCTATTCAAATTTTAAAAAGTATCTGTTGCTGACGGGGGCGCTGCTGGCAATGGTCAGCGCCGGGGCAACGACCTGTCCCAACGCAATTAACATTCCTTCAATACCCGTAAACAACCAGGCATTGGTTTGCGGCACGGCCAACGACCTGAGCAGTACCTCGGTACCCACTAGTTGCGCAGGGCTCAGCAACTCCTATAAGGGGGGGAATGAAGCATTGTACACATTTACCCCTTCGGTTTCGGGCAACTACGACATCAGCATTTCAGGGGCAACATGGACAGCTATTTTTGTCTATGCCGGCTGTCCTAACTCAGGTGGTACCTGTGTGAATTCTATTGGCTCATCAACCACTTCGAAGACCTTGACCGTCAGCCTGATAGCAGGTATCCAGTACTACATCTGGTTTGACACCTGGCCAACACCCATCAGCCCATGTTCCGGTTCCGGCACTTTTAGTCTTACAGCTGCGGCTCCGCCGCCTGCCAACGATGAATGCGTTAATGCCATTGCACTCCCGGTGAGTACTTCGTGTACTTTCTCGCAATATACTACCACAGGTGCTACGGGTTCTGCAGGCGTTCCGGCACCGGGTTGTTCCACCTATTCGGGTGGTGACGTGTGGTTTAGCGTAGTAGTTCCTGCCGGCGGGCGATTGATTTTTGATTCCAATACTGGCGGAATAACAGACGGTAGTATGGCCATTTATTCGGGCACTTGCGGCGCTCTGTCGCTCATTGAGTGCGACGACGACGACAGCGCCAACGGGCTTATGCCATTCATTGACCGTTCGGGCCTTACTCCGGGTACTACGATTTACGTTCGTTTTTGGGAGTTTGGCAATGACAACCCGGGTACATTTAGCATTTGCGTATCTACGCCGGCCCCTCCGCCAGCCAACGATGATTGTGCAGCTGCCGTTGCGCTTAATGTAGGTACTACCTGTTCTTACACGCAATACACCAACGCCAGTGCTACCGCCTCAGCAGGTATTCCGATTCCGGGTTGTTCCAGCTATTTGGGTGGTGATGTATGGTTTAGCGCAGTGGTACCTGCATCCGGTCGCCTGATTTTGGACTCCAATACTGGCGTTATCATTGATGGCGGTATGGCCATTTATAGTGGCAACTGCGGCGCGTTGACACTTATTGAGTGCGACGATGACGACAGCGCCAACGGTTTTATGCCTTTCATTGATCGTTCTGGCCTTATACCAGGTTCCACTGTTTATATTCGTTTTTGGGAGTATGGTAATGATAATAACGGCACATTCAGTCTTTGTGCTTATTCCCCATTCCCTCCTTGCGGATCTCCGGGAACTCCCTCAGCTTCCAACGTTTCTACCACCAGCGCTACGTTGAGCTGGGCGGCTGCAGGCGGTGCGCTGAGCTACGACTATTCTTTCGGCACGGCGGGTCACGTTTGCGGTACGGGGGCAGTCAATACGGCTGCTACCAGCGTTAACCTGACAGGCTTGATTCCGAATACAACCTACACGTTCTGCGTACGCACCAGCACTTGCGGTGGCGGTTCTTCCAGCAGCTATGTCAGCACTACCTTCACCACGGCTCCATTGCCCAACGACGCCTGCGCAGGCGCCATTACAGTCACTTGCGGCAGCACGATCAATGGCAGCACCGTAGGTGCAGCTTCTGATGCAAGTATTGGTACTTGCGGCGTTGGCGGCGGCGGTGCGCCTGGCAACGGCGTTTGGTACAAACTTGTAGGCAACGGCGCCCAGGTAACGGCCAGCCTTTGCGGTTCGGCTTATGACACTAAAATACACGTTTACACGGGTAGTTGCGCAGGCCTGACTTGTCTGGTTAGCAACGACGATAACACAGCGGCCTGCGGTGGGGGAAGCACCCGCTCGCAAGTGATCTTCAATGCCAACGTAGGCACAGATTATTACATTTTGGTGAACGGCTTTAGTACCAATACCGGCGCCTTCAGCCTGAACCTGACTTGCCTCTGCGGCCCGGCACTTGGCGCTCCCTGGACAGTGACCAACATCGGTGCCAGCAACGGCGGCGCGATTGAAAACGTTTGCGACGGCACGATTGACGTGAAAGCAACGAACTACGGTTCGCCAACGAACGACGTTCAAACTTATGCATGGCAGCAACTCTGCGGCAACGGCTTCATCAAAGCAAAAGTGGAGAATGTAACCAACGGCGGCTGGGGCGGCATTATGTTCCGTGAGAACAATGCAGGCGGTTCCAAAAAAGTTGCCCTGCGCACCCAGTTGACTACGACGGTTGTTCGCGACCTGCGGGCCACGACAAACGGTGTGATGCAGCAGCAGAATTTTCCAAAACCCAAC
>JALHRK010000233.1 GCA_022841505.1 Saprospiraceae bacterium | reverse complement strand
GCCTGACCGATTCCCTCATTCGCCTCAGTGTTGGGATAGAAGATGTGGAAGACTTGATTGAAGACCTGGAGCAAGCCTTAGTCCAACTCTAGTTTATAGCCCGAGAGCTGCGTTCGTTTCGACTCCGCTCAACGACCACCCCAAAGAGCAGACACTAGACTAAATGGACATACATTAGTTATGCCTAACCAAAACACACAAATATGATTTTTCAACTCACAGAAGAACAGTTAGCCGTGCAGGCGGCAGCGCGTGAATTTGCCCAAAAAGAACTCAAACCGGGCGTTATTGAGCGCGACAGACACATGACTTACCCGAAAGAACAAGTTCGCATGATGGGAGAATTGGGTTTTTTGGGGATGATGGCGGATCCGGAATACGGCGGCGGTGGCATGGATACCCTTTCTTACGTGCTGGCCATGGAGGAAATCTCGAAAGTGGATAATTCCTGCTCAGTCATCATGTCTGTAAACAATTCTTTGGTTTGCTGGGGTTTAAATCTCTTCGGCACCCACGAACAGAAGGAAAAATACCTGACCAAATTAACGACCGGAGAATGGATCGGCGCGTTTTGCCTTTCAGAACCGGAAGCAGGCAGCGACGCCACCAGCCAACGGACAACTGCAGTGGACATGGGCGACCATTACCTGCTGAATGGCACTAAAAACTGGATTACCAACGGAGGTACCTCCAAAGTGCACCTGGTAATGGCGCAAACGCACCCCGAATTGGGGCATCGCGGTATCAACGCCCTGATTGTAGAAACGGACTGGGATGGCGTAACCATTGGCGGCAAAGAAGACAAACTGGGCATCCGTTCTTCGGATACGCACTCGATTATGTATTCCGATGTGCGCGTTCCCAAAGAAAATCGCATCGGCGCAGATGGTTTTGGATTTAAATTTGCGATGAGAACGCTCGAAGGCGGGCGCATTGGCATTGCTTCACAAGCTTTGGGGATTGCCGGCGGCGCGTATGAACTGGCGCTGGCTTATGCCAAAGAACGCGAAGCATTCGGCAAGCCCATCGGTCAGCATCAGGCAATTGCCTTCAAATTGGCAGACATGGCCACCGAAATTGAGGCTGCAAAGCTTATGGTGTACCGCGCTGCCCATCTGAAAGACGAGGGCGCTGACTTCGGCACCGCCAGCGCGATGGCCAAGCTTTTTGCTTCAGACGTTGCCATGAAGCATACCGTTGAAGCTGTTCAGATCCACGGGGGCTATGGTTTTGTCAAGGAATACCATGTGGAGCGCCTGATGCGCGACGCTAAAATTACGCAGATCTATGAAGGTACTTCGGAGGTGCAACGCATCGTTATCTCCAGGAATATTCTAGATGGACAATTGTATTTACCCGTTATGGGGATGGCTGAAAAAGTATGATAAAAAGTTTGAAACAAATAGCCCTGCTGCTTGGGTTTGCAGGGCTACTTTATGCTTGTAATAAAGAAGCGCCGGAAATTGTTCTTGATGAACGTTTGAATGCCGGCGTGGAATTGGCCAAAGATGTCAGTATTCTATACAGCGACTCTGCCAAACTTCGCGTCATCGCAGGGGGGCCGGTTGTATTGTACCACCTCGACGTCCGGGAGCGCAAGCAGGAGTTCATCGAAGGGGTGACCATTGATTTTTTTGGTCCGGATGAAAAACCTTCGAGCAGGCTGACGGCCAAATACGGCATCCGTCTGGAAGGGAAAGGGCAGATCATTGTGCGCGACAGCGTCGTCTGGCAAAGCGTGGCCCAGGAGCGGTTAGAAACAGAAGAACTGATCTGGGATGAAAAGCAACAACGCGTTTTCACGAACAAATTTGTGGTGCTGCGCCGGCCCGATGAAATCATTAAAGGCCATGGTTTTGAAGCCAATCAGGATTTCAGCGATGCAAAAATAAAAGCGGTGGAAGGCCAGATTAAAGTAGATGAACTAAGCAAAGAATTGGAATGACGCTTACCCTCCTCATTTTGTTATTTTTACTGCTTTCGGCACTGTTTTCAGGCTCGGAGCTTGCTTTCGTATCCGCAAACAAGCTGAAAGTAGAGCTAAAAAAGAAAAAAGGAACCCGTAGGAGTCGTTATTTTTCCAAGTTCTATGACAAACCGGCCAGCTTCATCGGCACGATGCTCGTAGGCAATAATATCGTGCTGGTGGTGTTCACCTCGCTGATGACTATTCCGTTGAACCACCTTTTTGTCAATCAGTGGGGCATTCAAAACGAAGGCATTCTCTTACTGCTCAATACGCTCCTTATCACGGTTGTCCTGCTCATTTTTGGAGAATTTATGCCGAAGGCCATTTTTCGATTGTATCCGGAAGACATCCTGTATCAGCTTGCCCTGCCCGTCAGGGGGTTGCAAATCCTGTTGGCAATTCCTTCCTGGATGATGATCAAAACCTCGGATATCGTGCTGCGCTTTGCGTTCAAAACCCGGGCGGAACAGGTGGACAATGCCTTCACCCGCCTCGATTTGGAGCATTTTATCAACTTTGCAAATACGGATTCAGAAGAGGCCATTGACAAAGAAATGTTTGGCAAGGTGCTCAATCTTAATGACTTGAGGGTAAGGAGTTGTATGGTACCCCGCACAGAAGTGGAAAGCATAGACATGCACGCCGAAGTGCATGAACTTGAACAATTATTTAAAGAAACCAGGCTCTCCCGCATTTTGGTCACAGAACATGAGGTGGACAATGTCTGCGGCTACGTCCACCACCAACAATTGCTGAAGCAACCCGGCGACATCAAAAGCCTTATTCTTCCGATCACGTATGTGCCGGAAGCCATGCGCGCTACCGACCTGATGAATACCTTTATTAAGGATCGCAACAACATTGCCTGTGTGGTGGATGAATTTGGCGGATTGGCTGGCGTCATCACCCTGGAGGATATTCTGGAAGAAATTTTCGGAGAAATAGAAGACGAGCACGATCAGGAAGATTACATCGAGGTTCAGGAATCTGAAGATACGTACCTTTTTTCGGGAAGGCTGGAAATCAACTACCTGAATGAAAAATACAAGCTCGATTTTCCGGAAGGAGAATACCATACGTTGTCGGGCTACCTGGTTATGACCACAGAAAATATTCCTGAAGAGGGGGCTGATATCGAGTTAGATGGATATCGTTTCATTTTGATAAGCGTCAGCGATAAAAAGATAGAAACGGTTAAAGTCATCAGCTTATCGCAAAAAGAAGAACCATAACCGTTTATTTTTCCCTGACCATCCATGACTTTTTTTTCATTCCAACACCTCCCAATTCGTTTCCATGAGTAAAGGAAAAATTCTGGTCACCGGCGGTTGCGGCTACATCGGCAGCCATACGATTGTGGATTTGATTGACCACCAATTTGAGGTGGTGTCGGTTGATAACCTGATCAATTCCAAAGAAACAATCCTGGAAGGCGTACGCGCCATCACCGGCAAAACCGTAAAAAACTATGCCGTGGATCTGTGCGACAAAGCTGCTACCCGGCGCATTTTTGAAGAGCACCGGGATCTTGCGGGCGTCATACATTTTGCGGCGTTAAAAGACGTTGGCGAGTCGGTTTTCAAGCCGTTGAGCTATTTTCGGAACAACCTGAACAGCCTGCTCAATGTTCTCGAATGCATGTCCGATTTTGGCATTGAGCGCTTTATTTTTTCTTCCTCTTGTTCGGTCTACGGCAATATTGAAACGCTGCCCGCCACCGAAGCCGAGCCACTCAAAGAGCCCGAATCTCCTTATGCGCGCACCAAGCAAATGGGAGAAGCCATCATACGCGACTTTTGCATATCCCGCAAGACCTTCAACGCAGTACTCCTGCGCTACTTCAATCCTGCCGGGGCGCACGAAAGCGCGCTCATCGGCGAATCACCGGCCAATCCGGCCAGCAACTTAGTCCCCGTTATCACCGAAACCGCCATCGGAAAACGCCCTGAAACCCAGGTATTTGGCAACGACTACCCAACTCGGGACGGCAGTTGCGTACGCGACTATATCCACGTCATGGACTTAGCCAATGCCCATACCAAAGCTTTGGAATACCTGCTTGCCGATAAAAATGCCGAATCCTGCGACGTAATTAACCTCGGCTCTGGTGAAGGCGTCACGGTGTTGGAAGCCATCACCGCATTTGAGACCGCTACTGGCCAAAAACTCAATTACCACATTGGGCCCCGCCGCCCGGGCGATGTGGTCGCCATCTACGCCAATTATGAAAAAGCAGCCCGATTGCTTGGTTGGAAACCTGTGCGGGATATGGAGGCGATTATGAGGTCGGCCTGGGCTTGGGAAAAAGTTAGATAACAGAATTCATTCATTCCTTATTCATTACAAATGGCGTCTCAAATTCGATTAGCCACAGCTGCAAATACTGAGCCCCCGCTGTATTATTTGTTGGTTGAAAGAGGATATGAAATTAGGATTGAACACGATTTTTGGGTAGCCGAAAAGGAAACGGCTACATTCATTTCCGAGAGCCTTGCAGGCGTAGCAGGATTGGTACTTTTATATGAAACAAAAGGAACCAATTGGGGCATTTCAGACGATCTCATTGAGGGCTTCCTGAATAAATTTGATTGGTTGTAAATTCACCGAATAGGATAAAGTGAGCTTTAAAGCTAAATCAACCCCCGCGCCTTCAGCTCCAAGTACTTATTAATCGTATTCATCGAAAGTGCCTGCGGCTCCGTTAGAATGGCCTGGATGCCAAATTGCTTCAGCTTTTGCACCATCGCAGATTTTTCGGCTAAGAATTTTTGTGCGATCGTGTGGCGGTAGATGCCCTCTAAGGTTTTGACCTCCTGATTCACAAAATCGCGGATCTCCGTATTTTCAAAAAAAATGACGACCAGCAAGTGGTTGTTATTGATGCGTCGCAGAATGGGTAAAACCCGATCAAGCGCGTAGCTGCTCTCAAAATTGGTGAACAGCAGGATCAGGCTGCGCCCGCCGGTGATGAGTTTGCGCGAAGCCTGGTAAAGCAGTTCGTAGTTGGCTTCCAAAGGCCGGTCGGCTTCGCTGTAAAGGGTCAGTAAAATTTTGCTGAGCTGGGTTGCCTTGTTGTCGGCTTTGAGCGTGGCGCCCATTTTGTCCGAGAAGGTGATCAACCCGGCGCGATCGTATTTTTTCAACGCAATATTCGATACCGCAAGGCTGGTGTTCACCGCATAATCCATCAAACTCAGGCCTTCAAAAGGCATGCGCATGGCGCGACTTTTGTCAATGATGCAATAAATCTGCTGTGCGCGTTCGTCTTCGTACTGGTTCACCATCAGGTCGGCGCGCCGGCTGCTGGCTTTCCAGTTGATGCTGCGATGGTCGTCGCCGCGCACGTAGTTTTTGATCTGCTCAAACTCATAACTGTGGCCAATTCGCCGCAACCGTTTAATTCCCTGGTGGTTAGACAACCGATCAAATGCCCGGTATTCAAATTGCTTCATCTGGAGAATGGAGGGATAAACCGGAATCTGCGCTTCAGCGGGAATACTGATGCGGCGTTCGGCCAATCCGAGCAAGGTGGTTGCAAACAGGTTGATCCGGTTAAACTTATAAGCGCCGCGTTGGAGCGGCCTGAGTTCGTATTTGATTTCCTGCGTTTCTCTGGGATCGAGCGAAGCATGCAGCATAAAGTTCCGCTGCTGAAACTGAAAAGGAATTTCGTCAATGATTTTAAAAAAAAGGCGCTGGCGGGAGTAGTTTGCTAATGTGAGTGTTACCGGATTGGGGTCGCTGAGCGAAAAAATTTTGGGCAACTTCCGGTGTGCTTCAGCAAGATCCTGTTTCCCAAACAACAAAGTGTAATCCAGTACCGTCAGGGCTGCCACCAAGGCTAATGCGACCTGTGCGGGTTGCAGCAACAACGGGACAAAGAAGCTGGCCGCAAAAGCCACCACCAGCAAGCCACAGATGCCAAAAAAACGGTTGGTTAAAAACAGGTTTTTCAAAATATCAGCTTTTTTTTGTAGTACCTTATCGCGGCACTTCTATTTTTTCTACAATGCTATCTACGACTTCCCGTACCTCATAGCCCTCCATTTCGCGCTCTGGCGTCAGAATGATCCGGTGGTTGAGCACCGGGAAAGATACGTACTGAATGTCGTCAGGCGTAACAAAGTCACGGCCATTCATCGCGGCAATGGCTTTGGCCATCTTCATCATGGCCAAGGATGCGCGGGGGGAAGCCCCCAGGAATAAATCGCTGTGATCGCGGGTGGAATGCACGATGGCGGCAATGTAATCGAGCAATTCTTCCCGGATGTGAATCTGCTCAACCAATGTCTGGCACGCCCGAATATCATCCGTAGACAACACCGCTTTGACCTCGTGGCGCTGGTTCACTTTAAAATCGTTGTGAAAGCGGCGTAGGATGCGTTTTTCATCTTCCAGTCCGGGATACTCCAGGTTAATTTTTATCAAAAAGCGATCCAATTGCGCTTCCGGCAATTTATACGTTCCTTCCTGTTCGATGGGGTTTTGAGTGGCGATGACAAAAAACGGAAAGCCCATGATGTGCGTTTTTCCGTCCACTGTTACCTGGTATTCTTCCATCACCTCGAACAGGGCTGCCTGTGTTTTTGCAGGCGCCCGGTTGATTTCGTCAATGAGGACGATATTGGAAAAAACCGGGCCCGGATTGAACGTAAAATCCGAGTTCTTCATATTGAAAACCGTGGTGCCTACGACATCGCTGGGCATCAGGTCGGGCGTAAACTGGATGCGCGAAAAATCCACATCCAGCGTTTGGGCCAGCAGTTTTGAGGTCAGTGTTTTGGCAATGCCCGGCACGCCTTCCACCAGCACATGACCTCCGGAAAAAATCGCTGCAAGCAGCAAATCCAGAAGGTCGTGCTGCCCGATGATCACTTTGGAGATTTCGTGCCGCACCCGTTCGGCAGCCGCATGAATTCTTTCCAGATTCAGGCGCCTGGGTTGCCACGTTTCATCTGCCGGAGAAGAAGTTTCAGGCGCCGGCGTCTCGGTGGGTTCCAGTGTTTGTTCGTTCAGCTCTTCGATTTGCATGTTAATTCAAAAGTTAAAGGGTATACAACCAGAAGGGCATTGCCATTCCCGTCTTTTAATCATTTACAAAGTTTATAAAATTGCTCCATCAACCGATGAAAAGCAATCAATTTATCGGTGCCAAGGGCATACGCACTTTTGATGCTTTCCTCCATTGAAAAAATGTCGCGAATCAATGGTTCCGGCACTTCAGACCGCGCAGCCAGTCGGCTAAAGAAACTTTCGTCCCCTTCCCGGCGACTCAGGTTATAGCGTTCCCGGATGTAGCCGTTGAACAGTCGAATTTTCTGCAGCGCCAATTTCCGGTGGTTGTTCTGCATAAAATACAATTGTCCGATGGTTTGCACAAACTCCAGAGAAGTATTGGTATTGGGTTCGGTGACCGGTACCACTTGTTGCCGCCTTTTAGCGCGAAACAGCAAATACAGCAATCCGGTGCCCAACAACAGGTACCAGGCCCAGGCCAAAGCAGGTTGTGAAAGGATGTATTTCAAAGGACTTTCCTGGTTGAGTTCGGGCATCCCTCCGGAAGCGCGCTGGTTGGCAAGCCTGGTAACTGACTCCGGTACCCGGCTGTATTCATCCCAGTAAACCTGGCCTTCCGGCAAATGCGAAAAAACACGGCGCGCATACTCCAACCCTTCTTTCCGGACAAGATGGTAGTTGGTAAACGCAAGCGGCGTCGTATGCAAATAAAAATATCCGGCGCCGTGTTTTACCCTTGCAAAATTGATGTAGGTTCTGGTGCTGTCGAAAGCGATATCTCCCAAAATGGTTCGCTGCTTATCCTGATCGCAAAAGTATTCGCTCCCCATGTATTTCCAGACATAATTCTCCGGCCTGTAGTTGTTGAAATACCGGTACTGCGGCGCTTCGCTCATCTTTAGGTCAGGGTGCTCCAGGTTCAATGCTACCGTAGTGTCATTGAAATAGTGGTAGCCGTCCCAGGGTGTATTGCACTCCTCCAAATAAAGATAAAACATGAGGTCGTGCGGGATAGTATTGCAGGAGATGAAAGCCTGGTTGCCTTCGCTGACAAAATTCAACAGGGCATCGCGGTCGCGGCTGGTCATGTACATGCCGGCTCCGGTAAATACGTAGCTGGCTTTCGGGGTGCTGTGTTGCGAAAGGCGGTCATTCAGGCTGTCTTTAAGCACAACCACCGCTTCTCCGCCCGGAATAAATTGATCCAAAAGGCTAAACAAAACATTTGTCCCGTATGGTTCGCGGCTTGCCTGGTCGTAATTCTCTTTCCAGGAATGGCGAAGCCCGGTATTGCCAAACAGCAGGTATAGCAGCAAAAGGAAAACTGCAATTCCGCCCAATAAAAATAGCCTTCCCCTGCTCATGGCTTATTGTTTTGCGGAATGAGCGAAAGCATTTGCTGAAATTGTCCCTGCATGCGCTGGAAGTCTTGTTTTGCGATTGCCCCGTCTCCATACCAAACCCATTCGAAGTCACGGGTTACCGCCTGAAACGGCTGTTGAAGCGCGGATCCGTTTAATTCCCGAAAGTAATCCCGGTTGGTTTTGTCTCTTTTCCACACAACGAGTTGTTGCTGCGACAGTTTTTTCAGGATGGCCAAATAATACAGCCGGACGGCCATCGTATGGTTTTCTTCCGCAACGGCGCGTTGAATCAAAGGATCTAAATCCGCTGTATTCAGGTTCTCCTCGATGTGCTGTAAATCAATTCCTTCGACGGTTTGCCCCCGGATTACCACATCTTTCGGCGCCGGGTTCATTTGTATGACGCTCATGACAATCAGCACGATAATTGCAATCCCGGCCAGCAGTAACAGCCCTCTGAACAGCCATTGAAAAAAATTGCCGCCTCCTGAAATATCCGGTAACTCCGGTGCATCTGCCGGCTTTGTAGTCGTTGTTTTTTTCTTATCGGTTTTAATCGTTTTGTTGTAATCCAACCCTTCAATGGCTTTTTTCCAGTTAGTTTCATCAATATTCCGCTTTTCCACGGCTTCTTCATGATATTGATATTCATTTACCCAACTGTATTCGGGAGTTTCTTCATAGCTTTCTTCCGGCTCTTCCAATGCTTCTTCTACCACCGTTTCTATTTCTTCATAAGCCGGCTCCTCCACGACCTCTCCTACCTGCCCCAGGGCGGACGGCATTGGCAACAACGCGCTCAAAGCGAGGATTGCAACGCCATAAAGCAAGTGACCGGATCTGATAAATCGTAGTTTCAGCATTGCTGCTTTTATTTGTCTTTTTAAAAACTATTCCCGTTCCAAACCGCGAATCTGGCGCGATTGCCCCAGCATTTGCAATTTTTGCCGGAGCCCCTCCGCTTCGTGGATCTCTATCAAAGTAAAATACAAAAGTCCCATGCCTGTGAACAACAGGATGAAAAAGATAAACAGAATAAAAAAATACAGGAAAAGCAAAACAATGTTGTTGATCTGCGCCATCGTTTCCGGCTCAAAATGGATGACCCACGACAGCAAGTCAAAAAATATTTTCATCAGGAATGAATCGAAAATGCCCAAAACGAGCAACCCGGTGAAAAAGAACAACAGCAATGCCGACATCCCCCTGCCAAAGGAAGAAAAAAACAGCGACCAGGCCCGACCAAACGCGCTGAAAACATTGCGCCGTTCGCGAAGCAACAACACGCCCCAGACTGACACGAGCGGGAATAAGGCCGCAGCCAACAGCACACTGTACCATTCAAAAAACGCAAACAGCAGGACAAACGGACTAATCACAACCATAACTTGAAAAAAAGCGGCCAGGCGCAGCCGCTGTGGGATTTTTTTATCCGGTCGTTCCTCACGGGTCAACTGTTTTGCAACTTCAAACAGCAGGATGGCTAAGGCCAATCCACCGGCATAAGGCGCATAATCGGAATAGATAGCGGTAAACAAGATATGGCTTGAAAACAATGTTTTCAGAAACGAGAGCAATTCGTACGTCACAGGCAAAGGGTTATTAAGCAAATCCTCTGACGTGGTCATGAGGATGCCGCAACAAGCCGCAGCGCAGACCAAAGCCAGCATTGTAAACCGCAACAGGTGTTTTCGGTACAGCATAAAAGCGTCTGAAAACAGCTCTACTGAAGACTGTATGCGGCCAAATCCGAGGTTTTGTGGTTGATCCGGTGGAATGCGCGTATCGCGTATCGGGGCGTCAAAACCAAGCCGGGCCTTATACCGCGGATACCAGACAAAATAGACGAACATGAACAAAAGGCGG
>JALHRK010000232.1 GCA_022841505.1 Saprospiraceae bacterium | reverse complement strand
GCGGCTTTACTTCAGGTGGTCAGGGACAATCCGCTCACAACGAATACACCCGAAGTGTCGCCGATCGCAGAAAATTTGGTCGTGTGGCCCAATCCTTCAAAGGACTCGGCCCGTGTTCGCGGAACCCTGTTTCAGGGCGGTTCTTATGTGCTGGAAATAATTGATATCTCAGGAAAAATCCTGAGCACATCAAATTTGGGCAACCTGCCCTCAGGCCGTTTTGAATTCCCAATTGAAGTAGCCGGGTTGTCCCCGGGGTTTTACTCCTGCAGACTGGTTTCGGAAAACGGGAGTGCAAGTATGCGGTTGGTCATTGTATAATTAACGCCTTTTAATACCGCCACAAATCCCGGTACTTAATAAAAATCTGCGCCAGGTTTTCTGCGTCGTCAATAGCGCGGTGGTGACGGCCTGAAAACTCCATGCCCTCGGCAATGATGGAAGCTTTCAGTCCGCGGGGCTGGCGCAGTTTTTTGAATTCGTGGTATTGTTGTTTCAGGTTGATGTGCGGATCGAGCCATTCGTCATCCAGCTCGTGCAGGCGGCAATCGGCCACCAACTGCTTTTTGTCAAAATTGCCCCAGGAACAAAGCAGGTAGTCTTCGTCATAGACCTCGATCCAATCTTTAAATGCCCGTACCACTTCCGGAAAACGCCCGGAGCGGTTCACGTCAATCTGGCTGATTCCGGTGAGTTGGGTGCAAAAAGGCGAAAGCACCTGGTTGATCATGGGCCGTACGAAACTTTGAAAAACGCTTTCAATATCGCCGTACTCATCGAGGCGAACGGCCCCGATTTCAATCACCTCCTGTTGCAGGGTTGTCGGGCTGCCTTCCCAGCAGGTTGCTTCAAGGTCGAATACGATAAAGTTCATAGATTATTCCATTTCCTGCAATTCCAACTGCTTCCACTTGACCTTGCGCTGCAATCCATAGTTTTCCAGCCGGTTGTGGTAAAAATACAGCAGTTTAAAATTATCACTGAGGATATGTCCTTTTTTGTCCTGATACAATGGTTCCGTCAGGTGATAATTGCCCAAATGGGCCATCCCATCTTCAATTAATTTGTCTACCGCCCAGTGTATTTGCTCCGACAATTTGATTTCGCCCCGTTGTTCCATTTGAATCAACGCATCCCGCAATTGAGAAATGACCTCGTGCAGGGGTTCTTTGGCAAAAACATAATCATCGGTTGGGAGTCGAAGCAAACCGTAAAGATCAAGTCGCGGGTTTTGATACTTCAACATTTCAAAGGCGGCAAAAGCCAGTAAATGACTGGTCAACACGATATTATCCTTCCGATAGCGCTCAACAATGTGGTCGCCCAGAATTTTGGTATACTCCGATTCGCGCTGCAAATCTTCGCGGATTTCTCCTTTTGTTTTAAAGTAAGCTTCGATGTCAATGCGGTTGCCATATTGGTCAAAGCTATTGCCCTCTGCATCCACCGGGTTGCCTAATACATCCATGGGCTGGCCGATGGAAATGGTGACATCGTTGCCTTCTGCAAAAAACTTCCAGACAAACTGGAAAATCCGCCAGGGACTGTGCGAAGCGTCGCGTCCTATGTAGCGTTCTTTGCCAACCTGCCGCAAATGTTGTTCAATCAGAAAATCTGCTTCCAGCACGAAATGATAACTCAGGATCAACGGCACGATAAAGACCTTTCCGTTTCCTTTTTGGCACAACGCCCGTTGCGCTTCCACCACCGACCCCAGCAGGCCTAGCTTCAGCTTATCCTCCAGCGTGCCATTCCGCGAGCGGGTTCCTCCTGGGAAAAAGAGGGTATTGACGCCGCGTTGGATGGACAAATTCGACATGGTTTTGAGCGTCTCCAAATAGATTGGATTCTTCTTTCGCCGATCCACCCGATAAGCGCCCAGGCGGTTCATAAAATATGCCGTATAGCCCGTATTGTACAAATTCAGCCCTGCGCCGTAGGAAAAAGACGGAAGCCCCGCAAAGGCGTCCAGCGCGTACCCAATGAGGATAGAGTCTAAGTTGCTGAAATGCGTTGGCACCACAACTACGGTTCCTTTTTTCATCAGACTGCGAACCGTTTCAATCTCGCCTTTCACAATGAAGCGATCCTGAAGCCGGAAACGGCTGCCCCAAAACCGGGTAATGTTTTTTCCGGCAGCGGTATTCAGCAAGCGCGTAAAGAAAAACGTGAGAAAGCGCCGCGCAAACCGAAACGTACCGATCCGGAAAGTGCCAACGATCTCCTCGGAATACCGGTTGATGATCTGGCGCAAAATTTCCTCATTGTTGACGACGGCTTCCTTTTCATTTCGGTCGAGGGAGTTCCGCACCAATTTTTTGCCAATGCGCCGCCAGAACTGTCGTTCATTCGGCGGATCCACTTTCCAGGCTTCTTCCTTGATGCGGATCCGTTCCAGAAAAATAGTTTTGGCGATCAGGTCGGTCAACTGGGTATGGGACTGCTTCTGCAAACGCTGCAACATAAACTCGTCAATCTCCTTAACAAAGGAGCGGCGGTCTTCGCTGAGTTTGTGAATCGGCCAGTCTTCAATGTCCGGAAAAACCGGCGGGTATTGTTTTTTTTCTTCGCTCATGGTGTGATGGCCGCTATCTGTGCATTAACCTGACCAATGAAATCCAGCACTTCCTGCCGTCCGGCGCCTTTTTCTGCCGAGGTGATGAACTGCGGAGGCAATTCATTCCAGCGGGGCAGCATGGCCTTTTGAATGGCCTTGATGTTGTCGTTCAATACCCTTTTTGAAACCCGGTCCGTTTTGGTGTAGGCGATAACAAACGGAATTTCCAATTCTGCCAATTTGGTCATAAAAGCCAGGTCAATGGCCTGGGGCGGGATATTGGAGTCGAGCAGCACAAAAACGCATTCCAGCGTTGGTCGCTTCGTCAAGTAATTAATTGTCATTTTTCCCCAGTTTTTGCGGTTGCTCTTGGCCGTTCGGGCATAACCATAGCCCGGGAGGTCAACCAAATGCCAGGCACTGTTGATCAGGAAAAAATTGAGGGTTTGGGTTTTGCCAGGCGTGCCCGAAACTTTGGCCAATGCTTTCCGGCCACAGAGCATATTGATGAGCGACGATTTGCCTACATTCGAGCGCCCGACAAAGGCATATTCGGGTATATTGACTTGGGGGCACGCCGTTTCGGTCGTGAAACTCCCCTGGTATTCAGCACTGTGGATATCCATTTCTAACACTTTTTGCGGTAAGCGTTGGCAAATATACGCATTTTGCCCGGAGGGGAGACGATTTGAGCCACGAATCCAACAGGGGTGCCGTTTTATTGCCCCTTGCCCTCGCCCCACCAACACCTACTACAAGCGTACCAAACTCCGTTTGAAGGCATCTAGTCGGCTGTCGAATGCGGATACGCTGACTTTGAAGCATTGATCTGAACTGGCCATTTCAGGACATTTTAAGACAAATCCCCTGTTTTGCCGGCTACACCGAACAGGTTTGCGTTACACGTGCCCTTTTTTTGTTAATTGCATCAATTTTTCCACGCATCAATTAACAAAAGTACCTTCAGGCATGAATCTCACTCCGGAATCAACCTTCAGGGCTTGTGCAGAATCGGTTGTGTCGTTTCTTGCAAAAGCAAATAAATCCCTGCAAATAGCCATCTGCTGGTTTACCCATCCGGAAATTTTCAACGTCTTACTGAACCAAACTAAAGCGGGTGTTGAGGTGCAACTCATCGTCAACTACGACCAAATTAATTTTCGTCAGGATGGATTGGATTTCAGCGCATTGGAAAAAGCAGGGGCAAAAATTTTCGGTTTTCCTGGCCCTGGTTTGTTGCACCACAAATTTGCAGTTGCCGATGGAAAACGCCTGCTGACAGGTTCATTTAACTGGACGCGCAGCGAACACTTCGACCATGTCGTCGTTTGGGATTGCTCACAGACCTCAATGGTGTTTGCTCAGGCATTCGAAGACCTGATCCCGGAATGCAAAGTGCTGAATTTATTGGCCGCCAAGCCGATCCGCCATGTTTTTTTTCAGCAACTCCATCAGCCCACCCTCTGGTCGGTGCAGGATTTGCGCAAAGCAATCCTTGCAGGTGGAAAGGTTTGGATTGCGCCTTTCGGCAAAAAAGAAAGGACAGTTTGGCAACAATGCTACACCGGACAACGGCATTACTGCCGGGCACACCCGGCTATGGAGCAATATTGGAACCGGCATGGACTATGGCAAAAAGCCGCTTTTCGCGAATGGTTGGCCTGGCAGGAAGATCAAGCGAAGTTGCAGGCAACGGCGCGTTATTGCCTGAAAGTGAAGCCCGGAGATGTTTTGATTGCGGTAGAACCCAAACTGCGGTTACTGGCGTTGGGCTTGGTTTCTTCCGATCCGGAGACCTCCTTTTTACCGGCGTATGGGGTTAGCAGGTACGTGCCGTGGATCAAATGGCCGGATGACGTAATTGTACCCGATCCGGCCATTCTGAAACCGGGAAGAACACTGAGACGGTATTCAGGCTCAGGGTTGCAGGTGGTAGAATCCCTGAGTGCTATAACTTTGCGCCCCAATCCTGCATTTTGACTGTGACTACCATTTCAACCCGACGGTTTTGAGCGCGGCCTTCTTTCGTTTCGTTGGAATCCTTGGGCTGAAACTCGCCCCGTCCGGTAGCGCTGACCTGGTTGGCATTCAGAAAAAATTCGTTGGTCAACACCCTGGTTATGACGGCAGCACGCACTGCGCTGTATTCCCAATTGTCTCGGGCATTGCTCTTTTTTGATGGCGTGGTGTTGTCGGTATGACAAACAATTGCAATGTCAATGTCAGGATATTTGGCGAAAGCCGCCGCTGTCAGCCCGATTACTTCCCGTCCTTTACGCGTCACCAATGCTGTACCTGCATCAAATATCAATTGGTCGGCAGCGGTCAGGATCAGTTTACCATCTTTAAGTTCTACCGAAACATCGTCTGCAGAATAAGACTTTAAAACGAATTTAAGGTCTTCCTGAAGCGTTGTCAGCTTTTCGTTCCGCTTTTGAATCAACTCCTGCAAGGCGTTCAACGTCAACTCTTTCTGCTCCAAAACCTTAACCTGTTCCTGCAAAGCGGATTCAAACTGTTGCTTCTGATCCACCTGCTCGTTTGACAGGCGGCGGATTTGATCCTCTAACCGCGCTTTTTCACCTTCCAATCGCAATTTTTCCTCCTGCAGCGTCGTCACCGATTGGGTCAGGTTGGCGTTGACCGTTTCCATGCTCAGCACCCGGCCTTTCGTAAGCAGTAGTTCATCCTGGAGTGCTTTTTCGCGAGCGGCTGCTGCCGATATCTCCGTGGTAAATTTCTTTTTCGATACGCAGGAAACCATTGTTACCATGCTCACCATCAGCAACAATACCAATCGTAATGCCTTCATTCTTAAATATTTTCGCGTTATTTAGGAACCTGCCATAAATAACTTCCCTGTTTAAGCGGTCTCTTTTTTGGCTACGCCGAATTCAGGTAACTTATTTACGCCACGTTCCTATGTCAATTTTACGTTGGAAGATCCCAAAAGCCCCAGGTCGGAATAAATGGAGACCTGGTAGGTTCCCCGCTTCAATTTTTCGCTGACCGGGTAGTTAAAATTCAACCGTTGGGACTCTTCTAAGCTAACTTCTTTCGACTGCTGGGCAATGATTTCAGCTACCCGACCATTGGCTTCGATGCGCTTTCTGATTGGGTTGTCGCTGGCAATAGGGTTACCGCTGGCATCCGTTATCACCAAATAAAGCGTGTGCGTACCCTGATGTTCCTGCGGCACATTCACAATATCAAAGTTGATGCTCAGGTTGCGTACGCGCCCCGATTTTGACGTTGTTTTTGAGCTGCGCGTCTGCAAATCCACCAAAAAGCCGGAAGCGCGAACGCTGGCAGCGCGCAGTTGGCTCAGGTCTGATTGCAGCGTAAGGTTTGCAGATTCAAGCTGGCTCGACTTCGCGGAAAGCTCCTGGTTGCGCTTTTCCGTTGTTTCAACTTGTTCGGCCAACATCGAATTTTCTTCGCGAAGCGATTCATTTTCTTCAACCAGCCTGCCGATGTTGCCTTCCAGTTCAGCTTTCAAAGCGCGCAATTGATTGATTTCCTGCAACAACCCTTTTTGGCTGTTGGAGCTTTGACGGCGGATGCTTTTTAATTGTTCGTTCTGGTTTGCCACGTTTTGGAGGGCATCTTCCAGCGAAACGTTTAAGGAATCATTTTTTGCGATGATGAGCTGATAGGCCGTTTGCAAGCTGTCAATATTGTCTAACAGGTCGTATTTGAGCGTACTGAGCGAGTCTGCAGTTGCTTCATAACCTGTGTTTTCCCCCTGGAGGCGGCTGCTCTTCATCCAGAACCAGCCTAATCCAATCAGGGAAAGTAAAAGCAAGGTGGCGAGGATGACAACGGTTCTGTTGTTGTTCATAATATGCAATTTTGTCCTGAGTTCCGTGTTCATAAAGCATCAGGAACTATGGGTGTAAAAATAAGAGAATGGCTTGCAAATGCAACGTTGCAAGCCATTCATATCTTACGCAACAAGTTCTATTTTGTTGTCTTTACTTTTTCCGGTTGCTTCAGTTCAAGCATGCTTTTGCTTTTTTTCATGTCTTCTGACATCTGCTGGGAAGCAGAAAACGAAGCGACCATTTGCGAAAGCATATCTACCCCTGCAGAAGGCGCATTGGGCAATAAAATCAGGTTGCTGTGGCTGCTTTGTCCAATCGCCTGCAAGGTATCGTAGTGCTGTGTAACCACAATCAGGGCGGAAGCTTCCTGTGAGTTGATGCCTACCCGATTGAGGATATCCACCGACTCTTCAAGTCCCCGTGCAATTTCGCGCCTTTGGTCAGCAATACCCTGTCCCTGAAGGCGTTTGCTTTCCGCTTCTGCTTTGGCTTTTGCCACAATGCGGATGCGTTCAGACTCTCCTTCGTATTCGGCAGCTAATTTTTCGCGTTCGGCGGCGTTAATCCGGTTCATCGCATTTTTGACCGCGTGATCCGGATCAATATCCGTCACCAGCGCTTTCACGATGCCATAACCGTATTCATTCATGGCTTCTTCCAATTCGCGGCGAATGGCTACTGCGATGTCGTCTTTGCGTTCAAAAACATCGTCCAGTTTCATCTTGGGCACTTCTGCTCTGACCGTATCAAAAACGTACGCCGTAATTTGTTCGTATGGGTTTTCCAATTTGTAAAACGCATCGTAAACGGAATCTTCCAGCACTTTAAACTGAACAGAAACTTTGAGTTTTACGAATACATTGTCTTTGGTTTTCGTTTCAACCATTACATCTAATTGCTGGATTTTCAGGTTGATCCGGCCGGTAATCCGGTCAATGAACGGGACTTTGAAATGAAGCCCGGAGCTTCTGATGGAGTGAAATTTACCCAGCCGCTCCATGATAGCAGACGTTTGCTGCTTCACCGTAAAAAAACTGGAAAACACGACCAGCAGGCCGAGTGCAATAGGCACTAATAGCAATTCCATAAGCATATTATTTTGATATTTCTAAGAATATGATGGTCAAGCGGTATCGCTTTGATCAATCTCTTTTGCTTCCTCTGTGTCGCTGACGGCGTTTGGAAAGGATGCTTGTGGAGGACTGCTAATCCCTTCTGTTAACACCCCGATCAATGAACGGTTCATAGTTCGGCACATCGCCAAAGTAAGCGTAACGCCCGCCGCTGCGACGAGTACCCCTCCAACAAGCATGAACTGGCTCCCGTAAATCAGCCCCACTATCGCAGCAGACAAGCCTGAAAATCCATGGAGCAAAGCAGTTACCAGCAGCATGTCAGCAGTGGCAATGGGCGCCACCAGATAAACGCCGTAAACCATCGCGATCAGCATGAATACAATCGCCCAAAGGGAACTGCCCTGATCCCCTTGAAGATAAACAAAAATACCACAGAATAGGGTAATTGTCAACAATAAAACGTTGACAAAGCCATGCCGCCTGAGGTTAACCGAACTATCCTTGATCAGGCCTTCCATTTTGGCATAAGCCAATAAACTGCCGGTAAATACTACGCCGCCAATTATGATCGTGCAAAGAATGGCGATTAGCATGCTGCGGGAAGCTGCACTTTCGCCATTATACACCAGCAAAATTTCCGCCAACCCCAAAAGAGCCGCGCAGGCGCCGCCTAATCCGTTAAAAATGGCGACGACGGATGTTGTTAAGGTGTAAGCACGCTTTGTGGACAGGAAATACCCTGCAAATGCCCCGATTGACAAGCCCCCTGCAATCCATGCATAGTTGTTGTAGGCGCCGGAAACAGGTTCCATCACAGCCGCCAGGATGGCCAGACACATCCCCGCTCCGGCGAGGAAGTTTCCCTTGCGTACACTGCCGGTGTTACTCATCAGGCGGAGGCCCAAAACGAAGCAGACTAATCCTGACAGGTAAAAGAGGTTGGTGAGAAATATCGTCGTCATGGTCTCATTGGTTAGCTTTTTTTTGCCTGAACAGATCCAGCATACGGTCAGTTGTGACAAAACCACCCACCGCATTCGCCATACCCAGCGCCAGCGCCAAAAAGCCGAGCGCCAGCGTGAGGTAATCGTCTGAACGGGTTTGCCGCAGCAGCAGGATTGCGCCGATCAGCACCACCCCGCTTATGGCGTTTGAGCCCGACAGCAGCGGCGTTTGTAATCCGGCTGGCGCTTTGGAAACCACCTCAAATCCCAACAAAATGGCAAAAGCCAACAGATAGAAAATGAGGAGGTTGTCATTAAAAAACTGCATGAAGGCATCCATCATAAACTCATCATTTTGTGATACAGGATCCCCGGATAATCTCATTATCCATATCGAGGTTAACCGCGCCGTCTTTGATGAGAATTTTCAACAAATTCAACACGTTGTTGCTGTATAAAAAGCTGGCATCCTGTGGCATCAATGCTGCGAGGTTGGAATTGCCCACGATTTGTACGCCGTTGTGGATAATGGTTTCGTTGTTTTGGGTCAATTCGCAATTGCCCCCGCTGGAAGCCGCCAGGTCTATAATCACGGAACCTTTCCGCATCTGTTCCACGGTTGCTTTTGCAATGAGCATAGGCGCTTTGCCGCCGCGCACCTGGGCGGTCGTGATGATGACGTCCGATTTGCTGGCACGGCTTTGTACTTCTGCCCGCTGGCGCTGCAAAAATTCTTCGCTTTGCTGAACCGCGTATCCGCCGGCTGCGCTGTCGTCGCGTGCGCCTTCCACTTCCACAAATTTCGCGCCTAAGCTTAAGACTTCTTCTTTAGCGGCACTTCGGGTGTCGAAAGCCTCCACCGCAGCGCCCAAACGCTTGGCGGTAGCAATGGCCTGCAGGCCCGCAACGCCGGCGCCAATCACCAGAACTTTGGCTGGACGTACACTCCCGGCAGCCGTGATAAACATCGGGAAATAACGGGGCAGGAGCCGGGCTGCTTCCAATACCGCTTTATACCCTGCGATGGAAGCCATCGAAGAAAGCACGTCCATTGTCTGGGCCAGCGTCGTACGGGGAATCATGTCTAAACTGATCCCCACCAATTTTGCAGCCTGGAGCTTTGCGATGACCTCCGGATACAAAAAAGGCTGAAACTGAGAAATCAGTATGGCGCCTTGTTTAACTTTCGAAAGTTCGGCATCGTCGGGCGGATTAATGCTGATGATCAGATCAGACTGCTCCAGCAGCGTTTCCCTTGAAACTGTCCGGGCCTCTGCAGCATAAGCGTCGTCGTCGTACATGGCGCCGGCGCCGGCTGAAACCTCTACGCACACCTCTACGCCAAGGGCTTTGATCTTCGCCAAAGCGTCCGGGACGATGGCAACCCGGTTGTCTTGTTTTTCTTTTAAAATACCAATTTGCATTACGTTACTCGATTGTTTTGTTGCCAGTTTGCAAAATGCTGACTGCCAACTGATCAGTTAATTCAAATAAACTGCGAAAGCATCCGTTTCGCGAATATGGACATCAATGTGTTCTTTCAGCGTGGTCGCCAGGGAAAGCCCCATGTAGTCAACTTTCACAGGAAATGATTTGTGCTTCCGGTCTACCAGCACGGCTACCTCAAGTTTGCGGGGCAGCACATCCATAAAGGGCTTACAGGCGTAAAAAATGGTGCGCCCGGTGTTGGCCACGTCGTCAATGATAATCACGGCTTTGCCTTCTAAGCGTTCGGCAGGCATTTCGATTTCAACATCAGAACTCAATGGGTCAGCCGGATTCAACCGGACACGGGTGAGGGTAACGTCTAAGTGCGCCAAAGGG
>JALHRK010000231.1 GCA_022841505.1 Saprospiraceae bacterium | reverse complement strand
CTGTGCAGCACAACCCGGTTTACAGCGTCCGGAAGCCCGTCCGATTGAACGCGAATCAGGTAAACGCCATTTGGAAGCGTCGAAAGATCGAGTCTTTGCGTCGTGGTTTCCAAATTGTTCAACTCCAGGTTGTGGATCGGCTGGCCATTGGTATTGAAGACCTGCAAGCGCACGGTTTCGCGGGAAGCGTAGGCACTCAGGTCCACCGTCACCGCACCCGTAGTCGGGTTGGGGTACACGCTAAATTCCGGTTGCTGCGCCGCTGTTTGATCCCATCCATTGCTCGTGTCTCCTGCCAGAGGCGCCACGCCGCCGCTGATGGTCACATTGTTAAACACAGCCGTTGTCGTCGTATTGACATTGATGCTTTCCGCAAACAGGCCTACCAGTAAGCAGTTGCTGAGCGCCAGGGTGACCGTGCCTGCCGGACTCCAGTTGATGCCGTTGGGCGAAACAGAGAACGTAAAAATATTGCCTGTGCGCTGAATGCGGAGCCATTCTGCGATCTGCGGTAAGGGCAGGGTCTGCGTGGTTTTGAGGCCGTTGGTGACACTGCGGTGTTCCCGACGTACAGAATTGGTCAGCTGCGTTTTCAGTGCGACCATTTTAGAACCCAAAGCCAAGCTTTCGCGCAGGGTAATGCCTGCCCAGCCGCCGCCGGTAATACCGGCCACGCGGACCGTAATGGTCGTATTGCCACAGATATTCTGGTAAGCTTCCTGAACGGCTTCGCCGGTCAAAGTTGGTGTAAACCCGGTAGAAGCAACCGTAAACTGTCCACCAGGTGCACAGGGATTGTAACCTGCGCTACCTGAACCCGAGCCGGTATTGCCCGTATTCCAGCCAGCAGGCAGTGCTGTACCCGCCTGAACCGTGATTTGAGCCGTGCAGGTAGCCACATTGCCGCAGCCGTCCTGTACGGTTACTGTCACCGGAATCGTCTGGTTGAGCTGGCCGCAGTTGACCGTTGCCGGGGAAATGTTGGTGACCGTCAGTGCGCCGGGGCAGTTGTCGGAAGAAGAGGCGGCATTAAATACGTCGGCCTGCGTCAGTGTGTAACTGCCATTGCCGCCCAAAAATACCGTTGCGGTTCTGCACACCAGAGTTGGCGGCGTATTGTCAATTCGGGTATTGTAGGTTACGGAGGTTGGATTGCTATTGGCGTCGGTAGTGGTTACGGTGATCACTGCCGAGCAGGTACCGGTCGTAGTCGCTGTTTCTGTCAGTACACCCGGACAGTTGTCCGTAGCTGAAGTAGCCGCCAGGGCAGCCGCCTGAGCAGCCGCTACCGTTGGGTAGCAAGCAGCAATAGAACCAGCGGTTACAGTCGGCGGCGTGTTGTCTATGATGGTATAGACAAAACTCCAGGTAGCAGAATTGCCTTCGCAGTCGGTGTAAGTCCAGGAATACGTACGCATACCGGTGCAGGTGACAGGATCCGGGTTATTCGTCACAGTGGGCCCGACAGGCGTCAGCTGTTCACCGCAATTGCTCGACACCATTGGAGGCGTGGGCTGGGTGGCCTGGGTCGGGCTATTGACCGTGGCAGCACCATTGGCAGGCACCGTAAACGACTGCCGTTCAATGGTGTAAGTATAGCTCCAGGTGGATGAAGTACTTCCGCAGGAATAGGTCCAGGTGTAAGTACGTGTTCCTTCGCAGGTAAGCGGGTTAGGTGTATTGATAATCGAGGGTCCGCCGGGTGTGATGACCGAACCGTCACACGCCGTTACTACCGGAGGGGCAGGTTGGGTGGCCAAAGCCGGGCAGGCTACTATATTGAAGCCGTTGGCAGGTACCACAGGATTAGCCAAAGTGCCGGGAATGGTCGTCACCGGGTCGGATTCAGCGCTTACCGTATTGGCATTGCTGTTGCAAGAGCAGCGGGTGCGGATGGTTTGTGCAGGTCCGGCCTGGTTGTAATCAGGCAAGGTCGTTGTCCAACCGCTATTGTTGACATTGTATTGCAGCGTAGATCCGGCAGGGCAAGGCGTGCCTGCAGGCGCTGTGATGCTACCGCCTGTCAGTGTACAACCGCTGCCGCAGCTGCTGTCCTCAATGCTCACATTGGCCGGCGCGCCACTGAAGGTGGGGCAGGTAGCCACGCAGGTCATGGTCAGATCAAAAGTGCCGGTGGCTCCGCCAAAACCGTGAATGAGTATCAGGTATACCGTACCGTTAGAGGCGACAAAGGTGACCGATGAGCGGTTACCAGTGCAGGCGTCGTCATTGCCGGTTACACAAGTAGGCGTAGCACAGCCGCCCGTATATACCGAAATTTTGGTATCGAAACTGGCGGCAGAACAAGTAGCAAGCGTCACGGTGCTTCCGTCGCCTGTAAAGGTGTACCATACGCCGGCTGTGGTTTGTACGACACCGCATGGTGCGAAAGAACCGGGCTCTGCAGTCGCATTGATGGAAGAGCTTGAAATGTTGGTTCCGCAGCTGATAGGCGTCGCATTGGCGCACAAATCATTGGCCGGTGCACAAGAGCCAGGTATGGTAGTTACGATACTGGATTCTGTGCTCACCATATTGGGATCACTGTCGCAAGAGCAGCGGGTTTTGATGTTTTGAACCGGGCCGGTTTGGTTGTAACCGGGCAAAGTGGTTGTCCATCCAGTATCGTTGACATTGTATTGCAGCGTAGAGTTGGCAGGGCAAGGCGTGCCGGCGGGTGCTGTGATGCTGCCACCGGATACTGTGCCGCTGTTGCAGGTACTGTTTACAATCGTTACGTTGGCCGGTGCGCCGCTGAAAGTAGGGCAGCTTGCCGCCCCTGAACAGGCCTCAAAGCTCCAACTGGAAATCGTGCCTATATCTACACTGCTATAGTCTGAAACCGTCAACCTCCAGTCACCGTTCAGGCTAAGCCCGACGAAATTGGCAAATGTATTGGTGTTCTGGGCTGGTGTCGCTTGCAAGCTGACGCTTGACTGTGCATAGGTGCCCGGAGGAATGATAAAGTCTGTTCCGCCGTTGTTGGCAGCCGCTGCAAAACTGGCACCGGTAGCGCAAAAGGTATAGGTGCCGGACATATTCGAAGATTCGCCGATATTAGTAGCGTTAGAGGCATTCAGGCGACGGAACAACTGCACCGAGGTGCCGCTGCTGACGTGTGTGAAGGTAGCTACCAGGTCGCCGGTCCAGGTGTGGCTCATAGTGACCGTTACGCACTTCAATTCAGTAACGTTACCCGATGCCGCAACCGTAATGACAGCGCTAACGCCAGCCGGGGTATTGTCAGGAATTGCTATGTTGAGGTTGGCGGCAGAGGCATAAGTTGTGCCGGTGCAGCCCACTGGCGGGGTGACTCCGCAAGGGTTGGCGCTGCCATCCACGAAGGTGGCAACATTGCCCGGATCGAGGTGGTCGCGCAGCCTGCGGCGGCTGTCGCTGGCGCCGCCATTGGTCCAGCTATAGCCCAAACTGCCGTACCAGTCAGATAAGTTGTTTCCGCAGGCAGCGCCGCCGCCCGACAGAAAGCCCATGGCCCGCTTGGTCGCATCACTAAAAATGGGCGAGCCTGAAGAACCGGGTTCGGTGGTGCCGCTATCCCAGTCGGCTACGCGCCAGTGGGTAGCCGTACCGCTTGCGCTGCCATAAGCCGTGCCGGTAAGCGCTGCGGTTTCCATTGAAATTTTCTTCACGTCGCCGCTGGGGTGGTGAATACCGGTGGCAGAGCCTGGAGCGGTAGTGGTAGCGTCGAAGCCGGCAAAATAGACATCGTAACCCGCCGTTTTGGGGTTTTCAGCCATCTCAATCAACGCAAAGTCGCTGCTGAATATCGTGCCGGGGCTGCCAGGGTTGGCCAATACCGTACCGCCGCTGGTGGTCATGGTGGTGGGGCCGTCGGTATTGGGCGTACAGTTGGGGCTTTCGTAGCGCCACATAAACGTCCAGGTGTTTACGCTGGGGCTGCTGATGGCGTCGGCAGAGCCGAGGCAGTGGTTGGCGGTCAACAACAAGGGGCGGCAATCCTGCGCTGTGTTATTCACTAAGTAACCGGTGCAAAACCGTGACCCTCCGGAGAGCAACATGGCGACCGACTTGATCTGATCCCGCCAGTTGTCGCCTTCTGCGCAAATCGTATTCACGTTACAGGAACCCGAGCCGCCGAAAGCCTTTTCCAAATCTTTGGGGTCAAATTGTATATAGCGATAGCCGTGTACCACATAGTTGATGCTGATGGCTGGCTTCTCTTCAATGATGCGTCCTTTGCCATCATGCAGGGGCAGGTAGTACTCCAGTACGATATTGTCCCCATACACCAGACCGGTAGCGAAAATGCGGTCCGGCTTGTTGTTGGCTGAGGTAAAGCCGCCGATCAGGTGCTTGCGGTCAGCGCTGTAAATGTACAGGACCGATTCATCAGGCAGGAAAAAATCGTTGTACAACAAGTTGATGGAAAGCGCATTAGGCGCATAAATCCCCAGGCGCCATACCCGGTCGCCATTGGGTAAGGTTTCCCAGCGGCCTGAATTTTCCAGGTTCAGGTTGACCTCATGCGGGTAACCAAAGCGAGGAGGCAGCCCATTGGCTTCATCAACTGCGTCTTCTGCCTCAATTTTCGCTTTTTCGAGGCCGGATACCGCTACCACCGGGATAGCCTGGTCATTTATTTTGTTCAGAAAACTGTAGGGCTTACCGCCAATGCTGATTTGTGCATTCATCTGTGTTGTGGAAAATAAACAAAGAGAAAACACACTCAACATCATGATGCCCAGGAGTACAAAATACCTGTTCATAATGAATAAAGAGTTTAGTTATAAAAATAGAGTGAGCTTCTGAAAGGAATACAGTTCAGTTGCCCCAAAAGGGAAATACGGAAAGTTAGTGTTTGGATGTGATAGACCTTAAAGATCCCTTGGGAGGGAAGGGACGCGAATGCAAAAATATAAGATTTTCGTATGTGAGCTAAGGAAAAGCAATTTTTTTTTTCGGGGTATAGATCAGGAGAGGTGTCGGGCATTTCCAAAAGTGTCCGACACCTCTCCTCACCCGCCGAACTCCAGTTCGGCGGCACCTTCACTCCACCCTCAAATCCCCCATTTCCACCAAACAAGCCTCCCGAATCCGCTGCACGGTTGCCGGCGCATAAAGGGGGAACCATTCCGAATGCCCCCGATCCTGCCGGGCGGCGAGGATGGCGTGCTTGACGGCAAAAAATACCGTAGCGGCCAGACAAAGCGGCGGTTCGCCCACTTCTTTGGAAGAAAAAAGCAGGTTGGGGTCTCTCATTTTTCGCGGATACGGGAACAGGTCCACGTGCATTTCCAAGGGAATGGACGTAACTGCGGGCGGCTTGTATTCCCAGGTATTGAGGGAGTTCAGGGCGCCTTTATATGGGCCGTCGGGCTGGTAAACCATATCTTCGTACAATACAAATCCAAGCCCCTGCACAAAAGCGCCTTCCACCTGGCCGATGTCAATGGCCGGATTGATGCTTTTGCCCATGTCGTACGCCAGATCGGCGCGCAGCACGGTGGTTTCGCCGGTGAGCACATCAATTTCCACTTCGGCACACGCTGCGCTGAACGTGAACCCGACAAACTGGTTCACCGTTTCCGGGATGGTTCCGGGCTTGAAGGTGAAGGTATCGGACGCGTCAACTTTTTCACCCCCTTGAATGGCGACCCGCACCTGCTCCGATAAATTGATGCGTTCCTGGTTGGCTTCGTGCACAACGGCCGGCCAGGAGGTGTCGTCCCACTGAATTTTCCGGTAGTCGGCGTTGTAAGGCAGGGGGGCCGGCTGGCCATACAACTGGTAATTGGCACAAAACTCCGGGCCTTTGGCGTGGAGCCATTTTTGCAGGCGTTTTTTTAATTTTTTACAGGCTTCCTCCACGGCTTTACCATTGAAGGCGGAGCCGGTAGAAGCGCCGGTGCTGACGGGATTGGGGATCACCGCGGTGTCCATTTCGGCAATTCGGATAAGGCTCAGCGAGACGCCCAGACTTTTGGCGGCAATTTGGGCCACGATGGTGTTCAGGCCCTGCCCCATGTCCACGCCGCCCTGGCGCACCAGCACCGATGCATCCTGGTCATACACTTCAACCAGCGCGCCCGCCTGTTCCAAAAAAGTGGCGTTGTACCCCGAAGCGTACTTCACCGGGATGAGGGAAATGCCCCGTTTGCGCCAGCGGTTTTTTGCATTAAAATCATTCACCTGCGCCAGTCGTTTGTCAAACCCCGATTTTTTACGGGTCGCTTCCCAAACCCTTTGCAGGTAGCAATCTTCCACCACCTGGCCAAATGGCGTGGTCTGGCCGGTTTGGTACAGGTTTTTGGCCCGCACGTCTTCCGGGAGCATGCCAATGGCATGGGCGGCTGCCTCCAGCGCTTCTTCCTGGGCGATCAGGCCCTGCACCAGCCCCATGGACCGGAAGGCCGTGTTGCTTGCCTTGTTCGTTTTGCACACGTCGGAGGAAGTCTGCCAGTTGGGCACAAAATAAGCCGAATCGCAGCGCAACTGCACGCAGTCGCTCACCACAAAGGAGGCGTCGTAGGTGTAGCCGCCGTCCAAATGAAAATCAGCGCGCCAACCCAGGATTTTTCCTTTATTCAGGCCGTCGCTGGCAATCGCGACCGCGTATGCTGACAACAAGGGGTGGCGGTGCCCGTAGACAGCCGTGTCCACCGCCCGCACATTGGCTAACCGGACGGGGCGTTGGTGTTTCCAGGCTGCGACCGCCGCTGGCGCCGAAGCAAACATAGATTGGTCGCATTTGCCGCCATAACCGCCGCCGAGGCGTTTCACCCGCACGTCCACTTTGTTGAGCGTGGGCTTGGCTTCGCCGGGTTTGACAGAGGCGGGTTTCAGCACATCCACGGCGCTCGACTGGATGGAGTCGGGCGATTGCGTGGAGGGGTGGATGATCAGTTGCGCCTCTTCCCCGGGAAGGGCCAGCGCGGCTTGAGATTCCATGTAAAAATGGAGCTGGCTGCCCGTTTCCTGCGCGCCTTTCACCACGATGCATGGGGTTTGATTGAGGGTAACGGTAGCCGGGAGGTCGTTCAGGGCAGTGTTTGCCCAGGTGGAATCGGTTTTTTCCCGGGTAATTTTCCAGATGTGTACGGGATAGGCGCCCTTGTCGGGAAAAATGCTGTCGGCTTCAATCGCCTGCTCGAAACTGATGATGGGCTTTTTCGGTTCGTAATGCACACATTGCGTCAACAGAAATTGGGCGGCATCCTGCGCTTCCAGGTACGTTTGAGCCAATACTAAGCAAAGCGCCTGTCCGTGCGCATTGACCGTTCCTTCATCGGGCTGGTCCATGCCAATGCAAAAAAGCGGCTGGTCGCTGCCCTGTCCGATGGCTTTTGCGCCGGGGATGTCCGCTGCCGTGACAATGTCAACAACGCCCGGGAACTTCGCTTTCAGCACCGCCAGGACAGCTTGTGTGGTTGCCTTGCCGCGTTTGCCGGGCACGATGAAATGCACGTCGGCAGCGGGATACGGACTGGTGGCAAAAGCGGCTTCCAGTCCGCGGCGCGGCAATGGAATGTCCTGAGGATAAATGGCTTCGCCCGTTGTTTGAAGAAAAGCCTCTAATTTGATATAGGGCTGGTTAACCGGGTATTCGTTGGGGTAGGTTTTATACCGTTGGGTGCCTTTGGAGGCAGGGCGTTCGGTGCGCCTGCCCGCCGACCGAACCGGTGCGGGAACGCTGGCAGGTTGTTGGGTTTCCAGCAGGTGCACAAAAAATTTGTATAGAAACGACTGCGCAAGATGCTGCCGGTAGGCATCGGTGAACCCTTCCCAGGGCAGAGCGCTCATTCTTGCTGCGGTGTTTTTTTGGACCGTTTTTACGTCCTTTGTCAGGGCCGCCAGGGCTGTCTGGAGCGTTTTTTCGGTCAGTGCTTTGCCGCGCAGGGCCTGTTCTGCAAGCGTGGCGTGGAAAGCCAATGGCCCGATGCCGCCGAGGATGATGGTGGCGTCGGCAATTTTTCCTGCCCGATCAAATTGAACCCGCATGCCCGCGTTGACGATGCTGTGGGAGTTCACTTCGCGGAGGGCGCATTTATAGGTTTGGCAAACAGCTCCTTTGTGGAGAGGGATGGAATAACCGAGTATCAACACGCCTTCCTGCCATTCTTTTGACTGGGGATAGGCTTCCGCAAAATCCAAAATATCCAATGTTTTTGCGGTTTTCCAGCCTGGGCACAAGATCCTGACCTGGGCGTCCATCATGGCCAGCGCGGTGAAGAGGTCTGATGGAAATGGAGCGCCGGTGGTGATGTGTTTCACCACCATCATGGTGTTGCCGGCTAAGCTGGCGGCATTCCGAACGATATTGCCGGCGGTTCGTCCGGCCATGTATTTCACGGCTTCGAGGCCCGAATGCGGACGCCCGTCTTTTGTGCCGGGGACCGTGTTGAGCAGGTCAATAAATTCGCTGTACGTAAGCGCCGATCCTGCCTCTATCAGCTCTTTGCCAATCCGTTTCAACCTTAGTTCGGCCAATTGGGCAATGTCAATGAACACGTGCGGGTCTTCTTTGTATTTGTCGTACACCCCAATGGACGTGTTGCCCACCACGAGCCGGGTATTGTCGCCTTTGTGGCGAGCCATCAATTCCAGCGCTTGTCCGACGTTTTCCGGGCGGTACCAGGTGTATCCATTGTGTTCGTATTGAACCGGCCGCGCAGGTTTTTTCAACCCTTCCGGAAATTGTACTGCGATCGTTGGCGCAACATTGACGGTTTCGGCGGGGTCTGTCATGCACGTCATGCAGCCTTGTTCATCCACCTCCGGATTCCAGTCGCTGGCAAATTCCTTCTGAAATGCGTAAAGAATGGGTCGGTAGCCGGTGCAACGGCATAGGTTGCCGTCAAACATAGCCTGAATCTCTTGTTTGGTGCCGATTTTGGTGTCGGGTAGGTTGCCTTTTTGCACGACGGCAGCCGTCATGTTCATGATCCAGCCGGGGGTGCAAAAGCCGCATTGGGTTCCGTTGTTTTCCGCGAGGCATTGCTGTACGCGGCTCACGGCTGAAAGGACGCTGCCCGTGCCTTCCACGGTGGTCACCAGCATGCCATCGAGCGAGGCCAGCGGGTGCATGCAGGAGTTGATGGAACGGGTGATGATTTGGCGGCTGCTGCTGTCAAACGAAGAAAGCATGACGGTGCAAACGCCGCAGCCGCCTTGTTTGCAGTTCATTTTCGTGCCCGTAAGCCCAACTTCGGCTGAGCGCAGGTAGTCAATGAGCAAGATGGCAGGGTCTACGTTTTGGATGCAGACTAAGGCGCCATTGAGGTAAAAACGGAGGTCTGTTGCAGGCATGGTATGTAGTTGAGTAGGCCTATCAGAATTTTGTATAATGGAGCCAATTTAAGTTTTTATTCTAAATTTGTAGTATATATATTTATAGATATTTTTCACCTGCAAAGTTTTTATGGATGAGCTTTCCTTTCAATTTTTCTGACAAATTGTATTGCCTCAAGATGGCTCTGTACTTCTTCGGGAAGCATTTCGTTGTGGTTTTGGGGCTTGGCCTCGTGGCTGCTTTGGGCAGGGTGGTGCAGCTTGGCGGATTTGGGCCGGTTGCATCTTGGATGAACCTCCTGCTGGAAATTACCGTTGAAGCTTCACGTGTTCTATTGTTTTTGTACGTGTTGGGGTTGGCGGATGTAAAAAGCGGTTTTTTGCGGATCCGGCGGTTTTTTGCAAGCAACGCCCATCGAAAACTCCTGTGGAACACAACGCTTCAAAATGTGGAAAAGCAATGGGGGGTACTGCTGCTGAACATCCTCGGTATTTTACTCATCGCCATGGCCTTGAATTTTTTGATTGATTGGCTGGCTTACGAGACTGCTCTGTTGGTGAATTTAAAAGCAAATGGCATCCTGACCGCGACGTCTACTGAATGGGTACTCCTGCTGTTTTTTAAAAACCTGACTGTGATTCCCCTGATGATTGTTTTCGAGACTTTATTTGTGCTTTGGGTGACGGATAAATTGGCTGTGATGAATAGATGAGGGATGTTGTTGTGAGCCGGGCAGAGCCCGGGGAATAGGATACGCGAGCGGGGCTGTGGTCGCCACCTTCAGGTGGCAGACCCAAGATTAAAACCCGGGGAATAGTACACGCAGCGGAGCCTACGCGCAAGCGGTTTTTTGTACCTGACTCGGCGAAACTCCTTGTGATTTTTTTGTACTGTCAAGCCGGGCAGAGCCCGTGGAATAGTACACGCGAGGCGGAGCCTACGCGCGAGCGGGGCTGTGGTCGCCAGCTTCAGGTGGCAGA
>JALHRK010000230.1 GCA_022841505.1 Saprospiraceae bacterium | reverse complement strand
CAAGCGCGCCTGAGCCGACTTCCATGATCGTGATTACCGGCAACAACAACCCGGTCGTGGCCGCCAACGGGGAGTTTTTAAACTGGCCTTTGAAATAAGCTAAGTTGCCTTTGTAGTCGAGTACTTTGCCCAACCCCGATTCGCCTAACGTGGCAATGAGGTAAATCAGGGGGATGGATTGAAAAAGGAGTTGGTTGGTCATGAAAAACAAGGTTAAAGGGAATTCTCTTTTTCTATATTCTTTCGGATTTCAACAGACAATTTAGACTTCGCCATGTTGTAATCCCAATTGATGTAGTGTTTCTTCCACACTCATATTTCGGAGCAAAGCCAGTTTTTTAAGCAACCGAATACGTTGAACACAGTATTTCTCGTATGCATTGGTAAGAGAAGTTAACTCCGTATATTCTTGTGATGAAAGTGTTGCTTCTTCCATTTTGAGGTCAAGGTCTTGCAACCGCTGCCATTTTTCTATGGGGAAGCCATTATTGATTTTTTTAAGCAATGCTGCTTCTTTTGGCGATAATGCGCCAGGTTGTTGCTTTGCGCGCAACTTATTTACGGTAACGACAAATTTCTCATAGTCCTGAGAATCAAGGCGGGTTGCACTCTTCACAAGGTCGGAAAAAGACAACTGCTGACTCATATTTCATGGTTTAATTCTACAAATTTACACTAACCGATGCAATTTAACAACTATTGCATTTAGAACCCAGCCTCATCTTACCCCTTCACCAACTTCACCGTCCGCACTGCCGTGCCCGATTGCTGTTGCAAAAAATAAAACCCGGGCGTCAGATCCTGCACCGCCATCGTCAGCGAAGAAAGCCCGTCCAGCAGGTGTTGTTGCACCGTGCGACCGTTCATATCCGTCAGGCGGATGGTGCAGGCTTCGGAGCTTTCGTTGTCAATGTACAGGTTTTGGCTGAATGGCGAGGGGTAGGCGCGGATGGTTGCTGCCATCAACGGATTTTGGGTGTCCGTGATGCCGTTCACCGTATTGTAGATTGTCGTCAGCAGAGAATATTCGTTGAAGGCGTCTTGCCCCAGTTCCCAGATCATAATGCCCGCCACTTCGTCCATCGCCAGTTCGGTTTTGGCGCGGATGGTTGGGATGCCATTGTAATAAATTTGCCCAACCTGATCGAGCTGAGCGTTCGCCGGGTTTTGGGCCACTAAGCTGCCAAAAGTAGCGGACGTGACGCTGGTCGGGGCATTGTTGAAATTCCAACCGTAAAACGGCACGCCGAGGGTGAGCCGGTCGGCGGGCATGCCCTGCGCCTGCCAGTAGTTGATGGCGTTGACGGCAAAATTGTAGGACGAATGCTGTCCGGGGGTGTTGGGCGCCCAGGGACCGGTGAAATCGTAAACCATCATATTGATAAAGTCAAAAGACAGCATGGCTTCGTCGCTGATGTTCGGGTAGCGGTAGGTGCCGGGCAGGGCGGTGGTCATAGGCAAGCCATGCGCCGTGAGCGAATCGCGCAATTGCAGCACAAAAGGGCTATAGAGCGGCGTTACGTAGCTCCACTCCAGGTCCACATCCACGCCGTCGAGCTCGTGTTCTGCCACGTATTCGATGATTTTGTGGATGAAAGCCGCGCGGTTTTCCGGTTGCTGGTGGTGGGTCCAGGCTGCGTCCCAGGCCGGGGTGAGCGCGCCGCCGGCAAGGGAAATATAGACCTCCACCCCGTGTTGATGCGCCATCTGCACAATGGGGTCAATATCGTGCCCGTTGATGCTGAGGTCACCGGCCATGTCGGGATTTGCAAACGCTAAATTGAGGTGCGTCAGCTTGCTGTAATCAATTTGATCGCTCAGGCTGAACCGGTAATAGGGCAGGTAGCCAATGATTTTAAAATCCTGCTGCGCGCGAAGGGCGCCGATGCTGATAAAAACTAAGGATAAGGTGAAGTAGTAGTACTTTGCCATGAATTCCGGTATGAATTTATTGTTTTGCGAAGGCTTCAATAGCGGGCGCTTGATCCAAAGATAATAATACCACGCATTATTTTGATTTTTTGCGTGGAAGACACTACGCTGCGCTTCTTTCGTTGTGAGCGTTGTGAGCGTTGTGTGAAACCTGAAAAAGCGCACGGCGGATTATTTTTCACACAACGGCACAACGACACAACGCTTGGTCTTATATTCGTAGCGAACTTTGTGTAAAACCTGCGTGAAACGCATCCAAAAGACAACTGTTATTTTTTAAATCAAAAATCCTTGCACATGATTCGTTCTTTGTTCCTCATCTCCGGGCTACTGCTGACTGGCCTGGCTTGCAAAACGCCAAACTCATCCGACAACGACCACACCCGGTTGCACGACATTTGGGCTTTGCAAAGCATGAAACAAAAAGACCTGCCGGAAAGCGCCAAAGGCAAACCCTACATCGAAATCCACGTCAAAGAAGGCAAACTGATGGGCAACGGCGGGTGCAACCAGCTATTCGGCAACATTGCATTTGAAGGCAAAAACGGATTTCAGGTTTCCAACGTGGGGAGCACCAAAATGGCCTGCCCCGAACTGAATGTCGAGTCCGAATTCATGCAGTTGCTGCAGGCCGTCCGAAGCTACGAACTGCGCGAACTTTCCCTTTTCCTGATGGGTGCGGATGGGGAGGAATTGCTGAGGTTGAAGAAGGTGGATTAAGGGATTTTCCAACATGTTTTAAAAGCCTGCTTGTCAGGGCCGCCTGTGTGAGAGGGGAGACTTGAGCCCATATAAGAGCATAACCATTACAAAGAAAAGCCACGTCAAAATATTGTTAAAAATTAGTGTATTAAAATGAAACCAATGGACCTGTGATTGTGTTGTTAGAATAAATTGCATCAACAACATCACGGTTCAGACAATGGAAAATCAAATTGAGATTTACAAAAGCCCCGATGGAGCTACTCAGGTTGAGGTAAAATTTGAGGAAGAAACCGTATGGCTTACCCAAGCACAACTGGTCTCCTTGTTTGCATCCAGCAAGGCAAATATCAGTGAACATATTACAGCCGTTTATTCCTCCGGAGAATTGCAGCCATTCGCAACTGTTCGGAAATTCCGAACAGTTCGCCAGGAGGGAAAGCGAATGGTTGCCCGTGAATTGGAGTACTACAATCTCGATATGATTATTTCTGTTGGATACCGTGTCAACACGAAGCGGGGTATTCAATTCCGCCAATGGGCCACCCAACGCCTCAAAGACTTTCTGGTACAGGGCTATGCCATCAACGAAAAACGCCTGGCAGAAAAACAAATGCAGGTAGAAACCCTCAAAACAGGTATCCGCATTTTGAGCCGGGCCATCGAAGAACAAGCCGAAAGGGCCGAGGACGAAAGCCTCATCCTCTTTGCCAAAGGCCTGGAAATGCTCGATGACTACGACCACGAAGCATTGGACATCAAAGGCAAAACCATACGAGAAGCCGTTTTGCCTTCCGTAGCCGAATACCTTGAGATTGTGGCAAGTATGCGGTCGGTGTATTCCTCCGATGTGTTTGCCAAACCCAAAGACCAAAGTTTTGAAAGTTCGGTGGCGCAGATAGGGCAAAGTTTTGGCGGGGAGGAATTGTATCCGAGCATCGAAGAAAAAGCGGCTACTTTGCTCTACTTGATTGTCAAAAACCACAGTTTTGTTGATGGAAACAAACGAATAGGCGCCGCTTGTTTTCTCTACTTTTTGGAAAAAAACAAGCTTTTATTCAATGACCAGCAGCAAATGATCATCAGCAATAAAGCCTTAGCTACGCTTACCCTCTTTGTGGCAGCGAGCAAAGCCGAAGAAATGGATACCGTCAGAAAACTAATCATCAGTATCCTGAACAGGACATAATGCCCGAGCAAGCCTTAATCCGGCTTCCCCATTTGCAAACCTGGATATTTTTTCTCAAAAATAGCCACCAATTCATCCATACTACACCTGAAAATCAACCGGTTCGCTAAGACGTAACTTTCGCTGATCCTTTTTTCAGAATACACCAATCCGATGCCTTTTGCATAAATTTCTTTACCGCCGTATCGGGGTTCTACATAGCCTTGTTGCCGGTTGCCGGACTCAACCAGTTCGCGCAACTCGAATGCAACCGCCTTGTTGGTTTCATTTTCAAAAGTAAAAGTAGTGTCGCTGAGGTAGCGCCGGTTTTTGATCAGGGTAATGGTGTCTAATGGATTTGCCGGAAAGGCAAAGCGGATTTTGTACAGAAATATCCCGCTACCAGAGTCGCTGACTTCAAAAGGGAATGCGCTGCCGGATATGATTTCTACGGGCACAGGCTGCTGTTTGCCCAGGGAATCGGTTGTGTAAAGGAATACTTCGCTGGTCAGCATCCCGTTGCGCACCATTTCTTCGCGTACAAACTGCTGCGGCGATGGCAATGAGCCATAATAAGTGCCGGTCAAGAATATGCCAGTGTCATTCCGAATGGATCGGTAATACCAGTAGGTTGTATCGCGCAGGCTGTCGTTGCGGGCTGACTCGTAGGCGTACACCATGCCTTCTTTCAATTGTTTAAGCGGAAAATAAAAATCGCGGAGGCCTTTTTTGCCATCGCGGTTACAGGCAACCCCGGCGAGCAGGGCCATAGAAACTAAAATCCAGATCTTGCGTTGCATGGTACAGGAATTGTGGGCATGAAAATTATTGCTTTCGGTCATAACGTCTTTTGGCTAAAAAGTTTTCTGCCATTCTGGCATTATTTGCCTTTAGAAAACCGGCTGGCATAAAATGTGCGATGACAAACCTATTCCCCGAAATGGCATCGCAAATATATATATCGTATCTTTGCCCCTCATTTTGGAATCACTCTTGAAACGAAGATATATGTTCGGTAATATTGGTCAGTCTCTTAAAAAGCTTTTTGGCACCAAGTATGATCGCGATGTGCAAACATACATGCCCAACGTGCAGCTTATCAATGAGATATACGAAGAACTCCAGAGCGTGAGCAACGACGAACTGCGCCAGAAAACGGTGGAGTTTCGCGCGCGCATCGCGGAATTTCTCGCTGAAATAGACGAGGAGATGCAATTGCTGCGGACGCAGGCGTCGGAAGAAGAGGACATGAACAAAAAAGAAGCCCTCTTTCAGGAAGTGGATGACCTGATCAAAGAACGCGACAAGCAATTGGAAGTCGTTTTAAAAGAAATCCTGCCGGAAGCTTTCGCCGTGGTTAAGGAAACCGCGCGGCGATTCAAGGAAAACGAAACCCTGACTACGACCGCGACCGAACACGATAAACTGCTGGCGGTCAACCCAAATAAGTCATACGTCCGCATCGAAGGAGACAAAGCCATCTGGAAAAACCGCTGGACGGCTGCCGGGGGCGAAGTTGTCTGGAACATGCTCCACTATGATGTGCAGCTCATTGGCGGGATGGTGCTCCACGACGGAAAAATTGCGGAAATGGGGACGGGTGAAGGTAAAACCCTCGTCGCCACCCTGCCGGCCTACCTCAATGGCCTTTCCGGCCAGGGCGTCCATATTATTACGGTGAACGATTATCTGGCCCGACGCGACTCTGAGTGGGTGGGCCCGATTTTTGAATTCCTGCTGCTGACCTGCGATTGCATAGACAAATACCGTCCACATTCTGACGAGCGCATCAAAGCGTACCGCTCAGACATTGCTTATGGCACCAACAACGAATTCGGCTTCGACTACCTGCGCGACAATATGGTGCGCAGCCAGGATGAAATCGTTCAGGGCAAGCACCACTATGCGATGGTGGATGAGGTAGACTCGGTGCTCATTGACGATGCGCGGACGCCGTTGATTATTTCCGGCCCGGTAAGCCACGGGGTTGAAGACCAGGACTATGTAGAATTAAAGCCTTTCGTAGAGCGCCTCATAGATGGGCAACAACGACTCGCGACCCAATTTCTGGCGGAAGCGAAAAAACTGTATGAAGAAGGCAAAATTGGTTATCAGGAAGGAGAAGCCGGCTTAGCTTTGCTGCGTGCCCACCGCGCTTTGCCCAAATATAGGCCCCTCATTAAATTCCTCAGTGAAGAAGGCGTAAAAGTGCTGCTCCAGAAAACGGAGAACCACTACATGCAGGAGCAGTCGAAAAACATGCACGTAGCAGACGCGCCGCTGTTGTTTACCATCGAGGAAAAAAACAGGAATGTGGAACTCACCGAAAACGGTGCGGAATACATGTCCAAAGGTTTTGATGACCCTCAATTTTTCGTCATGCCGGAGATTGCGACCCGCATGATTGAAATAGATAAAGATACCACCCTCAGCGAAGAAGCCCGCGCAGATGTCAAAAACAAACTCGCGCAGGAATTCGCCATCAAATCCAAACGCCTCCACGCGGTCAGCCAGTTGCTGAAGGCCTATACCCTGTTTGAAAAGAACACGGAATACATCGTTACGGACGATGGGCAGGTTAAAATCGTGGACGAGCAAACGGGGCGTATGATGGAAGGCCGCCGCTACTCCGACGGCTTGCACCAGGCATTGGAAGCGAAGGAAAATGTGAAGGTAGGCGAGCTTACGCAAACGTACGCCACCATTACCCTCCAGAATTACTTCCGCATGTACCACAAGCTGGCGGGTATGACCGGTACGGCAGAAACAGAAGCGGGCGAATTTTGGGAAATATACAAACTTGATGTGGTGGTCATTCCAACCAACAGGCCCATCACCCGCGAGGACCGCGAGGATTTAGTTTTCAAAACGGCGCGTGAAAAATTCAACGCCGTTATTGATGAAATAGTCCTGCTCAGCCAGGCGGGCCGTCCGGTGCTGGTAGGTACGACTTCCGTAGATATTTCTGAAAAACTGAGCCGCATGCTCAAGCTGCGGAACATAGACCACAACGTGCTCAACGCCAAGCAGCACCAGCGCGAAGCAGAAGTGATTACGGAAGCCGGGCTCCCCGGAAAAGTAACCATTGCCACCAACATGGCCGGTCGGGGTACGGACATCAAGATCTCCGAAGAAGTCAAGAAAGCGGGTGGTTTGGCCATCATTGGTACCGAACGCCACGATTCGCGCCGGGTTGACCGGCAGTTGCGCGGTCGTGCCGGCCGCCAGGGCGATCCCGGAACTTCGCAGTTTTATGTATCGCTGGAGGACAACCTCATGCGCCTTTTCCAATCTGAGCGCATCGCCAACCTGATGGACCGCATGGGACACAAGGACGGCGAGATGATCCAGCACTCGATGGTTACGAAATCCATTGAACGCGCCCAGAAAAAGGTGGAGGAGAACAACTTCGGCATCCGCAAGCGTCTGCTCGATTACGACAACGTGATGAACATCCAGCGGGATGCCATTTATCGGCGGCGGAACAATGCGCTTTCCGGCGAACGGCTTTCGGTTGACCTGAACCGCATGTTCGAGTCTCTGATTGATGCGGTGGTTGCAACCCATAAAGACAAAAACAGCAACAGCGATGGGGAAGCATTCCGCCGGGATGCCCTGAGTAAATTAGGCATTGACCCCAATATTGACGACGCTGAATTCCGCCAATTGTCGGCAAACGCCCTTGGCGACAGGTTGTCGAACCAGTTTCACGAATTTTACCAGCGCAAAGCTCAGGGAATTGCAGACACCTTAATGCCCCAGATTAAGGACGTGTATGAGAACCAGGGGCATATCTACAAGCGCATTCTGATCCCGTTCAGCGATGGCAGTTCGCACCCGCTCACGGTGACTGCGGAAATTTCCGAGGCCGTGCAAACCAAAGGCAAAAGCCTGATGCACGACATCGAAAAAGCCATTACGCTCGCCATCATTGACGATCGCTGGAAAGAACACCTCCGGGAGATGGACGAATTGAAAGAATCGGTGCAAGCTGCTTCTTTTGAACAAAAAGACCCGCTCGTTATTTATAAGGTTGAAGCTTACAATCTATTTGAGCAGTTGGTGTTTGAGATCAATGAATCCGTTACTTCTTATCTTTCCAAAGGTACGTTGCCCGAAGTCAGCGCGCCGGTGCAGCAGGCTCGGGAACGTCGTCCGGACATGAGCCGCGTACGCACCAACCGTTCGGCGGAAGAATTGGCCCGGGCAGCTGCGGAAGGCGCAGGAAGTGGCCCTGTTCGCCAGGAAACCATTCGCCGGGTGGAAAAGAAAGTAGGCCGGAACGATCTTTGCCCTTGCGGCAGCGGCAAAAAGTACAAACATTGCCATGGGAAAGATGCGTAAACAAAATGATTACAATTTTTGCGGGTGCAATTACTTTGTGAAAAGAAGCATTATTCTTGATTCAAAAATGCATTAGATCAACCTTTTTATAATAACTTGCACCCGTAAACCAAAAGGCCGTTACTGAACCCGGCGCGACTCGAATATCATGAACATAGCCAGCTTAATAGATCACACGTTACTCCGACCAGATTGCAATTTGCAGGATGTAAAGAAACTGTGCGCCGAGGCGCAGCAATACGGCTTTGCAGCCGTTTGTATCCCACCGTTTTTTGTACCGGATGCCGCTCAACTCCTTTCATCCAGCCCCGTTAAAGTAGCTACGGTGGCCGGCTTTCCGATGGGTTATTCCACAACGGGCGCAAAAGTCGAAGAAATTAAGCGCGCGATAGACGATGGCGCCGACGAAATAGACGTGGTGATCAACCTCTGCGCAGTAAAAAACAACAACTGGAAATACGTCCGCGATGACATTGATCGCGTGGCTACCGCTGCCCGCCTGAAAAGCAAGTTGCTGAAAATCATCCTCGAAACCGGCCTGCTGACCGAATTGGAAATTACAAAGCTCTGCGAAATTTGCCTGGAAGTTGGCCCGGATTTTGTAAAAACCTCTACGGGCATTCACGGCGAAGGTGCCACCGTTCAAACCGTTCGCCTGCTCAATTCACTCTTGAAAGACAAGATGAAAATTAAAGCTTCGGGCGGCATCAGAACCCGGGAAGACGCCGAACGCCTCATCGAAGCCGGCGCAAAAAGGATCGGCAGTTCAGCCAGTGTGATGATTGTGACCGGATAAGCTGACTGTCCTCAACGCGTCAAAATTGCTGAAAATCGCCTTCATTTTATCCCCACGCAAGGATAATTTCCCTTATTGCTTTGCAACTTCCGATTTTATTTTCAACTTAGTGGCATGACCTTATTTTAGGCAGGAAACCTACCTTCTAAATCGCTTGTCTCATGTTGAAAAAATTATGCTCAATTCCGATTTTTTTCTGGATTGCCTGTAGCGCTATAAACGCTCAAATCCTCACGGCTACCCCCTCGTTCCCAACGGCCGACGACCAGGTAACCATTATCTACGACGCAACCCAGGGAACCGCCGGGCTGAACAATTGCGCCTGCGATGTTTACCTGCACACCGGAGTCATCACCGCAGCAAGTACGTCCCCTTCCGACTGGAAGTACGTCGTCACCACCTGGGGCCAGGCCAATGCTGCCTGGAAAATGACGCCTGTGCCGGGCCAGCCCAATAAATACAGTTACGTGATCGGGCCTTCCATTCGGGGTTATTACAATGTTCCGATTGCCGAACAGATCCAAAAAATGGCGTTTGTTTTTCGCAATGCCACCGGAACATTAGAAGGTAAAGCAACCGGAGGAACCGATATTTTCTACGATGTTTATGCCGAAAACATCGCCCTGACCACGAGTTTGACTTCTCCCGGCCTGTCGAATTTAGAAGTTGCCCTGGGGCAAAGTATTCAGGTAGAAGGGGTAGCTTCCTCTGCGGCCACACTTTCAATTTATCAGGATGGGGTGTTGCTGACCAGCGCGGCGAATACCACAACCCTCAGCTACGCAATCAATGCCACGTCAAGCGGCGCGCATGAAGTCCATTTTATTGCAAATAATGGCCAAAACGCCGACACCAGTAGTTTCACCTACACCGCAACGTATCGCCTCGACCTGACAAGCCCTGCGCAGTCGGTGGTATTGACCCAGATCGGCGCCAACATCAGTGTAAATGCCAATGCCTACATCACTTCCAGTATCCAAATGTTTGTAGACGGCGCCCTCTCCGCGCAAAACCCAAACAGTACGACTTTCTCTGCGAACATCAATGTCACCGCAGGTGGTACGCACGAAGTGGTTATTGCCGCCGCCTATCAGGCAGAACGCGACACCGCCCGGTTTGTATACGTCGTGCCTGGCAATGTGACCGTACTTGACCCCCCGGCAGGGGCAAAAGACGGCATTACTTACCAGCCCGGTGGCGACGGCGTACATTTACAACTCTACGCCCCCAACAAACAGGTTATTTTTGTGCTTGGCGATTTCAACAACTGGCAGCCCTCTTTGGCCTACCAGATGAACCGCAGCGTAGACGGAAATACCTGGTGGCTGGCGGTGAGTGGCCTCATACCCGGCGAA
>JALHRK010000229.1 GCA_022841505.1 Saprospiraceae bacterium | reverse complement strand
CCGAATCAGCCGGCCCCGGTGACTGGTTGCCGCTTTTCAACAGCATTGAAAACGGTGGTTCTGCCTGGGCAATGAGTGTGGATCGGGATGCCTGGGTGCGGGAATGATTTTTTGACCAAGCTCCAACCCCAACCTGGTTGCCATCTTCTGCCGTCTATTCCCCGGACAAGCATACTTTAGATCACCACAAACTGTTAAACCATGCGTTTACCTTTACGCTTTACATTCCTCCTGGGATTGGTTTTGCCATTATCCCTTGCCGCACAAGTTTTCCCTGATGAAAGTGGCTCTGCCTGGCGGGGCATCGTTTACGGGTTAGCCGGCCCCATTCCGGTTGCGTCGGTCATGTGTGGCGATACCACCATCAACACCATTAAGTACAGCAAGTTCTATCAGATCAACTATGGCTTCGACGGCACTTTTTACAACTCGTTTTACCGCGCCTGCACCCGCGTAAGCGGCCAAAAAGTATGGGTCATTCCAGGCGGCTTAAGCGAAGAAATCCTGCTGTATGACTTTGGCGTAGAGATTGGCGACACCCTCCACCTGCAATTTCTCGATATTGATGCTGTGGTAGATTATTACACAGAAAGTATTGAAACGATCCTCATTGACGGTGAAGCACGCAAAATGATTCGTTTCCAGACTTCTTATGGCATCCCGGATGTTTGGATTGAAGGCATTGGCAGCATTATGGGGCCATTAGACCGGGGATTTTTTGTCATAGATGCGCAGCCCGGACTGACGTGCTATTTGAAAGAGGGAGAAGTCATTTATAAAACTGAAGAAACCCAATCGTGCGAAAATGGGCTCACCTGCGCTATTGTTACCAGCAGCGAGGAAGCCCCGCAGGCCAATGCCATTAAGATTTTCCCGAACCCCGCCAACGCTGATGTCTGGGTGGAAAGTGAAATTCAAGGCCCCATCCTGGTTGAAATATTCGCTGCTGATGGAAGATTGATTTCAAAAGCAGCGTTTCCAGATGGACAAATGGCCAGGGTGAACACGACGGCATTTGCTCCGGGAATCTATGCGTTCAAAATTTCAGGCAAAAACACCCGGTTGCCTGCCCAATTTTATAAGGTTGCCGTAGTCCGCTAGGAATTTTTTATCGGAATATTTTTTTTAATTCAGGATTAATTGTTTGCTTTGCTGCTAAACAACGCTGTTTTCAAGATGAGAATCGCTTCAGCATGGTTTCTGCTTTCCCTTTCTTTGGCCCAGTGGGTCGGGGGGCACCTGTGCTTTGAAGTGAGTTATTTTGTTGAAATACAGCGGGAAATGAACGCAGCTGAAGCAGCGCTTGCCGCAGCTGTCACCCAGAAAACCGGCGTTGAAAGCGCCGTTCGGGTTTTGGAGGAAGCTGAAGTCACACCACGTGGAAATTTCTACGGCGACTTTGTTTTCGCACAGGCAACAGAAGAAGAAACCATTTTTTATGTGGTGGAAAATGAATCAGACCTGACCACCGTAAAAGCTGTTGCGGCTCCCGGCAAAGACCAACCAGCCAGCGATACCAATCAGGCAAACCTGCTCAAAGGTTTGTTTAAAGATTTTATGATACCGGAGTCAGCCTTGCCCCTTGCGCCTGCAAGCCGCCAGGCTGACTCTGTTTTCCAATTTGCTGCCCCTTGCAGCCTTGCGTTCACTCCACGCATCACGCATCCTCCGGCACAAGCCTGAAACAGGTTCTTTCCTGGCCGGAAATTCCGCCTATTCCAATTCAAGCTTAATGTTATTTTGCTTAGTGACAAGCAGTGCATTTTGTTTAATTGAATTCCACTTTCCGGCACATTTAGGCCTGTTCTCCCCTGTCTTGCCACAAGGTTTTTAGCCTTACCGGCAATCAAAAGCAATTTCAAAACATCAGTCAATTAATTGATTTAAAAACACTTAGATCATTTGGCATGGCATCTGGTTTCTGATGTCTAATGTCTAAAATCTTATATCTAAGATCTAATATCTACTCAATTCATACATATTCCGATTTAGAAGAAATGGGACGCCCCGTTGCTTTACCGTGCGTAGTACGGGGCGCCCTGCTCTTTATGGTACGGGCAGATGAATTTTTACTCACTTTTCACAAGGGCAGATGATGATCTGCCCCCACATAAAATTACCTGTTTATGAAACGCATTTTACTCACTTCAATGCTGCCGGTCGCCTTCGGAATCCTGCTATGGCAACCTGCGAAAGCACAAACGCCGACGGATGCCCTGATGATGGAAAAAGGGCAGATTTGCTTGGCGGCCATTTACACCCACGATACCTGGGATGAATATTGGGAAGGAACCCTGAAAAGAGTCAACGGAAATATTGGCACCCTAACCCGCCAAACCATAATGCCCATGGTTGCACTGGGCATCTTTGACCGCGTGAATGTCATTGCCGCTTTGCCCTGGGTTCGAACCGAAGCCAGCGGCGGACAGGTGGCTGGCGCTCAGGGGTTGCAAGACTGGGGGATTTGGGTAAAAGGCACTGCGGTTGATCAGGAAGTTGGCGCCGGAAAACTGACGCTCCATGCTGTGTCAGGGATAAGCGGGCCGGCATCGAATTACCTACCTGATTTTGCACCGTTCAGCCTCGGCTTAGGTTGTGTGGATGCCTCTTTACGTGGGATTTTGCAATACCAAACCGGTTCCGGGATCTACGTCCGGGGGCAAGGTGCTTTCCATTTGCGCGGCAATTGCACCATCGAACGCGATTATTACTACACCACTCAGGGTTTCTACACGGATGAAGTGGACATGCCGGACGCAATTACTTATGGCGCCGTGGCCGGGATTTGGTTGTTCAACAATTCCCTGAAGATTGAAGCCAGCTACGATGGTCTGAAATCGTTAGGCGGCTTCGACATCCGCCGGCAGGACGCAGGGTTTCCTTCCAACAAAATGATTTTCACCCGGGTAGGCGGCGGCTTGCAGTACTATTTACCATCGGTGAAAGGCTTGGGCGTAGTTGCTTCCGGAGGGTATGTGCTCACTGGTCGGAATGTCGGCCAGTCACTGATGCTCAGCGGCGGGGTTACCTATCAGTTCGGGATTTGGTAGTGCTTATTACCACAATTCCCTATTCCTTTTTCTCTAAAATCATCAACGCAACATGAAAAAGATATTTCCACTCCTCATAATTTTTGCCGCGGCCCTGTTCTTTTTCCAATCCTGTGAAAAAGATTTGCCGCAGATCCTCGATTACGAAGCGTATGAATTTGCAACGCTCGACGAAGACGGGGGAACCTGGGACCCGGTATTGCTCAGCGCGCCCAATCAGATCGGCATCCCTGCCCCGGGCGCGATTACAGATGCGGCATATTTGACAGAATTAGCGGCAGTAAAAGCAGCTTCCGCCCAACTTACAGGCGCACAGGAAGCCGCTGTCCGTTACTGGAGCAGCAATTCCCTGATCCGCTGGAACGAAATTGCGCGCGAACTTACCGCAAAATACAACTTAACGCCGGCCCCCAACGCCGATGGTACCTACCCGGCGCCGAATGCGATGAACCCCGGTCAATATCCGCTTTTCCCATTTTCTCATCCACCTTATGCCTGCCGGATGCTGGCTTATTGGGGAGGCGCTCAGTACGATGCACTCATGGCCAACTGGCATTACAAATACCAGTTCAACCGCCCGGCGCCTTACACGGTGGATGCTTCCATCACCACGCACCTGCCTGAAAACGGGCTTCCCTCCTACCCTTCGGAAGGCGCTACAATTGCTGCGGTTTCTCAGGTTATACTCACGGCCATGTTCCCGTTGGAAAAAGATTTTATTGCTGAAAAAGCTGCAGAGCACAAAAGCAGCCTGATCTGGGCCGGCATGAACGTGCAAAGCGATATTGTCGCCGGTGACTCTCTTGGAAGAGCCGTAGCTGCCGTGTTTATGAGCCGCGCCAAAACGGACGGGATGGCCAGCGCGCAAACGCCGCGCCCCATTTCCGATTCGCTGCGCGATGCTGCACAGGCGCGTTGGGGCTGGCATTGGGAAAACCTGGAATCGCCACAACGCCCGGTGGGCATTACGCCATACTTTGGAAGAGTGCGCCCCTGGTGCATCCCCAATGTTGAAGCGGTGCGTCCGGTACCACCCCCTGCTCCAGGTTCTCCGGAATTCCAAATCGCTGCGGCAGAGCTACAGGATATTGCAGATAACCTCACGACGAACCAGCGCAAAATTGCCAATTTCTGGGCAGATGGCTTGGGTACTTATACACCTCCGGGCCACTGGAACCGTTTTGCTGCGGATTTGATCGTGAAATACAAAGAAAACCCCCTTCGCTCAGCGCGCACATTTGCCTATATGAACATGGCAATTATGGACGCGGGTATTAGTTGCTGGGATGCAAAATACTATTACCACTACCCAAGGCCGGTGGGCGCGATTCCCGGATTTAAAGCCATTCTGGGCACTCCGAATTTTCCGAGCTACACATCTGGGCATTCCACATTTTCGGCAGCGGCAGCCACCGTTTTGGGGCATATTTTTCCGGCGGAAAAAGCCCGTGCGGATGCCTGGGCCGAAGAGGCTGCTTTATCCCGCATTTACGCAGGTATCCACTACCGGTTCGATTCAGAGGTTGGAATCACACAGGGGCGTGCTGTGGCGAATTATGCAGTGGATGTTGCGAAGATGGATGGTGGAGAATGATTGTCCAGTGTCTTGACTTTATAGTGAGTGTCTGTTTTTAGAGTTCGAGAGCAAGGCATGCGAAGAACCCAAAAACGGGATTTTACTCAAGTAAATGACCGTTTTTGGGTTCGAGCATAACGCAGCTATCGGGCTCTAAAAACAGACACTACCGGAATTGCCTGGCAATGGAGCAAGAAGCGGGAAGCCGCGGGTAATTATCGTTCGATAACCATTTATTATGGTTAATCAGAACAGTTTCACGACATTCCAAGGTTTCTAATGCCTTTTGTTCCTTGTCAGGCAATTTCGTTTTGTACATTTTTGCCCGGTTCAGGTGTAGTATACCGATACATTGATGGCTGTTACAGGATCCATGTTAAAGTATGCTGCACCTGTAATATTTAAGATCTTGCCGGGGAATTCATCAATTGGCTACGATTGGCAAATTTTATTTTATACTGCGTTGGATTTTTTCAAGATAGCTGCCGGCTATCTCTGCAAAATCCGCCTTGTCTAAAATAAAATTTCCTCACTCTCGCTCAAATCGAAGATTCGACGAAGTCAATCATGAAATCCCCAACAAGATCTTAGAGCTTGCCGGGAAAACCCCAACAAGCTCTTTATGTCTATACTCCTTCCATCAGAAGGCGCTTACATATTTCCAATTACTTCCGTGCCAAATTCCGAGCACTTCAGCAGTGTTGCACCTTCCATCAGGCGGTGGAAGTCGTACGTAACGCGTTTTTTTGCGATGGCACTTTCCAGACCTTTAATAATCAGGTTGGCCGCTTCGTTCCAGCGCATGTATTCCAGCATCATGACTGCGGAAAGGATTACCGAACTTGGATTTACTTTGTCCAAGCCTGCGTATTTTGGCGCTGTGCCGTGCGTGGCCTCAAAGATTGCCGCGCCGTTTTCGTAGTTGATGTTGGCGCCGGGAGCGATGCCAATGCCGCCCACCTGAGCAGCGAGGGCGTCTGAAACGTAGTCGCCGTTCAGGTTCAGGGTTGCAATGACCGAATATTCAGCCGGGCGCAACAAAATCTGCTGGAGGAATGCGTCTGCAATCACGTCTTTGACGATCAGTTTGCCGGCATTCTCCGCAGCTTTCTGTGCGGCGTTGGCTGCTGCTTCGCCTTCTGCATCTTTAATGCGATCGTACTGTACCCAGGTAAACACTTTATCCCCGAATTCGCGTTCTGCCAATTCGTAGCCCCAATCTTTAAATTTACCCTCCGTAAATTTCATGATGTTGCCTTTGTGAACCAGGGTCAGCGAAGGTTTTTTGTTTTCAAGGGCAAACTCCAGTGCGGCGCGCACCAGGCGTTCCGTACCTTCGATGGAAACCGGCTTGATGCCGAAAGAAGACGTTTTTGGGAACCGGATTTTTTTAACACCCAGTTCGTTTTGCAGGAAGTTCAGCATTTTATTGGCTTCTTCCGTGCCCGCCAGGTATTCAATACCCGCATAAATATCTTCCGTGTTTTCGCGGTAGATTACCATATCCACCAGTTCGGGCTGGCGCACGGGTGAAGGAACGCCTTCAAAATAGCGCACCGGGCGCACACAGGCGTATAAATCCAATTGTTGGCGCAAAGCCACGTTGAGCGAACGGATACCGCCGCCTACAGGGGTTGTCAAAGGGCCTTTAATGGCAATGAGGCAGTCAGAAATCACGTCTAACGTTTCCTGGGGCAGCCATTCGCCCGTTTGATTGAACGCTTTTTCACCGGCTAAAACTTCGCGCCAGTGAATTTTGCGCGTGCCGCCGTAAGCTTTTTCAACAGCTGCATCAATTACACGTACGGAAGCCGCCCAAATGTCCGCGCCTGTGCCATCGCCTTCAATAAAAGGGATCACAGGGTCGTTGGGAACGATTAATTTTCCGTTTTCAATCCTTACTTTTGTTCCGCTCATTGTATTGTCGTATTTTGTTCGTTTTTACCGGTTAGGCAATGTTGTGAAGCGCGTTTTTTTACGGGAATGCGGCATTTCAGACAAGCGCAGAATGCCTCAACCCCAAAAACCGGGCAAAGGTAAAAATAAATATGCAAAATCCATATCTTGATCCAAGCGGACAACATCAGGCCGCCGATGATAAACAGGTAGAACGGGCGCTGCGGCCCAAGGCGCTGGACGATTTCAGCGGACAGCCGCGCATTGCTGAAAACCTGAGTATCTTCATCGAGGCCGCAAAACAGCGCAGCGAGGCGCTCGACCATGTATTGCTGCACGGCCCGCCGGGATTGGGTAAAACGACTCTTTCCTACATCATTGCTTACGAATTGGGCGCCAATTTAAAGATGTCTTCCGGCCCGGTGTTGGAAAAACCTGGCGATTTGGCCGGCCTGCTGACAAATTTAGACGAAGGCGACGTGCTGTTCATAGATGAAATCCACCGACTTAATACCGTGGTGGAAGAATACCTCTATTCCGCGATGGAGGATTACAAAATTGACATCATGATAGATAGCGGACCCAACGCCCGAAGTATCCAGATTGCCTTGAACCCATTCACTTTGGTAGGCGCTACTACCCGCATGGGCTTGCTTACAGCGCCAATGCGCGCGCGGTTTGGCATCACCTGCCACTTAGATTATTACGATATGCCGACGCTGAAACGCATCCTGAAGCGCTCTGCCGGCATCCTTGGCATCAGCATTACCGATGACGGCGCCACTGAAATTGCCCGAAGGAGCAGGGGAACACCCCGCATTGCCAACGCGTTGCTTCGGCGGATCCGGGATTTTGCACAGGTGAAAGGTACCGGCGTCATTGACACTGAAATTGCGCAGTACGGGTTGTCTGCACTCAATGTGGATGAAGGCGGTTTGGATGAGATGGACAACCGCATCCTGTCCACCATCATCCACAAATTTAAAGGCGGGCCGGTGGGCTTAACCACCATTGCTACAGCGGTGGGGGAAGAATCCGGGACAATAGAGGAAGTTCACGAACCGTTTTTGATTATGGAAGGCTACCTGCAGCGCACGCCGCGGGGCCGGGAAGCGACTGAAAAATCGTACCGCCATTTGGGGATTGTGCCGCCTGGTCGGGAACGGTTACTATTTGATTAAATGGGATATTTCCGTTATCGGGTTACAAGTCGTGTGCCTGTTCTTTAGAGTTCGAGAGCAAGGCACTCTCGACCCCAAAAACGGGAGTCCCGCCCGCCGGACGGGATGACCGCTTTTGGGGTCGAGCGTAACGCAGCTATCGGACTATAAAGACAGACACTTAAAGCAGGATATTATGAACGCAGAAAACTTCAGGGATTACCTAAACGACCCTTCGCTATTGTACCAGGTGCCATACGAAGAATTGAAAAGCCTTGCGCTGGAATATCCCTACAATGCGCACCTGCGCTGGTTGTTGCTGCAAAAAAGCCGGATGGAGCACCGCCCCGATGCCCGGAAATTGCTTGAAAAAGCTGCCGTGTACAGTATAGACCGCCGCGCTTTGTATCACTTTGTCCAAACCCGGTACGAAAAATCAGAAACCCCGTTTTTTGTTTTCAACGAAGATTTTCTGGAACTCAAAGACCTTGCTGCACTCCGGGAAGAGTTGCCTGCACCGGTCGAAGAAGTGACCATTTCGCGTCCCATCGCAGCAGAGCCTGTTTCGGTATTCCGGGAACCGCCGGTTGTGCCCAAAACAGAAGAAATTGATGAAGACCTGGCGTTTGATTTTACTTCAGGCTCCGCTCTGACGACGCCCGTGGAAGCAATTATTCCGGTAACGCCAACACCCCCCGAAGTGGAACCAGAATTGGCTTCCGGTGCTGAATTATTCATCGAACCCGATCCTGTTGAAGTGCCTGCGCCTGATCCTTCAGAAACGGGGGTTGACGAAATCGTCTGGGACCTTACGCCGGCCCCTGAAGCGGTACCAGAAGAGCCTTTAGTCCACCGGATCGCAACCGATGCTGCGGTTATTTCCAGTATTGTTGAATACCGGGCAACCCTTGCCGCTGTGGAAGCCATTTTGGAAAGAGCCACTCATGTTGCGCCCGCAGCAGCGCCACTGCCCAAAGCGACCTTCAGAAGCTGGGGCCGTCCGACACCGGAAGCGCATGTTTCTGTACAACCATCCTCCCCTGTTCCTCCGCAACCAGTGATCCAGCCCGAAAAAAAATCAAAAAAAGCGCCGGATGTGGTTGCAGAAATTGCCCGCCTGAGCGTCACTGAAAATGCCGCTTTAGCCAGCGAAACATTGGCTGATCTATTGGCTGCGCAACAGCTATATGACAAGGCTGCTAAAATGTACGAGCGCCTGATTATGAAGTTTCCGGAAAAAAGTGCTTACTTTGCAGCCAAAATTGAAAAACTTAAAAAGAAATAAACCATGTTGCCTACTTTATTGAGTGTTATCATCACCATTATCTGTGTATTGCTAATGGTCGCAGTGTTGATTCAGAATCCTAAAGGCGGTGGTATCGACTCCACTTTCGGTGGAAACCAAGCCAATCAACTGTTCGGTGCATCCAGATCTACCGACTTCATAGAAAAAGCGACCTGGATATTGGTTGCGGCATTGTTCGCACTTTGCATCATCATGGCGATCGCAGTAGGTTAAATCCCGCTTCGATTTTCGGGGTTAACAGGAGACATTCTGATTTTTCGGAGTGTCTCCTTTTTTAGCATAAGGATCACTTCGGAGTAGTAAAATCCCGCTTGCGCAACCGCTTTCGCAAATCCCGACATTAGAATTGAAAATAAATAAACGGCGTCAATTCAGCGCTGGCGGTCTGAATCACAATCCAGATAATCAAGGCAAGGCCGAAAGCTTTGACACCTGCCGGCATGCGAAAATAAGTCCGCTCAAAACGCTGATCCCAGGATGTGGGCAGCAGGTGGAGTAAAAATCCCAATCCAATCAATATCATCACCTTCCAGTAGCCCGTTACAACCTGGCCCATGACTTCAGGCCGAAAAGCGCCCATGATCTGGTACATCATTTTATAAGTCGTTTCCATGGGGGGCACGCGGCTGCCCGGTGCGCCAGCCCGGAAAAATATCCAGCAAAAACAAACGAAGTGAAAAACCATGATGCCCGCCGTTAATGGGCTAAGGAGCATTTTTTTGAGCAATTTATCAATGAGTAGCGCCAGAAAAGCCATGCCCACCCAAATGCCCGCAACCGTGACATTTCCGATCAGCAGGTCGGCATATTCGGATTCATCGAGGTCGCCGGCGAGGTAAATGCGCCAGATTACAATTTGACACACCCCCTGAATGATCAGCAAAATCGTCAGCGCGCGCATGGCCGGATTGGCCCACAGCCGCCCCAGGTTTTTCAAAAACCGGTCAATCGCCAATGCTGCGCCATGCAGGGCGCCCCAGATGATGAACACCCAGTTGGCGCCGTGCCACAACCCACCCAACAACATGGTAATCATCAGGTTGATGTATGTGCGCAGCTTTCCTTTTTTGTTGCCCCCCAAAGAGATGTAGAGGTAATCCCGCAGCCACGTGGACAGTGAAATGTGCCAGCGCTGCCAGAAATCCTGCACGGAAATAGATTTGTACGGGCTTCTGAAATTTTCGGCCAACCGAAACCCAAAAAGTAGTGCCAGGCCTATCGCCATGTCGGAATACCCGGAAAAATCGCAATAAATCTGGATGGCGTAACCATAAACGCCCATCAGGTTTTCGAAACCGGAATACAGCCCGGGATTGGCAAATATCCGATCGACAAAATTGACGCTGATGTAGTCGGAAAT
>JALHRK010000228.1 GCA_022841505.1 Saprospiraceae bacterium | reverse complement strand
TGAAAAATGAAAATCCAATTGTTGAGTATTCAATTTCAAGAAATACGTGACACTCCTGCCAACTGAAAGACTGCAAACTGTACATCAAAACCACACAACAAAATGAGCCAGCTTACACACAAACCACGTCTTTCTTTTTGGGAAATCTGGAACATGAGTTTCGGGTTTCTGGGTATTCAGTTCGGATTTGCCCTGCAAAACGGCAACGTGAGCCGCATTTTCGAAACGCTGGGCGCCAAAGTAGACGAAATTCCGATTTTGTGGATCGCGGCGCCAGTTACAGGCCTCATCATTCAGCCCATTATCGGCTATTTCAGCGACCGCACCTGGGGTCGGCTGGGGCGGCGGCGGCCCTTCTTTCTGGTGGGCGCCATTTTGGCTTCGATCGCTTTGCTGTTCATGCCCAACTCGCCCACGCTTTGGATTGCAGCCGGCACACTTTGGCTCATGGATGCGTCTATCAACGTGACGATGGAACCTTTCCGTGCTTTTGTAGGCGACAACCTGCCCTCGGAGCAGCGCACCCAGGGGTTTGCCATGCAGAGTTTTTTCATTGGCACTGGCGCTGTCGTCGCTTCGTTGTTGCCTTATATCCTGTCGAAGTGGATGGGCGTGAGCAATACTGCGGAAGCAGGCGTAGTGCCCGATTCGGTGAAATGGTCTTTTTACTTCGGTGGCGGGGTGTTTTTGCTGGCCGTTTTGTGGACGGTTTTTCGCTCCAAAGAATATACGCCTGAACAATTAGAGGAATTCGAGGCTGCTGAAGGCAAAACGGAATACCATAAAGAAGCCCGCGACAGTAAATATTACTTCGGCAATGGCGGACGGCAAATTGGCGTTGGCCTGCTGACTGCCGTACTTGGCATCTTGCTGACGGCTTTTGTGGTGTGGTACCAACTTGATAAAGAATTGTATGTGCTGTCGGTTGGCGGGATGCTCGGTGGCTTACTGTTGCTCCTTTCCGGCGCTTTGCAACGCAGCGGTAATTTTCAAAACGGCTTCGTCACCATCATCAACGACTTCCAGGACATGCCGCGCACCATGAAACAATTGGCGCCAGTGCAATTCTTTTCCTGGTTTGCCCTGTTTTCAATGTGGATTTACACTACCAGCGCGGTCACGAGCCAAATCTACGGTTCTTCCGATACTACCTCGGCGGCTTATAACGAAGGCGCAGACTGGGTGGGGGTTTGTTTCGCTGTGTACAACGGCGTGGCGGCTTTGGTTGCCTTCCTGATTCCGGTATTGGCCGCCCGTACCAGCCGCAAAATGGCGCATGCTATTTGCCTGTTCTTCGGCGCGCTGGGCCTGATGTCGGTCTTTTTCATCAAAGATCCTAATCTGCTCATCGGCTCCATGATCGGCGTCGGCATTGCCTGGGCGAGCATCTTGTCTATGCCCTACGCCATCCTGACTGGTTCGCTTCCGGCAGCCAAAATGGGGTATTACATGGGCGTGTTCAACTTTTTCATCGTCATTCCGCAAATAGTAGCGGCTTCCATCCTCGGTTTTTTGGTTTCCCGATTTTTTGACGGCCATGCAGTGTACGCACTGATTATCGGCGGCGTGTCGTTTATTATTTCGGCGGGTTTGACCCTGTTAGTGGAGGATAAGTAGTGTCTGTTTCTATAGTCCGATGACTTCGACTCCGCTCAGCCACCTCGGCTGCGTTATGTTTGGCCACAAAATCGGTCATCCCGTCCGGCGGTCGGGACTCCCGATTTTGTGGCCAAACATGCCTTGCTCTCAAACGCTAAAAACCAGACACCGAAAAAATAGACAGAAGGCGATGACGAATATCAAGGATTATTATGACGGTGGTCACAACCCTCAACCCGGTAAAAAAGGTATCTTTGCTTTGTACTGATAAATGCCTATCGCCATGAAAAAAATACTGATTCCAACCGATTTTTCTGAAACAGCGCGCGATGCGTATGCCTACGCTTTGGATTATTGCAAAAACCTTGGCGAGCCCTGTAGCCTGAAGGTGGTGCATGTTTTTATGCCCGAAGCAGCTTCTACGCCTACTTTCATTCCTCCTGTTCAGGAGTTCATGGAGTTGAAAGAGAAAACATTAAAAGAGTTTGCGCATGACATCGCCCTCGAGAAACCGGCTAACGTGGGAGAAGTCGAAACCGAACAATTGATCGGTTTTCCGGGCGACGAAATCATTGAGTTGTCCAAAACATTTGACTTTATCATCATGGGGACGACCGGCGATGGCGGTTTTTTGGAAAAACTGTTTGGCAGCGTTTCCACGATTGTTGCCCAGCGGGCGCATTGTCCGGTGCTGTTAGTTCCTCATGGCGCTAAGTATAAAGAGCCCGACCAAATCCTGTATTCCAGTAGTGCCGATGCTTCCGACGAACGCCTGATCGAACAATTGGTTCTGTTCAATAAGCCTTTTCAGGCGCGCATCCATTTTGTACACGTCGAACGGGAAGGGGATGCCGCATTTTCAAAGTCCAAAGAAGAAATTTTTGAGGAATTGTTCGAGGACGGAGAACCGCCTTTTGCCTTCGAGTTCGCCAATATCAAAAGCCCGGACATTGACGCTTCGATCAACCAATACGCCGAAATGGAAAAAATTGACCTGATCGTCATGGCTACCCGCCACCGCAGCTTCTGGGAACAGCTTTTTCACAAAAGCCAAACCAAACAAATGGCGTTGCATACGCATTTGCCGATGCTGGTTTTGCATCAGGGGGATTAATTAGAACTTGGCAAGAATTAATTCAATCGGCGAACTATTCACCGCAGGCGGAAGTTCGCCGGTGCGCGTGCCAAATACAAGGGTAAACTTACCAGTCAGTTCTTCTGGAAAACTCAGAACCGTATTGGTTTCAATGGTGGCTCCTGCGCCGATTTTTCCTCGCGGCAAAACAAACACATCGTCTAATATCAGAACGGGCGCTTCCTGAACGCCATCGAACAACATGGCTGAAAAAGTGAGGGGCATGGTGCCTACGCCCTGCCGCACTTCAAACGGATAGGGGTTTTTTATTCGTAAAAAAATCATGGCAGATTCGCCCGGTTTTACCGAAACGGATGCGGATGCGGGGGTAATCGCCAGTTTGCCGGCCACCTGAAGACTATCTGCGCGCAGCACATGAAACTCCTTTACCTCATTTTTCCAGGGCGTTTCCACCGTTTTGCAATCCGTGCATTCCCAATCTTCGTTGCCGGCGATGAAAGCAGACCGGTTGTGCAGGGCGGTTTCCCATTCCCAGAGATCGTACTGGCTTTTGCGGTAGAATACATCCGTGAAAGTATAGGCACGCTCGCCTGTGTAGAACGTGTATTTGGAAGGATGCCGGTACGAGTTTTGAAAAACCACCGGCAAATCTCCGGCTTCTTTGCGGAGGGTTTCGATCCATTTGCGATTTTGAAACTCCGTGGGCAAAGGAATCCATCCGCTGGCAAGCAGCAGGCGGCCAATCAGAAAACCCGCGACCGTAATTGCCGACAACCTGAGTATCCAACGCCGAAACACATCCCGACCCAACGCATATTCATACGTAAGCAGCACCAGTGGTATGGCCAACAACCCCGTCCATTGCGGTTCAGCATGTCCTTTGAACGTCGCCCAGAAAAAAAACGCCCAAAAACCCACAATCAGGAAAAGCCACGCCCGGCGTTCCGCATTTTTGAATTCAGAATGCCATACCGCTTTCAAAATCAGCAAAAAAAGCAGCGGATTAAACATGACCGGCTGGTTGAGCAGGTAAGTGACCGTGTGTTTCAATTCATAAGGATCGTCCCGGCCCGACAAATGGTAGCGGAATGAAGGAAATTCCTGCGCATATTGCCAGTAGAGGTGCGGCATAAACAACAAACAACCGAAGATAGCAGCCACATAAAAAGCCGGAGTGCGCAGGAGGGTGCGCAAATTGGACAAGGTGACAAAGCCGATGAGCAGAATTCCGTGGTATTTGCTGTACAACAACGCGGCCATGCAAGCGCCCAGCAAAAACGTGTTTAGCCAGGAAGATTGTTGCAAAAAACGAGGGTAAAGCCAGAGGAATGCGGCGCCAAAAAACAGCAGCGGCGCATCGGGGGCCGCAATGAAGCCATAGGTCTGAAAAAGGGGCAATGCCGCCAACAGCGCAACCAGCACCCAGACGTCCCGACGCTTTTCGGGTTGACCGGCCAATAGCCAGATGAAAAAAAATGTCCCGGTTTGCAGCAACACTGCGATTAGCCGAACGCCCAGTTCATTCTGAAAACAGGCATAGCCCGCACGGATCATGAGGGCGATCATCGGAGGATGGTCGAAATAGCCCCAGTCTAAGGCTTGCGAATACATCCAGTAATACGCTTCATCCGGATCCAGCTCCGTAAACGCAGCCTGAAAAAGGTTGAGCAGCAACCAAACGAACAGGAAGCCCAGAAACAGGGTTTTTCCGTTGGTTTCATTGCTGCCCGATACCTGATTCATATCTTTTGTCTATTGCGTTACTTTCACTTTCGGCGCATTTTTGTCATCCGGGACGACATCTCTGGCGATGTATAGCATTTTTGCGTCGTCGGAGGAAAGTTCAAGGCGGCGATGGTCGGCGCTGAGTACATAAGATTTCATCTCAGTAATCATCTCCTTAATAATTCTTTCCTGCGTCATCAGGCCTTTGCAAATCCGGGAAGAAAACGTCAGGTCGTTGCCAAACCGAATGCTACCGGTTGAATCAATGACGCAGGGAACCCGAAAATCGTTACAACCAAAAGACCCAATTGCTTCGTCGTACTTAAAATCGAGGTTAATACTCACGGAGTCAGTACCTTCTAACCGTTGCTCCACCCCATTTTTCGTATAGGTAAGTAAGCGCCAGCTCCTCAATTCCACGGGAAGTTTTGGCCTGTTCAAAATGGAATCGGGTATAACAGGCCCCGGATCTGATTGTCCTTGTACAACTTTCGGTTTTTCAGAACCGCCACAATTCCAAAGAAATACAGTCAGCGTCAATGCGCTCAAAACAAGGAATCTTGTCATGATTTACAGTCTATTTTAAACTTCAAAAAATTCTGTTTTTATAGAGAATCCCTTCCAATTCAGAAAATGGGATGGTAAACTCTGTAGGCCCTACCACATAAGGCGCTACGTCGTAATTGTTGTAATAAAAATACAATCCGCTGTCGAGCAGCGCGAAATTTTCAGGCAAAGCAAACGATTCTCCCCAAAAAAAACCGGCGTCACCTAAGTTTTGCTTCGCACTTAATCCATGTGCCCTGCGAAAATGTTTTTCAGCAATGGTTTCTAAGCGCGGTATGCTGTTGATAAAATCTCTCAGATCGAGCTTAAAGCCGGTCATTTTGTCCAGTACCAGCAGCGTCGTAAAGGAATTGGGGTGCGCGCCTCCGGCATTGGAATACGTCGCATACTTTAAAGAAATCAATTTAGGCGATTGAAACAAAATACTGCTTGTCGTTTCAACCTCCCAGGGAATATCGTAGGCCGGATTATCTTTTCGAAGCGATTCGTAATCCCCGATAAACCGGTCTGCAACTTCGTCAAGTGGAATGCGAAACTCCTTCTCTTCCACCGCATAAACCGCTAAAGATGCTTTCAAAAAGTGCATCAGGGTATCGTTGATGGCCTGGCGAACCGTGTCCGGGCCGCCCACCGCCAAAAGATAACTTGCCTGAACGGTGGCGCAGCTAACGGTATCGGATTTGCAATTGGGGGATTGTTTTTTGAAATTTTGGGATTCGAAGGTCAGGGGACCAGCCGAAACCTCCATTTTTTCAGTCTGTTCCTGATTGTTTTGGGTACAGGCGCCGGCGATCAAAAGGCAGGCTAAAAGGACCGCCGCAGGGATGATGGCTGATTTTCTCATGTTGCAATGTTTTTGGTTTTGCTTTTGTACTGAAGAATATCAATATACTCTGTACAAAAAGCGTAATCTTCCTCCACATTAGATGCCACAACAACGAGTCTGTCGCCCGCAAATTGTCCAATCAGGTCAAGATACCAGGCGGCGCCTTGCCGGTCGAGGTTGCTCGTGGGTTCGTCCAGCAACAGCAGAGGCGTGTCGGAACAAATGGCTAAGGCTAATTTCAGGCGTTGTTTCATGCCGGAAGAAAAAAACCGAACCGGTTTGTTGGCCGTGCTGTCCGGAAATCCCAACACCCCAACGAGGTCTTTGGGCTGCAATCCCGCAGCAAATTTCCGAAACCGGTGGTGAAATTGCAAAGCTTCCAGCAGCGTAAATTCTTCGATTAACTCAATATAAGGCGCGGTATAGGAAAGGTACTGCCAGGCTTCGTTGGGGTTTAAAGATTTTTTTTGGTGAGAAAACGAGGCTTGCCCTTTGGTGGGTGAAAGGTGCCCCGACAAGATGCGCAACAGCGTTGATTTTCCGGATCCGTTGGGCCCGGTGACAGCATAGCGCCCCGGCGCCTCAAGCATCAGGTCAACATCGCGAACCACCCATTCCCGGCGGTAGCGCTTGCTCACCCTGCTCAGTTCAATCTTCATTGACGCTGGAGCCGTTGAGTCCCCGAAAACCCCGCATGATTCCCTTGTCGTTGCTGAATTTCTTGACAAATTTCAGGATATTGTCCCGTTCTTCCGAGGGGCTGAATTCATTCTCAATCATTTCAAGCGCCTGATCCATTTTGTAACTGGAAACATAGAGCCTGCGGTAAATTTCGTGGATCAGGTGGATCTGGCTTTCGTTGAACTTTCTGCGCGTCAACCCAACCGAGTTCACCCCCACATAAGAAAGGGGTTCGCGGGCAGCCTTCACATAAGGTGGTACGTTTTTGCGCACCAAAGACCCCCCGGCTACGAAGCTGTGCTGGCCGATGCACATGAACTGCTGTACGGCAACCAAGCCTTCCAGAATCGCCCAGTCTTCAATGACCACATGGCCGGCTAAGGTCACATTGTTCGCTAAGATGACATGGTCGCCAATGAGGCAATCGTGGGCAACGTGGGCATACGCCATCAGCAGGCAATCGCTGCCAACCACTGTTTTCCAGGCTTCTTTCGTCCCCCGGTTCACGGTCACGTATTCCCGGATCGTTGTGCGGTCGCCAATTTCAGCAGTCGTTTTTTCTCCGGCAAACTTGAGGTCCTGCGGTATTCCGGCGATAACGGCGCCAGGAAAAATCTCGCAGGATTTCCCGATTCGCGCGCCTTCGAAGACCGTAACATTCGAGCCAATCCAGGTATCGTCGCCAATTTCCGCCGTGTTGCTTTCTACATCATACTTCAGGTTGTGCGGAACCCCGGCGATAATGGAATTGGGCATAATTTTGCACCTTTTCCCGATTCGGGCGCCTTCATAGATGGTCACATTGGAACCAATCCAGGTTCCATCGCCAATCACTACATCTTTATCAATGTAGCAGAAGGGGCCGATTTCGACATTTTCACCGATCTGCGCCCCGGCGTGTATTACAGAGTGTTTTCTGAAATCCATGATATTAAGATCGTCTGACCATTTGTGCCGTTAATTCTGCTTCTGATACGATTCTGTTGCCAACATAAGCTGTGCCCAGCATCTGGCAAATGCCGCGCCGCATGGGCGCAACCATTTCCAGTTTGAACAAAATAGTATCGCCAGGTAAGACTTTATACCTGAACTTGACATTCTCTATTTTCAAAAAGTAGGTATCCCAGTTGCCGGGATCTTCCACGGTTGAAAGCGCCAGGATGCCACCGGTTTGAGCCATTGCTTCCACCTGCAACACACCGGGCATGACCGGGTTGTTCGGGAAATGCCCCTGAAAAAACTGCTCGTTGAACGTGACATTTTTCACGCCCACAATATAGTTTTCCGACATTTCAATAATCTTGTCCACCAGCAAAAAAGGATAGCGATGGGGTAGCCATTGTGCGATTTTTACGGAATCGAACAAAGGCGCTTTATCAGGGTCATAAACCGGTTTGCCTTTCAGTTTACGTTGCTCCTGAAACTGTTTTTTGAGCAGTTTCGCGAATTCCACATTGGCTTTATGCCCCGGCTTGATGGCTACAATTTTGCCTTTTATCGGGTGTCCCATCAGCGCCAGGTCTCCGATTACATCCAAAAGTTTGTGGCGCGCCGGTTCGTTTTTAAAATGCAGATCGAGGGTATTGAGGATCCCTTCCCGCACTTTTACACTCTTTTTGTTGATTTTCACCGCCAATTCATCCAAAAAGAGCTGCTCCACGGTTTTGTCCACAATGACGATGGCATTGTCTAAGTCGCCGCCCTTAATGAGGTTCTGCTGAAAAAGCACTTCCAGTTCATGCAAAAAAACAAAAGTCCGGCAGGGCGCAATTTCTTTTTCGTAGTTGTTGAGGTCCGTGAGCTGGGCGTATTGCTGCCCGAGTACGTCCGAATTGAAATCAATGAGCGTAATGACCTCGAAGTGGTCACTGGGCAGGGCCATCAATTCCGTTCCGGTACTTTCGTCGCGGTAGGTCACGGGTTGCGTAATTTCGAAGTATTCCCTTTCTGCTTCCTGCTCCTCGATGCCAGCGTAGCTCAACGCCTGTACAAACGGGAGCGCGCTGCCGTCGAGAATGGGCACTTCCGGACCGTCGAGTTGAATCAGCACATTGTCAATCTGCATGCCCACCAGCGCCGAAAGCGCGTGTTCGATGGTGCTGATCTGCACATGTTCAAATTTGATGGTCGTGCCGCGTTGCGTGGAAACCACCCGGTTGACGTCGGCGTTGAAAACCGGCTTACCCTCGATGTCTGTGCGCTGAAACTTGTAGCCGTGATCCGCCGGCGCAGGCTGAAAGGTCAGGGTTACCGGTTGCCCGGTATGCAACCCCACTCCTTTAAGCGATGCCGGTTGTTTGATCGTACGCTGCTTCATATTCAATAAAAATATTGTCGCTCGAAAAAAATTGCTGCAAAGATATGTTATTGATCCGGGAATAGATTTGAGAAATTTCAAGTCTTGAAAATACTTGATTATTGATCGGGTATACGCTTCCCTTCGGGGTTGATCCATTTCTCAATTTGCTCCAATCGCCGAACGAGGTTGGGCAATTTTCTAAAAAAAACAAACGCCCGCATGTACTCGCTGTGGCGAATGGCGGGATAGCCGGAAATGGCCGTCCCCGGTTCTTTGATGGAGCCGGTGACGCCGCTTTGCCCCTGCATCTGGGTGCCGTCTGCGATGGTCAGGTGTCCGCCAATGCCCACTTGCCCGCCAATGCGGCAGGATTTGCCAATTTTTGTGCTGCCGGCAATGCCCGTCTGGGCGGCGATTACCGTATTTTCTCCAATTTCCACATTGTGCCCGATCTGGATCAGGTTGTCCAATTTTACGCCTCGGCGGATGATGGTAGACCCCATCGTGGCGCGGTCAATCGTCGTATTAGCGCCGATTTCCACGTGGTCTTCGATCAGCACATTCCCGACCTGGGCAATTTTTTTGTACGAGCCATCAGGCTGCGGCGCAAAGCCAAACCCGTCGGCGCCGATGACCACATTGGGGTGGATGATGCAATGGTCGCCGATGACGCAGTCGTGCAGGATGCGCACCCCGGGGTAGATGAAGGCATGGCGCCCGATTTTTGCATTTTTGCCAATGTAGACCTGGGAGCAGATGTAGCTGTTTTCGCCAATTTCCGCCCCTGCTTCCACAATGCTGAACGGGCCGACGGAAACGCCTTCCCCAAGTTGCACGCCATCGTGCACCAGCGCTTGCGGAGAAACGCCACTGGGCGCCGAGTCGTTGCCCCCGAAATTGCTGAGCAAAACGCCGACGGCAAGATACACATCGGCTACCCGAATCATGGTGGCCCCAACGGGCTTTTTCGGTTGGAATGCCTGGTGGACTAAAATAATGGAAGCCGTCGTGGTGTAGGCGTATTCTTCATACTTCGGATTCCCGAGGAAAGTGATGGTTCCTACCCCACCTTCTTCAATCCTGGATGGGCGGCTGACCTGAATTTCCGGGTCTCCCTCTACCACGCCGTTTAATAGTGCTGCTAATTCTCTGGCCGACAGTTGCATGCCGCAAAGGTAGAAAAATTTGAAGGGAATTTGAAGATTTGAAAATTTGAAGAGGGATTTGAGGATTTGAAAATTTGAAAATTTGAGGATTTGAAGATGCGGGAGGGAATTTGAAGATTTGAAGATTTGAGGATTTGAAGATGAGGGCCAACAAGGAGCGGGGGGAGGGTCGTTTGGGGGAATTTTAGAGATGGCGACGGCGGCGCTTTGGGGAAGCTCTCGATGGGTATTCCGATATGTTTTTTTATGGCTCATTCCCGGTGCCGCCGAGCGTTGGCTGTTCATAAAGCATCATGGTCGCTACTGCAGAAAGTATGCTGTGTATAACGCATCCTCGTTTTGAATTCTATGTGAATCGCAAGAGGTTTATAAAAAAAGTTGGAAAAAAAATATCCCGCGACTGATGAAAGCATTAGTCGATCAATTTTAAAAAAAATAGCTTGGTAATTGAGG
>JALHRK010000227.1 GCA_022841505.1 Saprospiraceae bacterium | reverse complement strand
AGCACCAGAAGAACTGCCTGCTCCCCAAGCGCCACCGGCGCCTGTGGTAGGACCGAAAAAAGAAACCGGCGTTTCCGCGCTCGAAACAGCCCTCAATGAAGCGGATTATGTTGCGGTCATTGACTTGCTGGATGAGCACTTTGCCGGCAAGCCTACACCACAATACAGCACCCTAAAACAAACCATTATGCACCACCTCAACCAGGGCCTGATGCCGCCTCCTGCAACCCTGCAAGGTTTGAAATTATTGATTAAGAGATTGTTGTAAAATTTGAGTTTTAATGGTCTATTGCCTGGATTGTTCTCAATATTCCAAAAATCCCTTACTTTTGCATGGTTACAGAATCACGCCCCAACGACCCAAAAACAAAACCAGGCCATCTTGAAAAAACTGCCCATTGGCATACAAACTTTGAGCCACATCCTCTACGACGGCTATGCTTACGTAGATAAAACCGCCATTGCCCTGCAATTGATAGAAAGCGAGAATTACTACTTTTTGTCCCGGCCCCGGCAGTTTGGGAAAAGCTTGTTTTTGGACACCTTGAAAGAGATTTTTGAGGGCAACAAAGCCCTTTTCAAAGGTTTGTATATTGAAGATAAATGGGATTTTGAAGACCGATATCCGGTACTCAGAATCAGCTTTGGAGCCGGTGTGAATAAGAACAAGGCCGAATTGGATCGGAGCATTCGATGGATTTTGAGCAATGTAGCCCGTGATTTGGAATTGGAGATTGATGAGGGCAAATCTAACAGAGAGGGTTTTCAAGAATTAATCCGTCACGCCCACGAAAAGTACGGCAAAAAAGCAGTCATCCTGATTGACGAATACGACAAACCCATTTTAGACAACATCACCGATAAAGAGACCGCGCGCGCCATGCGGGACGGGCTGAAGGATTTCTACTCTGTGATTAAAGACAATGACCAGTACATCCAATTTGTCTTCATCACCGGTGTCAGTAAATTTTCTAAACTGAACTTGTTCAGTGGATTGAACAACCTGAATGACATCACATTAGATGCCCGGTACAGCGCCATTTGCGGCTACACGCAAAACGACCTGGAAAGGGTTTTTGGCGGCCACCTCGCCGGGGTGGATATGGAAAAGGTCAAAGAATGGTACAACGGGTATTATTACTTCGGCGACAAAGTTTATAACCCTTTCGACGTGTTGCTTTTTATTGACAAAGGCCATGAATTCCGGAGCTACTGGTGGAGTACGGGCAACCCCACTTTCCTGATTGATCTGATCTATGCTAAGGATTACGCCATCCCCAACTTGGAAAACTACGAAGCCACCGATGCCATCCTCGATAGTTTTGATGTGGATTCTATTGAGTTGGAACCCTTGCTTTGGCAAACGGGCTACCTGACCATCAAAGAAAAGTTTACGGAGCGGGGTCGGATTAAATACCGCTTAGAAATCCCCAACTTAGAAATCCAGTTCTCGCTCAACGACTTTTTTATTGACGTACTGACGACCCAAAAAAGCGAAAAACTCGCTTTCCAGGACAAACTCTACGACGTACTAAAGGCCGGCGACCTGGATGGGTTAAAAAACATTCTTGTGGCCCTATTTGCTTCAATCCCTTATCAAAACTTCACCAACAACAAGATTGCCGACTACGAAGGCTATTACGCCAGCGTGATTTATGCCTACTTCGCCAGCCTCGGTTTTGACATCACAGCAGAAGATACGACCAGCAAAGGCCGGATAGACCTGACGCTGAAAGTAGACGACAATGCCTATATCTTTGAGTTCAAAGTTGTGGACAAACCGACAGGCGATGCACTGGCTCAAATCAAAGCGAAACAATACCAGCAAAAGTATCAGGAAATTAAAAACAGTTTCCTCATCGGGATCGAGTTTAGTAGGGCTGAACGGAATGTTGTGGGTTTTGAGTGGGAAAAGGTCGGGTAATAGCCGATAGGAACCCGAAAACATCAAACGAGTAGGCATTCCACATCATCAATCCTCATTAATCAATCATCTATCATCAATTAATCTTTATCCCCATACTTCCTCCTCCCCTCCTCAAAAAACACTCGCATCGTATCTCGCAGTTCCCCCGGCGCAAGCACCTCCGCTTCATGGCCGTAACTGGCCAATTTCCGGATCAGCTCAATCGTAATACACACGTGCAATTGCACGCGGATGCTGCCGTCAGCGTATTCTTCCAGCAAGCGATACGGATGAAAAGGCCGCGACACAAAATAGCGCGCCTGCAACGGCGAAAATCCGATCACCACCTCGCGGGCCTGTTCGATGGGTTCGGTGTGCATGCCGTAGATGTGCAGGAAAAATTGTTCGGGTTTGAAATCGGGGGCCGGGAAGATCGTTTTGGTCAGTTCGGGCCGACTGGCGATGCGGTCTAAGGCAAAAGGTTTCAAGTAGTTGTATTGGGGCGAATGGCCCACCACGTACCAGCGCTGGTCGTACTGGCGGATGCAATAAGGCTCCAGGTCGCATTGCTGAGCCTCCGGTTGCTGAAACGACTGGTAGCCGAAGGTCACGCGCCGCCGCTCTTCGATGGCGCGCAGCAGGGTGGGCAGGTGTTCAGTGCCCGCGTTTTGAACCGGTTCAAAATAAATAGACTTGGCGGCAGCCGAGCGGCGTACCCAGCCGCTGACGCCTTTCCGGATCTTCTCCACCGTTTCGCGCAGGTCGCGAAAAACCTCCAGATGCTCAAACTGCGCCAGCGTTTCCACCGCCACATGGAGCCGGTGTACGTCTTCCGTATTCAGGGCAATTTGCGAAGTGAGGTCGAACGGATGTTCGTAGCAATAGCCCAGCCGCTGCTTGTCCCAGATAATGGGCGCCCGGAATTCTTCGCGCATAAAAGCAAGGTCGTTGTCGAGGGTTCGGCGGCTGATGTCGCAGGCCCGGCAGAACTCTTCGGGTTTCACAACGGCGCCTTTCCGCAGGGTAAGCAGTTCGTGGATGCGCCGGAAGCGAGCGAGTTGGTTTTTATTTTTTGACACAACAAAAAGTTTTGCCAACGCAAATAGCTTGCGTTGGGAGACCCCATCTTTGTATTATCAAAGCGATCAAGTTACCCGATAACAACATCGCAAAGATGCGAAACAACCTTGTTCAAAACAAAATAGCTGCCATGCGCTTATTCGATTTCCTCACCAAACTTGGCCGACAGGCAACACCAGCTCCGGAACAGGAGCAGGAAAGTGGGATTGAAGAAACGCTGCAAAGCTCGCCGGAAGGAACGGAACGCCAGGTATTCCTGCGTTTCCAGGAAGGCAACTCGGACAAGGTCTACCACCTCGCTCTGATCCGGGAAGGCGCACTGTACCAGGTGTATTTTGAATACGGTCGCCGCGGAACCCAATTGCAAACGGGTTTTAAAACCGCAGAACCTGTTTCGCTGGAAGCCGCTGAAAAAGCATTTAATGCCCTGCTGAACGAAAAAACAAAAAAAGGATATCAACCCTACAATGGCCCTGAAGCATCCCACCCGACTTCAACCCGCAAAAAAAATCCGGTAGCCCGCAAAAAAGCCATATTGGCGCATTTAGCGTTAGCCGTTCGCAACCCGGCGGCCCAGTCCGACAAGAACTGGGCCATCAACCGGGTGGTGTGGCGGGCCGGCGTACTGCGTTTGGCGGAAGCCCTCCCCCATTTAGCACGACTGCTCGAAAACCCGCCGATTACGGACAACCCCGCGTTGATGCGGTACTGCACCCTTTGGGCCATTGCCCGTTGCGGGATGACCGCCGATGAGGCCCAAAAATCATCCGTCCGACCCGTTTTGCAAACGCTGGCAACGGCAGGCTGCGACGCCTTTTTGTACCAGGTCTGCGTATCGGTGATTCCGGCAACGGAACGCGTCGTTTTGCAGGAAAATTTGCTCCAAAAGCTACCGCCTTCATTTCAGCACCAGGTGCGCCAGCAACAAGGCGAAACCCTGTTGCTGACCTTAAAGGACTACGTCGAAAACCGCCCCAAAAGCCATTTTTCTTTTGTAGAAACGCTGTATGCGCTTTCAACAGAACTGCCTTTTTTGCGCCCGTCCATCCTTTGGTTTGTCCAACATGCGCCTTTCAGACCGGGCTTTTTTAAAGTGCTGCGCCACCTGTATAAAGTGGCGGAAATGCGGTTGGACGGGGAGGTTTTTGGCGTGATCACGCAGCGCTTTGCCGCTGAACTGCCGATGTTTATGAACAGTACGACTGAAGAAACAGTTAACGTGCAAATAGACGGTCAGTGGCAAACCCTGAACCCAGGCAAAGAAATGGGGCAGGAAGACAGTCGCTTAGCGTTCTCCTCCAAAACCCGCCAGTGGTTTCTCCGGCGCAGCCTGCAAACGCTGCTGGACACGCTGGAATACGAAGACCACAGTTACGTAAAAATGGCAGCAGGAATTTTGTTGGCTTTGGACGACAAAAAGCACAGCAGCATGCTCTGCACCTCAAGCCGGTATGTGTACAATGAAAAGACGAAAAAATGGGATTTGGTGCGGACGGTTTTTCCGCAATACAGCGAATTCCCGGCAGTCTTTTACATCCTGAACGGAGCGAACCGGAATTTTGGTTTGAAAAAAAGAGGCGCAGCATGGTCCATTTCGGGCGAACAATACGACAAACTGTCCAAAACGGCCCCATTTGAAGCCCACGCCAATCGCTGGGATGCCTGTCCGCAAGCGTACATTCACCTGCTGGCCGAATCCCGGGCGGAAGTGGTTCAGGCCTTTGCTTTGCGCCGCTTCAAGACGCATCCAGGCTTTGCGGAACTGACCGCGCGCTTCGACCTGCCCTTATTGCGCAAGCTGATGAACAGCCCCCATTTGCCAACCGCGTTGCTGGCACTGGAACTGGCCGAACAGCGGTTTGACCCGCTGCACCCCGATTGCGAACTGGTGCTGGACATGCTCGACAACCGCCACCCGGCCGTTCGCCGCAAAGGCCACGAATGGCTGCGCGCCAATCTGCCCGCTTTTGTTAAAGATACCAGCTTTGTCTTCCTGCTGTTGACCCATAGCGCGCCGGATATCCGAAAGGAAACACAAGCTTCCATGCCGGAAATCATTGGGTTGCTGGACGAACACCGCCAACAGGTTTTGATCGGGCGGATTCTGGCCTGGCTGTTGGGTCTGGCGCCGGAAAAAGTCCTCGCAGCATCCCCGGAAAAGCCAACGCCCACCAATGCAGCGCTTGCCTCCGAAATGATTGCGCCGCTTTACCATTGGGGCAGCGCGCTGCTGTCCAAACTGAGTTTAGAGATCCTGGAGCAGTTGTTACAGCATCCTTTAGAACCCATTGCCCTGCTGGGCGCCGACCTGATTGCTGCGCGCCCGAACAACCCGGAACAATTGCCCGACTCGCTGTTGCAAGCTTTGCTTAGCCATAAATCGGAAGCGATCCGCGAATACGGCATCGGATTGATCCGGCAAATCAGCGCTGCGGACTTGCGCTTACGCAAGGATGTTTTGTTTAAAAACTTAGTCAATAAAAACGCGCTGGTGCGGGAAATCATCCGGGAAGTGTTGTTGCCCGCCATGGGTATGGATGAGGCTTTCGCCGAACAACTCTTGGGCGTGTGCCTGAACCTCCTGCTGCGCAAAGAACCGGTGACCGATACCCACGACGAATTGCTTGGCTTTGCGATGGCGCATTTGCATGCGCATCTGCCGGGCATTGAACGCAAAACCATTTTCCGGCTCCTGAATTCGGATCAGATCGCAGCCAACACGCTGGCGGCCCATCTTGTGGAACGCTTTGTGGGGGCGGAAAGCTTAGCCGTGCGGAACATTGTCCGCTTCGGCGATCACGAGGTGGCTGCTGTGCGCCAGGTTTGCCAGCGCATGTTTTTGGAAAATAAAGAACGCATGCGCTACGAACGGGAAGACGCCGTGCGCCTGCTCGAATCGGAATGGGACGACACCCGCGCTTTTGCTTTCGACTATTTCCGCGAACATTTTGGGGAACGGGAATGGACGCCCGAACTGCTGATCAGCGTTTGCGACAGCGTCCGAGTGGACGTGCAGGCTTTTGGCCGCGAGCTGATTGGACGTTACCTGAAAGATGAAGACGGCCCGGAATTTTTGTTGAAGCTGAGTCAGCATCCCCGGCCGGAAGTTCAGGTTTACGCCGCTCAATATCTGGAAAAATACGCTGCCGGCAATCCTGGGTATTTAGAAAAACTGTCTGCCTATTGCACCACTGTATTGATGCAGGTGAACAAAAGCCGCAAAGCCAAAGACCTGGTTTTTAATTTTCTGGAACGCGAAGCTTTGCAATCAGAAAAAAACGCCGGAGCAATTGCGGCCATCCTTGATCGGGTGTCGCTGACCGCGGTGCAGGACGACAAAGCGCAGTGCATCCGGCTGATGCGGGATGTTCGTGAAAAATATCCAAACGTGGTTTTGCCTTTTGCGAATTTGCCCCTTTAACAAACAAGATTACCAACAACAATAAATCCGCCATGCGATTCAACTACAAATTTGCCGGTTCTTCTTCCGTGACCGATGGTTCGGCGGGAACAGCGATGCGATTCGCACCGGACACCCTGCGGCAGCCAACCTATTTCACGGGCAAATTGTCCCAAAAAATCCCGTTCCGCGAAGCCATTTCGGCGCTGAATGCAGTGGTGGTGTCTGACCTGCGCTTTGTGCCGAAAGACAAAACTGCTTACCGCGAATGGCTGGAAACGCAGGAGGAATTGATGCTGGGGGAGCACATTGCTTCTTTGGTTGGAGATAAGGAGCTTTTGGAATCGAAAATCAAAACCCTCCGCACCGGCATTGACGGCATTCGAAAGGAAGAAAGCAAACTGATGAATGTGTATTGGGAAGCGCAGAACAGGTACCGGCAGTATGTGTGGAAAAACGACCCGGAAATGTCCTGGGTACTCGATCCGGTCATCACCGTTCACCCCGACGCGCTGTTTTTTGAGTGCTTCAGCAAAGACGAAAGCACTTATGGCAAACTAACTTGTAACTACGAGGTATTCAAAGAAATAGACGCTTTTCGCTGCGGCACCACCAATGTTGATTATTCCACGAAACTTTACAACGAATTTCAAAAAATCAGAACGTACAAAGAAACCGAATTGAAAGTGGACCCCAGCGGGTTTGAAGTGCAAACGGCAGAAGATGAAGCATGGAAAGAGGTGAAAATAGACTTGCCGGATACGTGGGTACGCGGCTTTTTGCAAGTTAGTTCCGCCATGACCATGCCTGCCGTTCGCTTCGACCTGCACCCGACCGACGTGTACAATATTTGTTTGAAACTGCGCCGCCACAAAGAAACGGAAGGACCGCGCTCTCTGCGATGGATTTTAAAACCAGGCGAACCCATTCGGCTGATTTTTGAACCCTGGAATTTAGAATTGGTTTGTCCGCGCAGCATTTTCAAAGGCACAAAAAATTTCGACATCAGGCTTTGGGGGCGCCGCCGCCTGCTGATGCTGGAGCGCCTGATCCCGGTGGCTCAGGGCTGCACCGTCACGCTTTTGGGCAGCGGCATGCCTTCCTTTTTTGAAGTGCATCTGGGCGACATGAGCTTCACGCTCGGCCTTTCCGGATGGACGGCCAACGACTGGTCGCGGGCAGGAAATTTTGACCTGCTGGCCCCCCGCGCCGAAGTGGATAGCCTGACCAAACAACGCGTTTTTGACGCCCTGCGCGACACCTGGCTGGAGAGTACCAGCAGCCTGGCACAGCGCCTTGACCTTGGCCGCGACACCGTTGCGGGCGCGCTGAGCGCTTACGTGCAGGCAGGCCGGGTCATTTACGACCTGAGCAAACAAGTCTGGCGCGTGCGCGAACTCAGCCGCGATCCGCTTTCGCCGGAAGCGCTGCGTTTTGCCAATCCGCGGGAAGCAGCTGCTTCCAAAATAGTGGAAGCAGGATTGGTCAGCGAAACGAATATAGAACCTGCCGGGAAAGGGATGAAAATTACAGCCCTGGTGCAGGACAAAAAACGCAACCACCGCCCCGAACTCCAGATTGATGGCGATGAGCGGTTGGTGCGCGCGGTTTGCGATTGCAGTTTTCATCAGGCCAACCAGCTTCGGCAGGGGCCGTGCGAACATATTTTAGCGGCCAGAATGGCAGCGAATTTGGTGGTTTTTACCACATAGTTTTTTACCAAAACTTTTCCGGCGCATGCCCAAGACCTTGCAATCCGGCTGCTGTTTCGGCATCCATGACACAAGACCAAGCATTCGCCTGTAAATCGAATCTTCATGTTGCAGCCTTCACGGACTATGCACGCCGGTAGAAAATGCACGGTGTTGCCGCGAAGCGTCTGCATTTCCTTCCGGCGTACATAGTCCGTGGGCCGCGGGAGTTGATTCGCTTACAACTGAGTCTGTACGAAGGTGCTGCGCCGGAATTTTTTACCCAAAAAATATCTAAAATCCATTTACGCAAACGCGGCGGTTGCTGACAAAAACCTTGCAATCCGGATGCTGTTTCGGCATCCATGACACAAGACTAAGCATTCGCCGGCAAATCGAATCTTCATGTTGCAGCCTTCGGCCTACCCGGGTATCTATCGCAAGTCCCCGGTGTTGCGTCGAAGACGCTGTCCTCGCGATAGATACCCGGGTAGGCCGGGCCGCGGGAGTTGATTCGCTTGCCACGCTGATCGTACGAAGGTCGGCGCCGCCGCAATTTTTTAAGCCTTTCGGCAAAAAATCAACCAACTATGACCCGGCAGGAAATTTGGGACCGCATCAAAGAACTCGGCGGACGCGATGAATTCATCCTCCAGGAGATGAAACGACTTGGCTTTTGGGATGTATCCAAAGGCGTTCCCCAACTCAGCGAATCGCTGCGGGAACAGCGCAAAACCCTGGAAGGAGAATTGAAAGAAGCCCTTCAGCGCCAGGCCATTTACAAAAACAAAAAAAAGATGCTGCGCGATATGCGTCAAAAACGCATGGCGGAGGCCAAAGCGCGGCGCGTGGAAACCAAAGAACGCCGTGAACGCCAGCGCGCCGAAAAAGCCGTCGCCTGGGCCGAAGCGCAGCAACAGGACATTGGATGGCTGGGGCCGGCCGTGTCGGCAGGCTTGCAGCAGAAAGAGAGCAATGTGTTGCAATTGGAATCCTTTGGCCTCCCTGTTTTTGAAGGGGTGAAGGGCCTGGCTGAAGCCATGAACCTGCCACTGAACGAACTCCGCTTTTTGGCTTTCGACCGTCAGGTTTCGCGCACCAGCCACTACCAGCGCTTCAAAGTGGCCAAAAAAACTGGGGGATTCCGGGAGATTTCCGCCCCGGCGCCGCGCCTGAAAAAAGCCCAGCACTGGATCCTTGATCATCTTCTTTACAAATTGCAGTTGCACGAAGCAGCGCACGGATTTGTGCCGCAGCGTTCCATCCTGAGCAATGCCCTGCCGCATGTAGGCGCGCAGGTGGTGATCAATATGGATGTGAAAGATTTTTTTCCGTCTGTTTCCTACCGCCGGGTCAAAGGCGTTTTCCGCACCTTAGGTTATTCGGAACAATTGGCCACCATTTTGGGTCTGATTTGCACCGAACCACAAACCGACGAAGTGACCCTCGACGGCCAGCGCTATTTCGTGGCCAAAGGCGACCGCCGCCTGCCCCAGGGCGCGCCAACCAGTCCGGCCATCACCAATATCCTGTGCTGGGGCCTCGACCGCCGCTTTGAAGGCATGGCGAAAGCACTAGGCTGGACTTATACCCGCTACGCCGACGACCTCACTTTTTCCAAAAAAGCAACCGACAACCGCGATGTGAATCGTGTACTCTGGCAGGCCCGGCAAATTGTCGAAAATGAGGGATTTGTCCTGCATCCCGACAAGATCAAAGTGATGCGCAAAGGCACCCGCCAGGAAGTAACCGGCGTGGTGGTGAACGAAAAACCGAACGTTTCCCGGGCAAAACTCAAACAATTCCGGGCCGTGTTGCACCGCATCGAAACCCAGGGCGTCAGCGCTGCAGATTTTGGCAAAGGCCAGATTTTGGAATCCATCCAGGGTTTTGCCAATTATGTGTGGATGATCAATCCGGAAAAAGGGGCTGCTTTGAAAGCGCAGATCAAAAACATATTGGAGAAGCCGGAGCTTCAGGCGGCAAAATCGGACAAAGCCATTCAGGTACATCCTCGGCGAAACCCTGTTGTCGCTTCCGCAGAATCCATGGAAGAGCGGACAGGCGAGTGGTGGCGGCTTTGGTAGGAAGAATAGGGTTTATCTCCTGAAAATTGTAGCCACCCCAAAAAAAACCTATACTTGCATATAGAACCCTCCGGTATCCAAATGCAGGAATAATTCATATCCAACCGCTTCGCGGTTTCCCGTGATAGGTACCCGCCTCTCTGCCACCGATTTCATCGGCGGCTATTCACATTCAATCCTTTCAGGATTACCCCGGTACTGTTTTTATTCCAGGCGCGGCAACGTTTACTGAACTTTTTAAGTTTAGTAAACGTCATAATAT